>NZ_FRCW01000001.1:0-300000 GCF_900143055.1 Fibrobacter sp. UWR3 | reverse complement strand
TGCTCGTAAAGCAGGCACCCATGGTTGAGAGCCTTCGAGAATCCGTATCGCCATAAATACTCCTTGGATGTGCTTTTTGTTGCCAGGATTGTTCCTTTTTATATATCGCTTATTTCGGTGCAAAAGTAAAGAGATTTTTTGCGTTTTTCCAGGAAATTTTATGTTTGCGGTAATCTAATGACGCTTTTTCAAGATACAAATGGAATAAGCGAATAAGAGATTCGCAAGTTGTAGCAAACAAAACCGCTAGAACATCACACGATAGCGGATCAGCTTTTCGTAGTGGCGGCCCTTGAGGTCGCGGTAACCCTTGCGGGCGGGCGTTTCGCCGTCAGGCGTCCTTTGCGGCATGATTCGTGCCGTTCCAGAAGATGATTCGGCAACAGAACCAGATGACGCCACAGAATTGCTCGACATCCCGTATTCGAATGCGCCGAGGTCGGGCGCATCGCCCACAAACGAGAAACCGAGATTTTCGCCCTTGTCAATGGCGCGGCTCCCCTTCTTGAGTTTCAAGAAACTAGGCGGTTTGCTTGTCCCGTAATGGATATAGCCGTTCCCCATGGCGTAACTGTTTTCAACGACTACGGGGAATTCCTGGGCCAGCACGTCGAAGCCGTCGTCGCTGTTCCACCAGGCGCGACATCCGTAGAACTTGGTGGTGTCGCCATCGAACTGATAATGCACGCCAAAACCGTCGGCATTCTCGCCATCGCCCTGGCGTCCTGTAGGGTCATAGTTGTCGTGGGAGTCGCAGTTCAAAAAGAGATGCCGCCGCCAAGGCAAGCGCTAAAGCAAGCAAGAACTCTCTTCCCATAAACACCTCGAGTATATGCTTCCTAAAACAAGCCGACTATAAATTCAAAAAATTGATTTATATAATAAAAAGCAAAAATTACGAACAAAATTAACCCAAACAAGGCAAGAGGCAAAATCGGAGCGGTTCCAATCGCCGCAAACACCATCCAAACCTTTCTTTGGACAACCTTGAATTTCTGCGAGAACAAATCAAGCAACAACAAAATAGCCGACGCAAGCATCACTAAAGAAAGTAACAGCGCAATTAAGACAAGCGGTCTGTCGGCAATAAAATCAAGACGATTACCTACAAAAATTATGGACGTTGGTGCATAATGAACCGCCAAACATGCTGCGGAAATAAACGCAGTCAAAGTAAAGAATTTTTCTATCAATTTCTTAATCAATTGGACTACTCCATAGCACAATGAGCTGAAATAATGTCTTTCCTCGAAGCTCCTTTCTGAAGTACAATTTTATCGCTGAACGGGCCTGGCTCTATTGTGAAACCATCAAATGGTTCTGCATCATAAATAATGACGATAGAATCTTGTCGTTCATCAATTCCAATATCTGGTCCTAGACTACCACCGCCCGCAACACCTCTATCGATTACAAACCTATATGTCAAAATATTTTTTCTAGAACCATCATCATCCTGATATTGAAGATGCCAAACACAAGGAGCATTGGTATCAACAAAAAAGTCATACCAAAAAGATTCGTTCTGATTCTCCCGTTCTAGGAAAATTTTCTTGCCATCCAACTCGCATTGCTTTGCGCCTTTATTTTTCGCCCGAAAGCTATACAAATCCCCCGGATAATTATTCTCATAAATAGGAAAGTCTTCCCCCGCAATTGGATTAAAAAAACATGCTCGACAAAAAGACAAATACGAAAGGAAGAGTACAGTAAGGGCTATTTTGGCCCACAAATCCTTCTTTTTAAAAAACTGAACCGTTTGGGATACTGTTATCTTAGTTATTTGCATACAACAGATAGAATATACAAAATCTGGGTAGAGTTTGCACAGCCCGCACTAGGGAGAAAAAGTGAGGGTATAAAATGTATGGACCCTATCGCCTATCGTGCTTCGCACTCCAGGCTCCAGGGTGACAAGCCGTAAGATCGGGGGCAACGAAGTATTGCGACGCTTTTAGCCTTTCACGTGGATTGCGGCGGCAAATTCTTTGAGCAGCGCCGGGTCTTCCACCTTTTCCCACAGCGTTCCGGTCACGATGATGTTCGCGCCTGCGGCCACGCGGATGGCGGCCGTCTGCGGGTCCTTGATTCCACCGCCGGTAATAATCGTCATCTCGGTCGCCTTGCGGGTGTAGGCGATGTGTTCCACGGGTACGGGCTCTTCGGCGCCGCTGCCCGCTTCCAGGTACACGTAACGCATGCCCATGAGTTCTGCCGCGATGGAGTTCACCATGCTGAGCTTGGGCTTGTTCGCGGGTACAGGCATGGTACCGCTGATGTATTCCACAGTAGTGCGCTTGCCGCTGTTGATGAGCTGGTATGCCGTCGGGATTGCTTCCATGTTGAGCGCACGCACGAGCGCGCCACCGCGCACCTGCTCGTCAATCAAGTAGTTCGGGTTGCGGCCGCTCACGAGCGTCATGAAGAGCATCGCGTCGAAACCGGGAACCACCTGCGAGGCTCCACCCGGGAAAAGAACCACGGGCAGGTCCACGTTGGCCTTGAGGGCCGCCACCTGCTTAGGGAGCGTGAAGTTGCCCAGGTAAGAACCGCCCACCAGGAGCAGGTCGGCACCGTTCTCGGCGGCCATCGCACCCGCCTTCACGAACGCGGCCTCATCGGATGTATCGGGGTCGAGCAGCACGGCAAAAAGCGCACCGCGTTTCTCGATTTCAGCGTTCAGGCGAAGTTCGATCTTACCAGGTTTCATAATCAATTCCTTCGTTCACAAGCGGAACATGTCATATAAAAATACAATATATTCGGCCCGTTTACCTCTTCACCACCAGCGTTGTCAACGTTTTTTGGCCCGAAACGGCACGAATTACGTATACTCCCGGCTTCAAGGCAGAAATATCCAGCGAAACGCGGCGGGCATCGCCGTTCCAGCGCAGGGTTTCGCGATTGTTCACGTCGAACAGGCGGATTTCGCGGATGTCGCCCGAGCTCACGACCTCAAGGCTATTGCCCGCGAGCGCTACATTCAGGTTCGGCACCGGCGCGGCGACAGGCTTCACGGCATCCGTCGAGTCGCTCCCGAACTTTTCCCCGATATCCACGCCCTTCTGCTTCACAAATCGCGAGATAAGCCGGATATACGCCGTCTGGTACCCGAGAGAGGGTTCCGTGAGTTCCCAGGAATCGATGGGCCAGCCCTCGTTGATGTTCGCGTACATCTTCGCGTGCGGTTCCCCGACCGGGAGCGATACCGCATAGCAGAGCGCGTTGTTCGCGGCACTCCCGCAACCCTTCGCAGAGTTGTCGGCATCGTACTGCTTGCAGCAGGCCGCCCACGCATAGCGGGAGTTCGCGCCACCCGTCACGTATCCCGGAGCGGGATTGTCGCCCGTAAACCATCCGTGATAGAACTTGGTGACGCTCTTGCCTGCACCATAGCCACCCATGTTCGAAAGATACACCATGCCGAACGGGTTCACGCCGTGCAGGTAGTGCAGGTAATCTTCCGCGGCTTCGTGCCACGCGCCCGCCTCCGCAGAGGTCGCTCCGCCGCTACCCGCCATCAGGTCGAACAGGAGCCCGCTCGAAGCCTTGTGCGAATTGGAACCCCAGTTGTAGTCGCGGATGTAGGAGCGGTAGCCGTCGTGCCCTAGGCCCGCCGCAATATACTTACTTTGTCCAAAAATCGAGACGAAGCGTTCCTGCACGATTCCCTTCACGTCGGCATCCGCATCCTTGTAGCCCAGGTACTGCAGGTAGAGCAGGTCGTGCGCAACGCGGTACTGGTCGAGCGCCCAGCTGCCGTACTGCCGCATCAGGGGCAGGCTATCGGGAGTCGCCTCGAAACGCCCGAGGTATTTCGCATCGCCGGTGAGTTCGTACATCGCGAAGTCCGATGCCACCTTCACCGCGAAGCGCGCACCCGTCGTGTAGTTTGTATCGATTTCCTGCTGGCCTGCCGCAAGGTCCTTGGTGCCGTATTCCGCCTTGTTGTTGTAGAACATGGAATCGGGGTGCGCCTCGGCCCACTTGTAGGCACGCTGGGCGGCATCCTTGAGCGTCGCCGCGTATTCGGTGTTCCCGCGCTTGCCCGCCACAATGGAACCGAGCGCGAACGCCTTCGCCGCAGAGTAGGCGGACATCGCGTTGGGGGCACCGTAGTAACTGCGGCCCGTCGCTGCCGATGGGGGCGATACGTGGTCCTCGTCGACCACTGAGAGCACCGAGCCGTCCGCGTTCTGCATGCGGAGCAGGTGATCCATCCCCCACTTCACCTCGTCGAGAATATCGGGAATCCCGTTGCCCGATTCGGGAATATTGTAATCGTCGGTAAATGCACGGGGCACGTCTATGTAGGCGCGCAGGAGCGTCTCGATGTAGTTGCCGTTCCAGATGGTGTACTTGTTGAAGTCGCCCGCATCGAACCACCCGCCGCTCACGTCTCGTTCCGTCGCGGCATTCGTGCTGTCGGTGAACAGGCGGGCCGCCTTGTCCTGCGCGTGGTTCACATCATCGGCCCAGTCCTTGCCCGCATACTTTTCCTCTTTCGCCATGCCTACGCGCTGGTAGAACATCATGCGCATCGCCGCCTTCAAGATGTCGTTGTACACGTCGTCCCGGATGCGGAAGTAGAAAGACTGCTTCAAGTTATCCGCCTTGTCACGGATAAAGTAAGTACCCGGCGTATTGAGCTGCGAGAAGTCGAACCACCAGATTTTATCGCCCGAGGCGGTATCGATTGCACCCTCCTGGAAAGCGACCGGAGCGCCAGAGAACACGACCTTCGCGGTCGCGCTGTCCACGACTTCCATCACATCGCTCGGAGTGTACGAGAGCGCGGCGTCGTAACCCACCTCGGGGCTACGCAATACGGCGACCTTCTTTGCGTCGGGGCGGTACCCGAACTGGTCGACGGTAATGAACACGTCCTGCGCGAAGGCGGCAGGCACGAGGAATGCGACAAGCGAAAACGCGGTAAACTTGATTCTGTTCATAGGCAGGTCCTAACCTATTCAATATAGTATAGGGCAGGCCCGATTGCGACCCCGTTTTTATTCCAACTTGGAATGCGATTCGCCCCAAAACGACACCCGCGCGTGACGCGCTTCACAAACACGCAAATAAGCAGTCGCCGTGACCCGGAGGCGACTCGTATCAACGAGCCGTCGTAGGGGAGAGCTCGTGAGAAACCGGAGATTTTATACCCTATATGTCGAACGAGCGGTCTCAAAAAGGCGGGCATAAGCCCGCCTTCCTGTTCTCCACCTTTTTCTTCCTTCCCCTTTCTCCTCCTAACAGATTCTTTGCATATCAGTTCTTGACACAGCGAACAGGCATATTTACAGTCGCCCACTCATTATCATTCCCAGACTGAACAAGCAAGGTTCCGTATCTTTCGTAACCAAACATTACGCCCCATAAGTCCCCCTCCACATGCCACACATTCTGGTATCCCAATGGCAAACCACGCCAAGGCTCGTACGCCTCGGAAAATTCCTCAGCAGGTTCATCTCCATACCTGTAAATTGGAGTCGCATAAATCGGAGTGAACACATAGAACAGGCGCCGCTTACCGGTTGTTTCCCATTCTTGTTGACGGTATGTGCGCCTGCCTTCCGATGTCGGCAACAACTGGAGGCCAAATCCAACAGGCCCTTCCGTATATTCGGACTGCAAAAGGTACCACACGACATCCCTTTCCTCCACATTGTATGCATCCTCTATGTACTTGTACAGGCCTTCCCAATCGTCCGCCGTTGCAACGTGCCAATCATCGGGACAAACACCCTGGTGATTCACCGAGTCAATCAGATCCTTCGCTATGTAGTATTTATAATTTTCGAGACCCCCTTCCTTCGTTGCCAATTCACACACCACGTCCCAGGGAAAACCACATTGCTCTTCGATATCCGATTTTTCACGATCCTTATATTTCGCTACACACGCCTCATATTCTTCAATATATTCTTGTGCATAATCCTGACTAAAGTTTTCAACGCATTCCTCCTTGGTCCAGACGATTGACGAATCAAGGGCAAGCGCATCAGCCCACGTATAGAGCCGACCGAACAATCCGCACTCACGCTCGCTATCATCGAGACAACGGGATTTTCCGTACTCGTACTTGAGATTTTCCGCCATCCAGGTCTGCGACTTTCCACCGATATTGTAGGTCACCGTCCGGTATGTCTTACCATCGCGAGCATCGGTCACTGTCCCGCTTTCCGGGAACACCTTACCGGCATTACCAATCTCGACCCTCCAGCCACCCGATCGGCAGACTATAGACAAGTCGACACCTGCAAGTTTCAATTCATCCCCTTCACGGGCCTCCGTGCAGCGGTTTTCGCCCGCAATCTTCACATACACATCCGCCAGAACTTTAGCAAAGGTTCGCCTAAAGTCATAGAGGGTCTTGACTTCATCATCTATGGTCGAAGAATCCAGAATATCTTCTTTCCCGCGGGTAATCCATTTCATGTCCGCAAGGTCATTAGCAAGGTTCTTCATAAACTCAAGCCGCACCAGGGAATCCAGGTTATCCAGATTGCCATACAATTCAAGGGTGTTCATGGTAGAATCAAGGGTTGTCCAGCGGATAAGAGTCCATTCATAAATAAGCATCGACGAAACAGCGGCTTCCGCCATGACATATTTGGGGTTTTCCAGAATCTCCTTGCTTTCGAATCCACTGAACTTCTCGACAATGCCAAGCGCATCCAGGGTGGCCCTTTCCGCACGAGCGTCAAGACTATCGCTAGCAACGCCTTCCTTTGCTAGATAACGCCAGAGCGCTGTCTTAAGAGTCGTCAACAAATTCAGGTTAACGTCCTTCGTTTTCCGGACATCAGCAATCGCCTGCACAGTCCCCCCGTAGCCATGGATGCTCTTACCGAATATGCGGACCAGGACGTACGGGCTCTTAAGGGTAACATTCTCGAAGTTAAACTTGTCGCCATCGTGCTGGAGCGTATCCGAATACGAAACACCAGTCTCGACAAAGTCGGTCGAATCCAGTTCGTAAAGCCACGCAACAGAACGGGACTCGTACCCTTCCATGGCAAATGCACCACTCTGCAGGGAATCACCTTCCTGCGTTTCCAGCACAACGCGGTGCGCAGCGGCCGTGACGGTTATATTCTCGAAGGCAACAATCCCCGTCTCTTCGGCAGAACCGCCCGCAACAGACTTGTCGTCAGAACACGCCGCGAACATCAAGGCGAGCGGCATCGCCAGTGTGCAGAAAATTTTACTGCTCATTTTAACGTTATTCATGGTATCCTCCTAACCCTTTTTATTTAAGCCCTGTTTGTTCGTCATCGGGAAAAACTGGAGATTCAAGCGATATACTTCGTCCGTCTCGTCTTCCGCGGTGGCAATTTCGATAATCTTCCTGCGGCACGCATCCAGTTCCACGACAATCTTGTCGTAGACGTTGCGCGTGATACCCAGCGTCACGCCCGAAAAGTGGCGTTCGTTTTGCGGCACGCCCTCGATTGTATCGAGCGCGATTTCACCCATCTGGCGGTGAAGCCCGCGAATGGCGACGGGTGCAGCCTCCATCGGGCCGGTCGTCACGAACTTGTCGGTCTGCACGTAGTTGCCATTAGCATCTTTCAAGAGCAGATTCGCCTTGACAAGAAAGTTCAACGATTCACTGACTTCAGCGGCAGTGACCTTCGGGCGGCACGCTTTTGCCAGCGCCAAGGGCTTTGCGCCCGGCATGGCGGGAGCAAGTTCGCGAAGCACCGGATTTTTCCAGCTGTCGAAATAGCGGAAAGCGTCACCCTCGATAACCTTGGCATTGCTCTGCTTTGCAATGGAGAGCATCCTCTCGAAAATTTCCTTCTTTATGTTGTCCGTAACGGCATGGTCAAACTCCACCATCGCGCGGAAATATTCCAGCCGGTTCCCGCTTAGCCCCATGGCCTTTGCCACACGCTCGACGGCATCTTCGCCCAGGTTGAAGCGCCCCTCGCTCACGTACTTCAAGTGGACCGACGAGGAGAACCCCGCCATCCTTGCGAACTCCCGCCAGGTAAATGCAGACTTCACCTTCCTTTCGGCGTAAAAGTCCGCGATGTACTGACGGTAGCCCGTATATTCAAAGACATCTTTCATTTTTCCTCCTGACAAAGCCCCGCTTCCGAGGGCTTGACGTTACCAAATATACCTCTTATTCCGCAAAAGTCAACTTATTTTGCAATACAAAAATTGCGTTTTTACTCAAATTTCGGCAACAATTTAAAAAATCATAAAAAATTTGCATTTTTCTATAATGCAAGGCCGCGCTTATTTTCAAGGCATCCGCCTTTACCTATATTTACGGCATGGAACTTTTCACCAAAATCGACATTCCCGCATCGAGCATCCGCATCAATTACACGAGCCGCATCGCGTTTTTCGGGTCGTGCTTTGCAGACAACATATCAGCACAGTTTGCTGCACGCAAGTTTGGCGTGCTCGCGAACCCGTTCGGGACGGTGTACAACCCGGTATCTATCGCCGGGCAGATTAGGGCGATTGCCGACAGGAAAGTTTTAGGGGAAAAAGATGTTTTTCAAGATGCCCGCGGGCTTCAGGATGATAGCGGGAAACAGGACGCCAGAGAGAATCAAGATGCCCGCGGGCCCTGGTACAGCTGGGATGCGCACGGTTCGCTCTCGGGTGCGACGCGCGAGGAATGCATCAAAAAACTGAACGAGGCCGCAACCCGCACGCGGGAATTCCTAAAGCAGGCCGATGTCGTGTTCATCACGCTCGGGACTGCGTTCGTGTACTACTTGAAAGACGCTTCCGCCACGACGGGCAACGGGGATGCGCACGGCCGCGCGGTCGCGAACTGCCACCGGCAAGACCCCGCACTTTTTGAACGCAGGTTGATTACCGTAGAAGATGCGGCAAGGGCACTCGAAAACATCGTGCAGGATTTGACAAGAATAAAGCGGGACTGGATCGCCACGCCTACGGCTCGCGATGACGAAGCAAACATCACTGTTCGCGATGACGACAGGAAGTTCCATATCGTATTCACCGTATCGCCGCTGCGGCACATGGGCGACGGCGCGCACAACAACACGCTTTCGAAGGCGACGCTGCAACTCGCTATAAACAACGTAATAAACAAAGTCACCACAGTCCCTTCGGCTAGCTCAGGGACCTTGCCGGTCAGCTACTTCCCGAGTTACGAAATCGTGATGGACGAACTGCGCGACTACCGCTTCTATGCCGACGACATGGTTCATTTGTCCAAAACCGCCGAGGAATACATCTTCGAGCGCATGGCAGAAAGCTACTGCAGCGAAAAGACCCGCGCGGATATCGCGCAGGTAGAAAAGTTCATGAAGATGGCGAACCACAGAATTGCCGACCCGGAATCGCCCGCCACGCACGCCTTCGCCGGGAAAATTCTTGCCCAGGCAAAGTCTCTGGAAAAATCCATCTCGGGCCTTGATCTAAGCGAAGAAATCGCAAAATTCAGTAAAATTTCAGGAAATCCGTAAAAATTCTCCTAAAAAACCAGAACTTCTTGTTTCGGTTAATTTACACCTACCTACCCGTTTTTTGTTTATTTTATATACGGGTGCATAGGTATTAGGGAAAAACAAGGAGTAACAATGAGAAACCTTTTTCCCGTGTCTGGGCTTGTGCTCAGCGTAGCCCTGATTGGCGCAGGATTCGCAACCACCTTCGCCGCAGATGAAACCCTCAGATCGTACGCAGAAAAGAACGGCATCTACATCGGTGCCATTTTAAACTCGCAGTGGTTTGGCGGCGGACTTCCCGCACAGTACGAACAAGTTCACAAGACGCAGTTCAACATCGTCGTTGCCGAAAATGAGATGAAGTTCGACGCGACCGAACCTAGCGAAAACAGGTTCAACTACAACAACGGCGACAAGATGGTCAGGTACGCAAAGCAGAACGGCATGCGCGTCCGTGGCCACGCACTCGCCTGGCACAGCCAGGTCCCGAACTGGGTGAACAACTACAAGAACGACAAAAAGAAACTGCTCTCCGTTCTCAAGAACCACATCGACAACGTGGTCGGGCACTGGAAAGGCCAGGTGGACGAATGGGACGTGGTGAACGAGGCCATCAGCAACAACGAACCCCAATGGCGTACCTATTCCGTGTGGTACCAGGGAATCGGCCCCGAATTCATAGACTCCGCCTTCGTGTGGGCGCACGCCGCCGACCCCAACGCGGAACTCTGCTACAACGACTACAACCTCGAACAGGGGGTCAACCCGAAAGCCAAGGCAGGGTTCTTGCTGGAACAGGTGAAGCGCTGGGTCGCAAACGGCATTCCTATCCATTGCGTGGGTTCACAGACGCACGTCGAGGACACCACCACCGACAAGCACTTTATCGGTTCGCCGGACAGCCTCCGTTCGCTTGCCAGGGAACTTGCAAAGCTCAACATCAAGCTGAAAATCACCGAGCTCGATATCGGATTCAAGAGCGGCATCAACGTGAGCAAGAGCGATCTCGAACGCCAGGGAAAGACCTTCCGTGAATACCTGGACATTATCCTCGAAGAACCGAATGCGGACACGTACCTGATCTGGGGCGTATCCGATAAATGGAGCTGGCTTGGCGGGCTCAACAGGCAGAAAGGACTTATATACGACGATAACCTGAAACCGAAACCGGCATTCGATAGCATTCTGGTGAGGCTCCAAAACTTCGAGCCGCCGCAGGACACGGCCACCACGGATACGACGACCACCGACACGACAGTCACCGACTCGATTGGTCTGGACAGCACCATAGTGATTCGGCAAACTGCAGGCCCGGGCAGCGTCACCATGCACGTTGCAGGCCGCACGCTGTTTATCGCAGGTACGCAGTCGGCGAAGGTCGATGTATTCGATATGCAGGGACGCCCGGTGTTCAGCACCAAGTGCGAGAAGGGCTCCGTTGAACTGAACGGGATTTCGGACGGGCTCTACATGGTGCGTGTGCGCAGCGGGTCAGCGAATCTCGTGCAGAGAATTTCGATAAAATAAAGTATTAAGACAAAAAATTTGGGTCGAGAAATATCTCGCGACCTTTTTACTTTGATGCCACCCTATTCTACACGTTCGAGGATAACGAGCGCGCGGTCCTGCGTGCTGTTCGGGATGGTGTAGAAATGCTTCGCGATTAGTTTGTACCCAAAATCTTCGGGGTGGAAGACCTTCAGTTCGTCGGCAACACCCGGACCTTTCATGAAGTACACGCGGCCACCCACCTTGAGGGAATTCGCGAGGCGCGGGAGGGTCTTTTCCATCCATTCGAATGCGCGGCTGATGACTCCGTCGACCGGAAGGGTCATGCTCCGGCTCGTCACCTTGTGGCCGAACACGTCGATACCCTTCAGGCCCATCTTCTCGATGACCATGTTCAAGAAGTTGATGCGGTTCGGACGCGGCTCGCAGAGCGTGAGACGGATATGCGGGTTCACGAGCTTGAGCGGAATTCCAGGGAATCCGGCGCCGCTCCCGACATCAATCATGCGGGCGGGCCATTCGGGAACGTACGCGTTGATGAGGGTGCAGTCGGCGTAATGGCGTTCCACCATCGTCTCGAACGCATTGAGGCGCGTCAGGTCCTGGTCTTCGTTGTTCGCGCGCAGCAGCTGGTGGAACTCCCAGAACTGCGCGAGCGTCGCGGGTTCAAGTTCCACGCCGTAGTAATGCAATAGCTTGTCGAGTCCCTCAAGCGAGGGCTTTACGCGCTTCCCGTTAAACAGCGGGAATTCGGTGCGCGGAGCCTTGAGGTGCGGCACGAAATCGCGTCCGGCGGTACTGCCCGCGCGGGCGGGGGTACGGCCGGACCATTTCTTGGGACTCTTATGCCAGGAATCGCTTGCCATAGCCCAAATTTAAAAACCTCCTAGAAAAAAAAGGGCGTTTTGGCTCATTTTTCGTGCGAAACCGTTTATATAGGTAGAGGAATCCTATGGATACGGAAAAAAAGCGGGCAAAATCCGCGATAAGCATACTTTTCACGCTTGCCGCAGCGCTAGTCGGAATGCTGTTCTCCCCGCTCGCGACACAGGCTGCGGAAATCACGGAGGCGCAGGCGGCGGACATCACGGAAGCGCAGGTATTCGAGTGGTGGGACGACGGCACCATCGGGGCAGAGGAGGCAAACGAGATGCTCACGCTTATCGACGAAGGCAAGACGCAGGAAGTGTGCGCGCTTGCAGAAATCTACGCGAACGAACCCTGCGGAACGGGAGAGCAGGCAGTTTTCGCAGACGACGAGTTCGCAGGCAACAGGACCGCAGGCGATACGCCCGCAGGCAAGAAGCGCGCGGGCAATAAAACCGCGGGCAAGTCGCGGATCAAAAAGCCTTCCCGTCACTACGGCGGGCACCTCGCAGCAAAAGTGCGGTACGATTCCGCGGGCCACGTTACGGCGCATCGCGAGGAACTGCTGTTCAATTTCCACCGGGCAACGCTCCGGCTCGGCACGCAGGAACTGCTCACGTACAAGGGCAAGCGGGGCGAGGCGCACTTCGGGCAAATTTCCACCCGCGAACTCAAGAGCGCCATTCCCGTCGACACGCTCTGGGGAACCGCACTCGCATATTCCTTCGGTGCACTCGGGCTCGCCGGACTCGTCGACACCTCCGGGACATTGCGGGCGCATGCCAGCTACACCCGCGGCAAGGCTTTCACGGCAGGCGTATCGCTGTGGAAAACCGCCGACACGCATTCCGTCATGGCGCAGGCCGCCTTCCCCTTCGGGCAAGTCGCATACTGGCAACAATTCGGGGAACGTACCCCGCTCATACACTTCCGCCTGCACGGCAGGGATTCCTCCGCCTTCTCGTGGCAAACGACCGGCTACATACACGGCGATTCCCTCCCCCCGCCGGCAAGGCTCAGCCCGAGCATCGCGAAGCGCAGGCTCTGGACCACACAGAACATCACGTACCGCGCAAAGAAATTTTTTGACACGCGGGTATCGGCAAGCGCCCGCATACTCTCGCCGCTCCACTCCGATAGCGTATCGGGAAGGCTCGCACTCGATATTTCCGGCGGGCCGCCCGCACTCCGCATGGGCGCGAAATTCACATGCGTCGAGGCCTCCGAGAATTGCAGACAAACTATTTTCCAGGGAACCGCGGGCACAACCCGCGAATTCAGCACGCTCTCGGCAATGCTTACGGGCAGCGCACGCACGCAGCACGACCGCACAGAAAAATCCTGGAGCAGGCCCCGAATCGAAATCGGCGCATCCGTTTCCGAAAAAAAGTCCGGCGGCCGCGAGGACATGTTCAAGGTCACCCTCGTCGCACCCGACGCAAGCCCCCGCGAAAACCTCCAAATCCGGAGCGAGACGCGCCTCACCTGCGACTTCCTGGAGTTCTCGCTCATCGCCACCTTCAAGAAAAGCGACGGGGCCAAAATCCGGCCCGCCCACGCCCAGATTTCCTCAAAAATTCTTTTCTAGGCACGCCGTAACCAGCCCGCAACCACCGTGTACACACCTAAAAATGGCAATTTTCGCTCAAAAAAGGCATTTTTCACCATTTCCCATGTTCACGTGTGTAAACAAGAATTCTCCGATTTTTTGGCAAATCCCCCCTGCAATTAGGTATCTTATAGATACCCAAACACTCCCTGACCCCTTTAGGTTACCTCCTTTACCTGAAGGGGTCCTTTTTTTTATCTTTACGGCATGATTATCGCGACCGTCATCGGGGCAATCCTGTTCCTGCCATCCATCGCACTGAATATCGCTCTCGCGTTCGGTGCACCTCTCGGTATGTACGCCATGAACGGCCGCAACAGGGTGGTTCCCAAGGAAGTACGCAAGGCGTTCATCATCCCCATCTGCATGCAGCTAATCGCGATGTACACGCTGCTCAGCGCGGGCAAGGTTCTCCCGATGCTTTTCCCGTTCGAGATTACGCGCATCCTCGCGTTCTTCTTCGCAGTCTACCTCACGTTCTATACCACCACGGTGCTCTTCAGCACGAGCCACAAAGAAAAGACCGTCATGGGGTTCTTTGCCATCGGGGCAACCATCTGCTTCTGGATAACCGCGTTCGGCACACTCAACTGGGACTAGCGAGATGCCTGAAGCGTATCACAACTACCAGCGAGACCTGAGCTACATCATCCGGTGGAACCAGCGCAAGGGTAACGTGCCCACGCTCCTGATGCACGCCTGCTGCGGGCCCTGCAGCACCTACTGCATTGAGTACCTCTCGCAGTTTTTCAAGATAACGATTTTCTACTACAACCCGAATATCGCCCCCGCCGAAGAATACGCCCACCGCGTCGCCGAAATCAAGCGGTTCGTCTCCACGTTCAAGACAAAGTATCCGGTGGAATTTATCGAGGGGGAGTACGACCCCAAGAAATTCTACGAGATTGCCCGCGGGCTCGAAGACGAGAAGGAAGGCGGCAAGCGCTGCCGCAAGTGCTTTGAACTGCGACTCGGCGAAACGGCAAGGCTCGCGAAGGAAATGGGATTCGACTATTTTACCACCACGCTCACCATCAGCCCCAAGAAGGACGAGCAGGTACTGAACGTGGTCGCCAAGGAACAGGGGGCAATCTACGGCGTCAAGGCGCTCCCCAGCGACTTCAAGCGCAAGGGCGGCAACAAGCGTTCCATAGAACTCTCTGCCGAATACAACCTCTACCGTCAAAACTACTGCGGGTGTGCGTATTCAAAACGCGAAGCCGAAGAGCGCGAAGCCAAGAAAAGCGAAGGCGCTACACCCTAGAACCAGTAGCCAATACCAATCTGGTATTTCAGCAGCTTGTAGTAGCTACCGCCCAAATCACATGCGAATCAATCGTTCTGATTGCGCCCGAGAATACCATCGATGCAGGCCTCGAACTCGCGAGAGTTCATCCGTTCGTACGTATATGCGCCCGAGCTCGATTTCCACAAGTAATCTGCATTGTCATCAGAGCACACCTCGGTCACGACATCTTCCATTTCGCGTACTGTTCCCTCACAGCTCACGTCGCCCGACTTGAGCGTCACGTGCAGGCTGTCTTTATAGCGGGCGTAATCCACACTCAGGTCGAACGTCTTGTCGGCATGGGTAAACTTCATCGTGGTATTTGTCTTTGAGAGAATACTGATACCGGCACTTTCCTGCCCGTATTTCGTATCCGAATAATAATAAGGCGTTTCCAGCTGGATGGAGCCTCCGTCCCCGATGAAATCGAACAACTGGTCCACGAATACCGTCTGCATGTAGTCGTAATCTACGCGGTCCGTAATGCGGTATTCCACCTTATCGCCATCGAACTTGAAATACTGATCGTAACCGTCATTCATGCAGTACATCTTGTCTTCGCGATAGCGGCACTGCGAATGTTTCCAGATTCCATCAAGCTTGCCCGACGTACCGCCCACGAAGATAAACGATTCCTCGTATTTCTGCTGGTCCGCTTCATACGGGTCGGGTTCAGAGATTTTCGAGAGCAATAGCGTATCGCCACGGAAGCTATAGGCAAACGTCTTCGAATCCGCGAAGAAGAAGTTCTGGTCGTACGCGAAAGATTCGCCTTCCTTGACGCAACCGCCGTTTATTTCGAGGACAATGGTTATCGAGTCGCCGGCGGCACTCCGCAAGAGCTTGCCCGTGCTCCGAATTTTCGCCGACTCGAACCTTGCAGCGACACTTTTGTCAACCTCATGATCGACAGTCTCAGTCGGGATATCCGAATGGCCAATATTTTGACCCGGAATCGGCACGACAGGGTCAGATGCATCCTGCGGTGCACTTATATCCGGCAAGCCTTCACCGTCCTTCGTTCCAGTATCGGGAGTGACGTCTTCCGAATCCGCCATCGCATTCCCGGCCACGTTCTCGGTAAAGCCGGCACAGCCCGAAAGCAAAGCGAGCAAGGCCACACACGGCGTAACGATACTTTGTACAAAACTAGCCCTGGTTTTCATCTTTGCCTTCCTTTGCCTTGCTCAGCGGGAATAAATGCAAATTTAATCTATATACGCGGTCATAGTTTTCGACTTTTGAAAGAATATCCTTGACTTTCTGGCGAAAAAGGTCCAGTTCCTCGGAAAGGTGCCACAAGGTCTTCTCGTCCACACCGAAAGTAAGGCCCGAAATGTTGCGGTCTTCACGGGCGACACCATCGAGGGCATCGGCGGCAAGCAGCGTCAACTGTTTCTGCATGGCGTGCATCGCTCCCGCGACAAGCGCGGGGTCGCCCGAAAGCCCCTTGTTAGTCTGTACGTAAGAGCCGTCCGGTCTCAAATGCAAAAGGCCCGCCTGCACCATGAGCGTAAGCGCATTGCGCACATCGCCCGCGGTCACCTCGGGCACGCACATCTTTGCAATTTCGGAAGGCTTCGCGCCCGGCATGATAGGCGCCAGCTCACGCACCACCGGGTTTATCCACGACTTGAAATAGTCGAACGCCTCGGCTCCCAGGATGCGAACCCCGTTCTCCTCCATCAGGGCGCGCATCCGGGAGAAAATCTCGAGACGAACGTTTGCGTCCGGAGCATCGCAGTATTCCACCAGCAGGCAGAAATACTGCGCACCGAACCCGGTAAGGCCCATGGCACCGGCAACCTTCGCCGCCCCTCCGCGGCTCAGACGAGTCTTGCCGTCGCACACCAGCTTGAGGTACCCCGACGACGTGAACCCCGCAAGTTTGGCGAACTCACGCCACGAGAAATAGGAACCCTTCTTGCGTTCCTCGTAATAATCCCGCATATACTTACGGTAGTCTGAATACTCTGTTATCGGTCTCATGGCTTACCCTGTTACAAATCTACCCTATTGATGAAACAAAATCAATGAATTTTTCGAGAAATTAGCATATTTTTTGTTCGTTTTTCCGTTATTTCGGCATTTTATGAAACGCAGTGTTTCATATGGAGGGGTAAGTTTTGAGAAAAGGGCTTTTTTGAAGGGGAAAGCCTCACTTTTTTGAACTTTGCGCTTTTGGCAATTTTTTGACATTTAATATCTTGCGCTTTTGGCAAGATTCAAGCATTACGCACCTTGCGCTTTTGGCAACTTTTATGTATATTCTCATTAGTGGAGGTCCATAAATGATTACGTTTGAGCGAAAAATCTACCAGAAGCTGTTGCAATGGAAAGCCGAATCCCAGGGCAGCGAAGCCCTCCTTATCGAGGGGGCCCACCGAATTGGCAAAAGCACCATCGTAGAAACATTCGCCCAGCGTGAATACAAGTCATACATTCTAATCGACTTCAACGATTGCGAAACTTCCGTCAAGAAGGCGTTCGACAAGATGAGCGACCTCAACAGTTTCTTTACTACGCTCTCTTACACCTACGGGGTCACACTCTACCCACGGAACTCCGTAATCATTTTTGACGAGGTGCAAAGATTCCCAAAGGCCCGGCAAAGCATCAAGAAGTTGGTCAAGGATGGGCGATTCGACTACATCGAGACCGGTTCACTCATTTCCATCTACGAAAATGTCAAGGACATCACCATTCCATCGGAAGAAACTTCAATCCAAATGTATCCGATGGACTTCGAGGAGTTTTGCCAGGCGCTCGGCAAGCCCACCATCTGCAACTACATCCGGGAATGTTTCAACAAAGGAACAGCACTTGAACGCAGCTTGCACAACGACGCCATGCAACTGTTCAAGCAATACATGCTTATCGGCGGAATGCCGCAGTCCATCGCCGAATTTCTAGAGCATTCATTTAGTTTTGAATACAGCGACAAACGCAAACGCAGCATTATTTCCCTCTATAAGAAAGACATCCAAAAAATCAAGGGAGCGTACAAGTCAAAAGTCCTTTCCACATTCCTGCAAATTCCCGCATTCCTTTCCAAGCACGAAAAGCGTGTGTCGCTTTCCAAAATTGAGTCTGGCATCAACACCGCAGACACCTACGAAAACACATTTATGTGGCTTTCGAACTCCATGATAACCAACAATTGCCTAAAATGTTCCGACCCCAATGTGGGAATGGGCCTCTCCAGCGACGATTCCGCAATCAAGTGTTACATGGGCGACACCGGCCTCCTGTTCTCGCATGCTTTCAACGAAAACGCGATCGCAAGAGATTCGCTGTACAAGCAGATTATGAACGACAAACTTTCAATAAACAAGGGCATGCTCTACGAAAATACGATTGCACAGATGCTTACCGCAAACGGGCACAGGCTTTATTTTTTCACCCGATATAACAAAGAACTGCACAGAAACGATATAGAAATCGATTTTTTACTGAGCGATTCTACAAGCGGAAAGGTCATCCCCCTCGAGGTAAAGTCGTCAAAAAATTATACAACCACATCCCTAGCTGATTTCAATAAAATCTACAAGAAACGTATTAGCAAATCGTACATCATCCACCCCAAGAACTACTCCATAAAAGAAAACGGGACCATCTGTATCCCGCCCTATATGACGATTTGCCTGTAAATCTCGATATTTTCCCGCTTTTGGCAAAGGAAAACAGTAACACGTTTTTCAAGTTCTTTAACGAGGTCCGCCTACTTTTCTAAATTATCTTTTATGTACGATCCGCGATTCCTCCCCATCTGCAAGGAAGACCTAGACGAACTCGGCTGGGATTACGTGGACGTGATTATCATCAGCGCAGATGCCTACGTGGACCACCCGTGCTTCGGGCACGCCGTGGTGGCAAGGCTCTTCGAGCACGAGGGCTTGCGGGTCGCGATTCTGCCGCAGCCCAACTGGCGCGACGACCTGCGCGATTTCAAGAAACTCGGACGCCCGCGAATGTTCTTCGCGATCAGTAGCGGCATGGACAGCATGGTGAACCACTACACCGCCGCAAAACGCCTGAGAAGCGACGACGCTTTCACGCCGGGCAACAAGGCGGGTTTCCGCCCGGATTACGCGACGTACACCTACGCAAAGATTTTAAAGCAGCTCTACCCTGACGTGCCGCTGATGATTGGCGGGCTGGAATCGAGCCTGCGCCGCGTGACGCATTACGACTACTGGAGCGACAGGCTCAAACCGAGCATCCTGTTCGATACGCAGGCGGACCTTCTCGTTTACGGCATGGGCGAAAAGCCCCTGAAGGAGATGGTGCGACTCTTGAAAAAAGGCGTGCCGTTCTCAAGCCTGCATTCCATACCGCAAACCGCATACTTGGCGCCCAAGGGGAACGTCCCGAAGAGCAACCAGTGGGAAGACCTGCGGCTCGCCAGCTACGAGGAATGCCTCGAGAGCAAGCGGAACCAGATAGAGAACTGCCGCAAGGTGGATATCGAATGCAACAAGTGGTTCCAGCGCCGCATATTGCAGGATGTCGCGGAACAGACCGTCGTGATTAACCCCGCGTACCCGCCGCTCGAATACGGCGAGTTAGACGAGAGCTTTGAATACCCGTATGCGCGCGAGCCGCACCCGCGTTACAAGAAGCGCGGAAACGTGCCCGCGTTCGACATGATAAAGTTCAGCATCAACACGCACCGCGGATGCTTTGGCGGTTGCAGTTTTTGCGCCATCAACGCACACCAGGGCAAATTTATCGCAAGCCGCAGCCGCGAAAGCATATTGCGCGAAGTGGATTTGATTACGAAGATGGACGGATTCGCCGGAACCATCACTGATTTGGGCGGCCCGAGTGCGAACATGTACAACATGCGCGGACGCGACCAGAGCCGATGCCAGAAATGCGCACGACCGAGCTGCCTCACGCCCAAGATTTGCGACAACATGGACACGCACCATGCCGAGATTCTGAGCCTTTACCGCGAAGTGCGCAACCACCCGAAGGTAAAGCACCTGTTTATCGGGAGCGGCGTGCGTTACGACATGCTGTTGCAGGAAACGAATGACGAAGAACTGCGCAAGGACCACGAGGAATACGCCCGCGAGCTCATCGACTATCACGTGAGCGGACGCCTGAAGGTGGCACCGGAACACACGAGCGACGAAGTGCTCAAGCTCATGCGCAAGCCAAGCTTTACGCTGTTCCACAAGTTCAAGGAATTCTTCGACGACGAATGCAAGCGCATCGGCAAGCGTCAGCAGATTATACCTTACTTTATCAGCAGTCACCCCGGATGTACCGAGGCCGATATGGCGGAACTTGCCCTCGAGACAAAGCAGCTCGGGTTCCAGCTGGAACAGGTGCAGGACTTTACCCCCACGCCGATGACAATCGCGACCGAGATGTTCTATTCCGAGATGACGCCCGACGGAAAGCCGCTTTACGTGGCAAAGACACCCGAGCAGAAGAAGAGCCAGAGACAGTTCTTCTTCTGGTACATTCCGGAGAACCGCCCGCAAATCCGCGCGACGCTTGAACGTTTAAAACTCGGGAAAATCGGGCGACTGCTATTGAGCCGCAGCGCGAAGGCAGAAGGCAAGGAGTTCTTCCCTAGCCTGGAACGCGAAAGCAATGCGGAATACCGCGAACGCGAACTGCAAAAGCGGGAAGCGCGCTCCACCACAATCGTACCCAAGAAAGTCGGCGAGAAAGGTCGCTGGGAGAATTCCGCCCGCAGGGAAAGGCGCGCCGCGCAGTTCGGGAACGCGAGCAGCGGAAACGCGGGCAAGGGTTTTTCGGGCAACGAGATGCGCCGCGAAGACCGTCGCGAAAATCGAAACGAGCATCGCGAAGAAGGCCGCCGCGAATTCCACAGCAACCGCGACAACCGAGACAATCGCGACTTTGGCAGGAACCGCGGCAACAATCCGCGCGGAAACGACTCCCCCGTGCAATTCAGTTCTCGCCGTCGCGGGCGATAAACTATTCCCTATGTTCGTATAGGTACAGGTTGGCCTCGGGAACAGCGAGGTCGGAGCCCTCTATTTTCCATTCGTCGTCGGTACCGGTGCGGTACTTCACCACCACACGGTAGCGGCTGTCGGTCTGCAGAACATTCTTCGGTACCGTCCAGAAGTTCTCGGTACCCACGACCATCTCGAGCTCGTAGAAGTCGCGGGTATCTATACCGTAAATGGCGATACCCTTGACCATGTCCTTCGGGTTGCGCACCTGGATAATGCTCCAGAATTCGCTCGCACCTTCCTTGACCCAGATGGACGTTGAATCGCCCCACACGCCGTCGACGCCTTCGCAGCTCACGAATTCCCATTCACCGTAGTAGCGGCCCACGCGATTGCCCATGATATCGGCCGCAGGGGCACCACCCAAGTCTACACCACAGTTTGCGTCGGGACAGCGGTCCGTAATGCGCACGGTCACCTCTTTCCAGCCTTCGGGCGTCCGCGCCTTCACATGCACACAGCCGCCGCAGGCCGCACCGCCATCCCACGGGCCCATGTCATCGCCCGGAGAAACATTCACATGAATCGCCGCGTAATACTGTATGTTTGTTTGTCCATAGTTGCAGGCGCCACCGAGACTCGTTTCTTTTGCAGTAATGCTCCCGTAAGTGGTAACGGAGCCCTTGCCGCCGTTTTCAGTGAGTTCCGGGTCGGCTGCCGTATAGCTATCGCAATCGGTGCACTTACCGTCGTCGGAAAAAGCCGGCGTCTCCGAACTCGACGACTCGACCTCAGCAGAACTCGAACTCAGTTTTTCTTCGGCTGAACTCGATACCGGCGCGACACTCGAAGACGAACTTTCAGGCGACTGCGCGGAACTCGACAGAGCCTGCTCCGAAGAACTTTCCGTAACTGAGGCATCCGTACCGGAACTGGAATCGTCACCGCAGGAGGCGAGGAACGCAGTCAAAAGCGCACACAAAAAAACAAGTGAACGGAATCTCATACAGAACAATATAAAAAAGATCCCCGACCAAGTCGGGGATGACATACTGAGGTTGATTTCGGTTGACCTTACCAGTCTTTGCGCTCTTCGAGCGCAAGACTCGGCGGCTCGGCCATAGAAAAATGCAAGCATTTTTCTGCGGCGCTCGCCTTACCAGTCCTTAGCAGGTCTAGCCTGCCCGCGGACGGGTTTCCAGGGTTTGCGTTCGCCGTTCTGCTCGTCGAAATCCTTCAGGAGCTGTGCCGCCTCTTCGGGGCTCATCTCGCCCATCTGCATGGGCTGTTCCTGCTCGTCTTCGCCACCCTGGCTGTCGCTAGAATTCTCTTCGGGCTGTTGCGGCTCGGGCTGCTGCCCGCCATTGCTGTCGGAACTTTCACCGCCCTGGCTGCTGCTGGACTGGCCACCGCCATTCTGATCCTGGTTTTGGTCATCGCCCTGGCTCGAAGAAGTCTCAGACCCGCTGGACTGACCGTTGTCTCCGTTCTGGTCCTGGTTCTGCTGGTCCTTATTCTGGTCCTGATTCTGATCTTGATTTTGATCCTGATTCTGGTCCTGATTGTTGTCCTGGTTCTTGTCGTTCTTCTTGTTTTCGTTCTTCTGCTCG
Source organism: Fibrobacter sp. UWR3 (assembly GCF_900143055.1). NCBI lineage: Bacteria > Pseudomonadati > Fibrobacterota > Fibrobacteria > Fibrobacterales > Fibrobacteraceae > Fibrobacter > Fibrobacter sp. UWR3. The sequence continues at coordinate 277,735 of NZ_FRCW01000001.1, read as the reverse complement.
TCCTTGGCTTCCTTGATGCGGTCAAGGAGCATTTGCAACTTCTGGTCGTTCGGGTAGTATTGCAGGCCCTCGTTGCAGGTGATTTCGGCAGAAGGCAGGCGGTTTTCGATGTACTGGAAGGCCGCATCGCTGTAGTAGGCGCTCGCCGACTTCGGGGCGGCAAAGGCTGCTGCGGACAACAGCAAAATCAACACAATGGACCCTATCGCTGCGCTCCAGGGTGACATAAGTCTAAATTCTTCGCGCATCAGATCACCTCCAGGTCGTTGTCGGTGTTGCTGGCGTCAATCTTCGCCTTGGGCTTGCGGCCGGCCTTGATTTCGATGACGTCGTCAATGCGCTGCACGTGGCCGCTCAACTGGCCCGCAGTCTCGTCCTCAGCAATCAGGTTCTCGAGCATCTCCTTCGCCTCGGCGTACTTGCCGTCCTTGCAAAGTTGCAATGCGCGCGCCAGGACTTCCTTCGCCTTGTCGGAAAGCGGTGGCTGTTTCTGGTCGTTGTTCTGGTCCTGATTCTGGTCCTTGTTCTCTTTCTGCTTGTCGAGTTCTTCCTTCAGCTTGCGCTGGACAATTTCCACGTTCTTCTTCGCATTCTCGAAATTGTTGTCGAGGTCGATGGCTTTCTTCAAATACGCTACGGATTCGCGCCAGGCCGCAATGCGTTCGCTACCTTCGGCGGCCTTCTCGCCCATGCGGAAGTGCGTGTTCGCGAGGTTGTAGGCAGCCTTCGCGGCCATCTTTTTATCCGGCATGCGCACGGCACTCTCGAGTTCCTTCTTGGCCTCTTCGTAATTGCCGAGCCTGTACTGGCATGTTCCGATATTGTAGAACAAAAGCGGGTTCGCCGGTTCGGCCTCGCGGGCCTTCATATATTTTTCAAGGGCGCCGGCATAGTCGCCGTTCTTGAAAAGTTTATTGCCGTCGTTTATTGGTCGCGCAAAAAGCGCTACCGACAGCAAGCATACAAACAACACAAATAAACGCATATACTAATCTCTTCTATAGATTCTATCGCTCCCTGCGGTCGCTCCGGAATCGGCTATAATATACAAAACTGGGCATGCAAAAAACCACCCCGGAGGGTGGTTCGCATCGTTAGCGGAAGAACCGCACCTTGTATTCGGGGAACCGGCCCTGAATAAGCCTTCCCGAGGCGTCGTAGGAACGGTGTTTCTCGAGCGGAGCACGCCATGCCTTCTTGCGGGGGAGCGCATCCGTCGCATGCGTTCCAAAGACCTGCATCGGGTCGCCAATCATCGATTCGCCGTAGAACCAGTCATATATGTTTTCACGCGGCCAGTACCTGTTGCGCTTGATGCGTTCGTTGAGCCAGCGACGGAACGCCTCGCCAATCCAAACCCCTTCGGCTGCGTATTCGTACATCAGGTCGTCCAGCTGGTTATCGCCGCTCGTCTTGGTGGAGCCGACACTCACAAGGCCACCGCCACTTGTGCCAAACAGGTGTGCAGACGCGACAGAAATACTGTAGGTATTTCCATAGACGTCATCATAGGCAAGCAGGGGGCCGCACGACGCGAAGTGGAAAATCCGCGGCCCAACTTCCATCGGGTAACGCACATCGCGCGCATTGAACCCGAGGCCCAGCCCCAGATGGTTGCTATGGCCCACATAGATAGACCAGTCGTAATCCTTCGCGATGCTCTGCACATACTTGAGCGAATCAGACTCGATGATATCCACCGCGCTTTCGCCATAGAGGGCGGAGAGGCCGCGGACAAACTTGTAGTTGGATTCCACCGTCAGGTCCGTCCCCGGCACCATGAAATACGCCGCCTTGTTCGAAAATGTTTTCTTCCCGTAACTGGCGTGCACCTTATCGAACCACTTCAGCAGCAGATCCTTCGGGCTTCCGAGCAGGCCTGCCGTATTGGGGTCTATGCGCGAAACCCAGATTTCAAGGGAATCCGAAACAGAATCGCGCCTTGTAGAATAATGCGCATCGTAGACACCGTTGCCGGCACCGCTCTTCCAGCCCGTAGGTTCACCCGGATGCTCGACAGAATCCTTCAGGCCAATGTTTCCATAGAAAGTCGCCAGTAGCCCGGATTCTACGGGATTACCGTGGAACCAAACGTCCTTGGGAACTTCTTCCCATGAGCCGCTTTCCCATTTCCAGTACAGGGACAAGTTGGCACTGCCATATTCTTCCTCGTACTCCAACCTAAATGCGTACAAACTATCCTTGACCAGGTTTACAGCACCATAGTAGGATCTACTCCAATCGGGAAGCCAGGCATCCACCACCAGCGTATCGCCAATGAACACCCTGCGCCCGTTATCGCTAATCACCTCAAGCGAGCAAAGCCCTGTCTGGGGCGGCTTGATAAAGCCCTCATACCGGATAGAGAAACTATCCACAGGGACGGTTCCCGGAAGAGGCGAAGCCGAACCAATACTGAATGCCGGCTTAAGGACAACCTCTTCCGTAATCTTGCCATCGGTCATGCCGAACCAGCCCGATGCCGTATCGAGCCACACGCCGTCCATATCCATGAAATAGAAATCCGAGGCCCAGCGCTGGTACCTAAAACCGTCGTTGTTCCACTGCGGGAACTCAAACAGGGCACGCGGCAGGTCGCCCACGAATATCGCGCCCTGCAAGCCCTCGCGGTTTTTCACCAGGAGTTCCTTGAGCGCCTCCGCAGTCCCGCCGTTCTTCGACGAAGCGAAGGTCTTTATCGCAACTTTCACGCCTCGCGCGTCCCCGATATCCTTCGCGTAGAGCGCGACAGCATCCTTCACCTGCGAATCCTCGTAGAGTTTTTCCTCGACGACAATCATGACACCCGCATTGCAGCATACCGACAGGAGAAACCCTACCAGCAGGCATATCAAGCGAATCCGTAACCCATTCATTTTATCCTCCTTTTTTTAGTAACCCACGACATACTTCCCGAAGCATTCCACGTTGTAGCCCAAATCCTGCAGGGTCTTCATGCGCGCCCCGCTGTTTTCGAGCAGGTAAACAAAATCCTGCCTATGCTCGGGAATTATCCTGTCGGTAAAGATATACTTGTCAAACGAGCGCACGTACAGGAACGCACTCGGGAAATTCGTATACTTGACCGTCGAGAGGTACGAATCAAGCGGAACCTTTCCGTAGAAAAGCACGCGCGGGTAACTCACGTCCGGGTCCACGACAACGCTCTTGCCGGCCGATTTCGAGAGTGCAAGGTTCATCGCATCTTCGATACCCTCGCAGAAGTAGTTTCCGATACGGTCGCGGTAGGTGGTAAAGTATTCCTTCTCGAAGGTGGCGAAGCAAATGAGGTAGGCGAACAGCGGAACCACAAGCGCACGCACGTGGATACGCTCAAACGCAAAAACAATCCCGAACGCCGATACGATAAGGAGCGGCAAAAAGAGGAGATTCACGCGGTTCACGTTCACCTGGATGAGCGCCCCGATGGCAAGGCCCGCAAAAAGCCACACCAGCACGAACGCGGATAGTCCGAGCCTGCGCCTGCGAATGTCCTGGATAGCATTCCAGACAAACACGCAAAAGCCCACGAGGAAGAACGCGAGCGTCGCCGGGTAGTAGAGCCCGTGACGCCCGAAGGAATTCCACGGGAGGTAATCATTCTGCTTTACGAGAATGTTCGCCAGGTTAGCAAGATTGCGCGGAATATGGGCAAAGGAAATCTCGCTGTCGCGGAAGTACACGAGTTTCGGGATGCTGAGGAAGGGCAGTTTAATTTCAGGAATCACGCCCTTGTTCACGAGCAGGAAAAGCACCAGCGGGCAGGCAAGCGCCACCAGCACGCCGAGCGAAATCCACACGTAGCGCGTATGCCGGAGCGAGCGAGCCCAGAGCGCGTAGGCCACACACGCAACAACGATAAACGGCACCACCGACCATACCGTCGCGTACGCATAGAGCGAAAGCCCGAAGCTCAGCGCCGATGCCACCAGCAACTTGGGCTTCTCGAGGCCCTTCACGAAGAAGAGAATCCCGAACAGTACAAACCCGGGGGCGAGATTCGATTCCAGCGCCCAGCGCGAAAGCATGATGTGCCAGGGCGAAATCGCCACAAGGAACATGGCGGCCAGCGCGAGCCTGCCCGAAGAAAAGCGCCTTACCAGGTGATAGACGGCGACAAGCGAGAGTATGCCCACGATGAGCATCGGGAGGCGAACCACCCACACCTTGAGCCCGAAGATAGCGACAAAGGGAATCATCAGGTACGATTCGAGTGCGTTCATGCCGGAGCCCCACGCCGTGAGGTACACAGGCAGGCGGTACCCGTAGGAATCCGCCGCGCTGTGCATGAGCGTGAAGGCGTTGTAGCCCGCAAAGGCCTCATCCTGGTTAATATCGCCCGGAACGTCGCCGAACAGGAATACCCGCGCGAAGATGCCAAGGGCAAGGATTAGCCAGAAACCGATGCGAATCTTGTCGACGCGAACCATGCTACTTCTTCAATGTCAAAATCAGGCTGAGCCAATCCGCGTGATCGTAGGCGTTGTCGCCATCCGCATCGATAACGAGCACGATGTGGTCGAGGCCCGCAACCTTCGCACGGCCCGGCACCGGGGCGTTGTTCCCGCGAACAAGCCCGCTGGACCAGAGTTCGCCCTCGTCCGACTTCACGATAAACTTTACCGAGCCGCCGCCGGACACTTCATCGTCCACGCCCACATAGAAATCCAGATATTCCGCATTTGCGGGCAACGTGAAGTGCAAGCTGGACGATGCGTGCGAGCCGATACCGTGTTCAAACTGGCGGTTCTTCACCATCAGGGTCTTGCCTTCCACGCTCCGGTTGATGCGGGGCGAGCCGTATTCCTGCGTGTAGTGGTCTATCTTCAGGTCGGTGAGATACATCTGGTTCGGCAGGAGTTCCACCTCGATGGGCCGGGATTCGCGCACCTCGCAGGAAAGTTCCACGACAAGGATGAGCCCGAGAACCACGTAGGGCGTAAACCGCGGGAGCGACAGCCGGCTTACCGCATACGCGAGCAGCGGGAAGAACTTCGGGAACAGCGCGTGCACCGAGGCGGCGGCAAAGACAATCACGCCGAACGCAGAAATCCAGGGCCAGAGATCGCCACCCTTGAGCCCGTTGACCATCTCGATGTTCATCGCGCAAAGGAGCGTAATGCAGGCAACCCAGAACCAGGACTTGCGCAGGTCGAGCACGAGCCACATGCACGCAAACGGAATCGCGTATATCAGGTAGCGTTCGTGCATGCCGGGCAGCAGCAAGAAGAAAGCGAACGAGCTGAAGGTCGCAAGCTTGAAAGTCGTGCGCAAGTTCCGCGCGAACAGCGAGCACTTGAGAATATAAAGCGAGACAATCACGAACAGAATCTTGCCAATCCACGCCGGCGAAAGCAGGGACCAGATTCCCTCCTTGGGCAGGTTGAAGAACGGCGTCGCATCGGCACTCAGGTTCCCTACCGTAAGCATCCAGAGGTTCGCCGCATTGTATGTCGCATACGGGTACTGGCTCGTGGTGTTCACGTATGCGCGCGAGAGCATGCCCGAAAGGTTGCCCGCAATGAAGAACGGCAACAGCACGAGCACGATTGCAACCGCCATCGCCGGGAGCCCGCGCCAAGAAATCTTGTACTTGCGGATGAATATGCCACCGAAGATAGGCAGCAGGAGAATCATCTGGAACTTCGCGAGGAGCGCAAGCGCAAAGAACAGCGCCGCATACTTCATCTTGCTCCTGAAATTGACGCAGTAGAGCGCGGCAATGCCGAATATGCACGGGAACATGTCGACCTGCCCCCAGATGGGGCCGTCGAGCAACAGCGCCGGGTTGAGCGCCACGAACGCCAGCACGAGATTCGCCTTCGCGGGTTCAAGCTTTATTTTCGAGACAAGCCTGCTTGCTATATCCACAAGGGCAAGGTGCGCAAAGTATACCGGCCACAGGCACAGGAACTTGAGCATGAACGTCTTGTCGATAGGGATATCGAAAAGCACGTAGACCTTCGACACGACCCACAGCCAAAAAACGTAGAGCGGCGGATAGTTGCCGTTGAACTTCTCGAAACCGCCTTCGGCAAGTTTCTTGACCCAGTCCGCCCAGTAGCCCTGATCGCCGCCAAAGGCATTCGCGTTCGTGCAGAACAGGTTTGCCAAAAGGCAAAGGCCTCCCCATATCAAGAAGGCCAGCGTAGCCCGGTTCCACCTCGCCTGCGGAACCTCGATAGACCTTAAAAATTTAATGAAACCCTTCATAAATACGTACATCAACTCCTTGGAGTAAATGTAATATAATCAGGAAGGCTTCAAGCTTTTTCGCGGTAGAACTCCTTCAGAAGACTGATCATATCGGCATGGTCCTTCGCCGCAGTCATCTCGCGGATGCTGTGCATGCTGAGCATGGGCTCGCCGATATCGACCGTCGGAATTCCGAGAGCCGCAGATACCGTAGGCCCGACCGTTGAGCCGCAGGGCATGTCGTTACGCATCACGAAGGTCTGGCAATTGATGTTCGCTTGTTCGCAAAGCAACTTGAAGCGGGCACTGGAATACACGTCGCTCGCGTAGCGCTTTTGCGAATTTGTCTTCAATACGATTCCGCCACCCAGAATCGGGGCATGGTTCTGCTCGTGCTTCTGTGGGAAGTTCGGGTGCACCGCATGCGCCATGTCGATGGAAAGCGCAAGCGAATTGGACGCCAGGAGCGCATCGACATTCGGGACGATAGAATCCAGCACGCTCTTCAGGAAGTTCCCGCCCGCACCTTCGCGGGTCGTGGAACCGACTTCCTCGTTATTGAAGAAGCAGGCAACGGCAAAGTCGTTTTCGAGCGGTTCCGAAGCGACAAACGCCTCGGCAATCGCGTGGCAGCTCGAGAGGTTGTCGAGCCTTCCCGAATAAATCCACTCGTCATGGAACCCGCCACGGGCCGCCTTCTGCGCATCGAACAGCTGCACGTCAAAGTCGAGCAACTTCGCGCCTTCCGGGATTTCCGCCCGCAGGGTGTCCTCGAACTTTTCGCCCGTAACCACGCTCCACAGGGCATCAAGGTCCGTCTGGGGATTGACCTTCAGGCCGTCCTGGTTCACGCCACGGTTCAGGTGGACTGCCAACTGCGGTATGCGGAACAGCTTGTCGCCACGGAAAGTCTTGAGTCGCACCTCGCCGCCTTCCGCATAGGCGAGAACGCCCGCGTATCCCAGGTCGCGGTCCAGCCAGCTCGTGAAAATCGGGCTGCCGTATATTTCGGGGTGGAGCGTCTGCACGCCACAGGAAACCCGGTCGGGATGTGGCGTAATCTTCAGGGTCGGGAAATCCGTATGGGCAAGCGCAATGCGGAACCCGGGGAACTGGCTCACGCTCTTGGGGACACGGACGGCAATCAGGGACGAATCCCACACAATGCAGTAGCCCTCGCCGGGTTCAATCCTTGCCGGCATCATGGGTTCGTAGAGGCGGAACCCGGCCGCCCGAAAGGCGGAAACCAGACCCGCGACCGTATGCGAAGGGGTGACCGAATTGTCCAGGAATTCAAAAAAATCCATAAAATCCTCTTTTTTTCCTCAAAATACAAAACAAAAATTTTACCGTATACACAATAAACGAATATTTATATATTTATCGACATGAAATTCAAACCCGTAAAGCAAATCAACTGGATGGAGGTTTCCGGCCTCCTGGTAGGCGTATTCTTTACGGTCGCTATCATGGTTTTTGCACTAGTCCTCTACACCACGCTGTTCACGAGCGGCATGATCGGCGTGGAGGAATACCACCTGCACAGTACTTTTGAAAAGGCGCTCGGCCTCAGGCCCGGTACCCGCGTCCAGATTAGCGGTGTCGACGTTGGCCAGATTTCAGACATGGAAATCAAGGACAACGGCGTGTACATGGAGTTCACCCTCCGCAAGCAGTTCCAGAGCTGGATTACCGACAGCGCGACAGTTTACGCCATCCGCGACCAGAACCTGATTTCGGCCCGCGTGGTGACCATCGAAGCCCGCAAGGGCGTGGGCCGCATCCTCGAGGACGGCGACTTCCTGCCTCCGGGAAGGGCACAAGATATCGAGACCGTGCTTGAAACGGCCAACGAGCTGCTCGGGCGCGTGAACCTGCTTATCGACGCAGCCGATACGCTTGTCGCCATGGCGATGGATACGGGAACGACAGTAGGCGCCCTGTTCGGATCGCGCGCACTGTACGACAACCTGAACACGCAGTTGCGCCGACTCAACGACATTACACTCGCAGGCAAGAGCGCCCTGTTCAAGACATCCAACCTCCTCGACACGCTCCACAGCAGCGTGCCCGGCCTGTTGCACAAGGTCGACGGCATCACGGACGATGTTTCCGGCATGATGACCGAACTCAAGCCGCTGCCCGGCAAGGTCGACAACCTGATGGGCAACGTAGAAGGCATGATGGGCAAGATCGACGGGACAATGGGCAAGGTCGACGGACTCCTGAAGGAAGTGGGCCAGGTGACCTCCGGACTTTCGGACTTCATGGAATCGACCGAACAGACTTTGCAGAACGCCGACGACCTGATGACCGGCATCTCGAACATGTGGATTATCCGCAGGTCCATGCCTAGCAAGGATTCCGTGCCCTTCATGGTGGAGACGCTATGGTAATGCGCAAGTTCGGCATGGCGGTACTTCTCTCGCTCGCAACCATCGCAAGCGCATCGGAATCGGGTGTGCTTTCGTACCGCGCCCAGCGTTCGCTCGACGCGGGCAAGATTGCGAAGAGTTACGGCCAGCTGGAACGCGCGCTGCTTGCAAGCCGCAAGGAATCGGACCTGCGTTCCGAGGCACGCGTGCTCATGGCGATGGCCCAGATACGCACCATGAGTCTGGATTTCGCGTTCGCCGACTCGCTGCTCGCACAGGTCCGCGAGGAAATTCTCGACAAGAACACCAACCTGATGCTCCTCCAGGGCAAGGCCGCGCTTGCAAACGCGCAGGAAAAGTTCGACGAGACCGCCAAGATGTGCGCCTCGGCGGATGCCGATTCCATTAAGAAGGCAGACAAGCCGTTGCAGGCGGCATTCTTCTCGGAATGCGCGATCGCCCAGGCGGCAAAACGCAGGACCGACGACGCCGACGAATCGCTGAAGATGGTCGGGAAGCGCTCGGACAAGAAGGGCGGTTTTTATGCCTATACCGCAGCCCGCATGGCAGACGTCTCGGGCAGGGGCGAAGCGGATTCGCTTTACCGTGAAGCCGAGAAGAAGTCCATACAAGGTAACGTGCCGTACATGACGGCGACAATCCTCTATCTCCGTTCGCAGCTCAAGAGCACTCCGGCAGACGAAGCGGCCGACCTGAAACTCCGCTGCAAGAACGCATTCGAACTGATGGGGCTCCCGAACAACGCGAAGCGCTGCGGGGAATGATTAGTCATTGGTCATTGGTCATTAGTTATTGGTCATTGGTCATTGGTCATTGGTTATTGGTCATTGGTCATTGGTTATTGGTCATTGGTCATTGGTTATTGGTCATTGGTCATTGGTCATTAGTTACTAGTTATTCGGGTTTCAAGACGTTTATCGCGGGACGCGGGATGTTTATCACGGGGCGCAGGACGTTTATCGCAAGGCGCGGGATGTTTATCGCGGGTTGCAAGATGTTTATTTCGGGGTGTTTCGTATCGTAGAAAACTGCACAACGGCTTTTTCGTGCAGGGGCGCGCGGGCGATACGGTTCCAGGAGACATAATATATATTCCTCGCTACGGGGCTCTCCGTCCCGTTTATGTGAGGTGATTATGGGTAACTTTTTCAGGCCCGCAGGCGCAATTCTCGCCATCGCGGGTGCATCTCTCGCCGTCCACGCAGCGACCGGCGAGGGCGATTTCAGCTGGAGCAACGTGAGCATGGGCGGCGGCGGGTTCGTTAGCGCCGTTATCGCCTCGCCCGTCGAAAAGAACGTATTCTACGCGCGCACCGACGTGGGCGGCGCATACCGCTGGAACGAAGAAACCAAGCGCTGGGAATCCATGATGGACTGGGTCGACGTGAGCGAACTCGGCCTGCTCGGGATCGAGGCCATCGCGGTTGACCCGAAGGACGAAGGCAAGGTGTACATGATGGCGGGCACGAGCTACTTCAGCAACGCCCGCAGCGCCCTCCTGCGTTCTACGGACTACGGCAAGAGCTGGGAAGTGCACTACACCTGGGATTCCACGGGCGCGAAGGGCGGCGTGGTGATGGATTTCGGCGTTCACGGCAACGGCATGGGCCGCGGGAACGGCGAAGCGCTCGCCATCGACCCGAACAATACCGACATCATGTTCTACGGCTCGAGAAGGTCCGGGCTCTGGAAATCAAACGACAACGGTTCCACCTGGAGCCACGTAGATTCCTGGACCGCGGCCGCCGGGAGCGACACCACCTGGAACGGCTCCGGGTTCAGCTTCGTGCAGTTCGCGCCGGGCAGTTCCAGCACGCTCTACGCCGGGTTCCTGCGCGAAGGGAGCACGGCAAAATCCACGTTCGAAAACGTGTTCACCTCGACCGACGCGGGCAAGACCTGGAAACCGCTCCCGGTTCCCGACGCGCTCCGCACTACCGCGGGTGGCGCGAAGGTCCGCCTGATGCCGCAGCGCGCGGTAGTCTCGAAGGACGGCGGCACGCTCACCGTCACGTTCGCAGACGGCGCGGGCCCGCATTCCATGGGCTGGGACGAAGGCTGGGGCATGATATACGACGGGTTCGGCCGCGGTGCGGTACTGCAGTGCGATATCGCGACGCTCACCTGGACCGACGTATCGCCGGAAGACTACATCGACGACGGCAACACGGGCGCGTCGGAATACGACAACGCCGACTACGCCGACATGGAAAACTACACCTACATTGCACCCTACGGCGGCATATCCATCAATCCGGAAGACCCGAACGAGATGGTCGTCACCACAGAAGGCTACCGCGGCCCGCAGTTCTGGTACATCGCCACCGACGGCGAAGACGGCAAGTGGAGCGACCAGTGGGGTTCCAACATCTTCCGCACCACGGACGGCGGCAAGACATGGGTCGCAAGCTTCAAGTACTACTGGATGGAAGGCGGCTACTACCCCACCGTCAAGCAGATGGACGAGAACGGAATCGGCTGGATGCAGGGAGGTTCCATCCACTGGTCGGGCAGCGCGGCAATCGACCCGTTCAACCCCAAGCGCGTATTCGTGAGTTCCGGCAACGGCATTTTCCGCTGCGACAACATGGACGACTACGAGGTGATACCTGCGGGAACGTTCGATTCCACGACAAACTACTACTATTCGAGCGACGAGGCGGTCCAGGGCCAGGTATGGCACTTCAACGCACACGGCATCGAGGAGACCGTCCCCTACGAGGTGGTAAGCATTCCCGGAGGCCCGCTAGTTTCCGTCATCGCCGACTATGACGGATTCAGGCACGAGGACATCTCGAAGTTCCCCGCCCACAGGCACCTCACCTCCGTCTCGGGCACCAACACCTCCCTCGGTTCCACGTGGGCACTCGCCTACGCCCCGAAATCGGGAACGCTCGTGAAGGTGAGCGCCACCCGCGCCTACGAAGGGCAGTACAACGACGTGCCCATCGACCCAGTGCAGGTCTCGAAGGATTCCGGTCGCACCTGGAGCGTAGCCACCTACGGGAGCCTCGACAAGAACTACAAGGAAGGCACGGTCGCAATTTCTACCGACGGAAGCACCATCGTCTGGGTACCGGGTAGCGGGACAACCACCGTTTACCGCCAGGTAAATTCCGGATGGGAAACCGTATCGGGAATCGACAACGCGTCATTCGTCGTGGGCGACCCCGAAAACGCAAGCGTGTTCTATGCATACAACCGAACAACGGGAGAATTTTTCAGGAGCGAAGACAAGGGCGGCACTTTCACGAAGGTGAGCGAACCCGGCAAGAGCAACGACAAGAAGTTCCGCGCCATCCCGGGATACGAAGGCGACCTCTGGCTCCCTATCGCCGAAAGGAACGAGACCGGCGACCCCGTGACAGGCAAGCTGCTCCACTCCACCGACGGCGGCAAGAGCTGGACACCCGCAGAGGGCATCGGCTACTGCGAGGCCGTAGGCTACGGGAAGCCTAAGGCTGCAGGCGGCTACCCCGCAATCTACGCGTTCGGCAAGGTGGGTGAAACCGTAGGCGTGTTCGGGAGCGACGATGCAGGCAAGACATGGACCCGCGTGAACGACGACGGGCACGAATACGGCGGGCTCGCGAACGGCGAGTTCGTGATGGGCGACATGAATACCTACGGAGTCGTCTACATGAGCACGGCGGGCAGGGGAATCGCGGCACGCGTCCCGAGCGACTGGAACATGGGCTCGAGCGAATCCGGCGGAACGACAGCGATTGCCCGGAAGGCAAAGCCCGAAGGATTCGGGAGCGTAAACTACAGGAACGGCAACCTGGAATTCGTGCTGAGCAACGCAAGCATGCGCCTGACCGTATTCGACATGCGCGGGAAAAACGTGTACGACAACACCTTCGCAAAGTCGGGCAGCGTACCCGTAAGGAGCCTCGCGAAATCGAAGGGCACGTACTACGTGAGGGCGACAAGCAACGGCAAGATGCTGCTCAGCACCCGCATTGCAATAACACGATAAGGATTAATTGGCGGGAGTTTCCGCTGCATTACCCGGGGCACCGTCCACGGGTTTTTCTTTTGCATTTTCTTCGGCGGGTTCTACTGCGGCAGTTTCCTCTTCCTTCTTCTCGACCTTCTTCAGCGAGAGCAGGTGCGCGAATGCATAGCGCGGGTGAACCTTGCCATCGGCAAAAGCATCGATGGTGTTCTTCACGTCGTTGTACACCGTAGAATCGGAACCCGCCTTGGAACCAATGCCCCTGTAGCCCAGCACGCGGAACGTCTTGTTGTAGAAGCTTTCGCGGAACTTTTTGAAGCGGGGCTGCATCACGTCGTTCATGATCATCTCGAGCGCAGTCTCCGTCTGTTCGGCGTCAAGCTCGAACGTGCGGTACATCAGGCGAATGTGCTGCGGGATCGTCGTATCGGGACTGTCGAAGTACGGGCGCATCACGTCGGCAGCGGCATGCGGGTCGGGGTACGGCCCCTTCGACAGGCGGAGCGCAAACCCAACAGCAAGGCGCCAGTGGTCCGGGAAATTCCTGAGGGCACGGCGCATCACGATAAAGTCCGTAGTGTCCTGCGTATCTATCGGGGTAATGCTACCGACAAAGTAATAAGGCGTGTAGAACAGGCTATCGAGTTCGGTGCAGAGGTTCGCTACATGGCTCAGGTGGTTGTACTCCTTGCCCGAAAGGAAGCTCTCGCCCAGCGAGGTGAGTCCCTTGATCCACAGGAGCCCCGCAAAGGAGGCATCATTCCCGGCCGCGAGATACTTCACCGAAGACGCCTTCGGCAAGAAGGAATCCTCAGTAAACTTATCGGGGAGCGGCTTCGCAAAATTGAAGGCCACCGCGATAAGCGCAACCGCAAGAACTATGGGAACAAGGAACCGCATAAATACTCAGAGATAAAACAATGTGAAATGTGAAGTGTGAAATGGAAAATCAATCATTACACATCCCTCATTCCACATTACACATTCTAAAAATTGCAGGCCTCGGCGAGTTTTTCGAGCGCATCGATGCAGTCGACCGCGAAGTTTTCGGGCTTGCCGCTACGCTGCCATGCAAAGTTGAGACCGCTACTGCTGTTGAGCACGTGGAACTTGCGCTTGCCGCCACCGTTCGCGATTGCGGTAAGTACCGTCTTCGCATCGCCGCCCTGCCCACCGGGGACACCGGGGATAGACACGCCCGGAATCAGGAACGGGATTTCGTGCTTCTTCGCGACCGTGTAGGCGGTAATCTGCTCGAGTTCCTCGGGGTGAGTCGCGCCCACGACCGCACCCAGGTAACCGAGACTGCCGTCCCATTCCATAATCTTGTCGGCAACGGAGTAGAACGCCTGCGCATTGTCGCGCGGGTCATCGCTACGGACAACGGTCATGTCCTGGAAATCGTGCGCACCCTTGTTGCTCGTACGGAGCAGCACGTACGCGCCGTTCTCGGAATTCTCGCGGATGAACGGGCCAACGGAATCGGACCCCATCCAGGGCGAAACCGTAACCGCGTCTGCACCATACACATCGTAGGCCGCGTTCGCGTATGCCGCACTCGACTTGCCGATATCGCCGCGCTTCGCGTCGAGAACCACGGGAATGCCCGCACTCCTGTAGTCGGCAATCAACTGCTGCAGCACAAGCATCGCCTGCACGCTCACGCATTCGTAGTAAGCGCTGTTCGGCTTCACCACCGCGGGCGTAACGCCACGCCGGAGCGCCTCTTCCAGAATTTCGGAATAGAAGCGCTTGATTTTCTCTTCGGCACTCCCCTGCGGGCAGCACGGGTCGATAAGCTTGAGCACCGGGTCCATGCCGAGGCACACCGGGTTGCCGCACTGGGCAATACGCTGCTCGAGACGTGTATGGAAATTCGCCATTACTTGAGTTCCTCCTGGATCTGGGCTGCCTCGTAACTGAGGATGCCGTGAGCCACGGAAACGTTGAGGGATTCGAGCTCGCTGCTCATCGGGATCTTCACCGTCTCGTCGGCAATCTCGATGAAGTACGGGTTTGTGCCCGCGCCCTCGTTACCCACGAGGAAAGCCATCTTGCGAAGCTTGCGTGCGGGAATGTCGCGAAGCGTCTGCTTTGCATGCAGGTCGGTCGCGATAATCGTGTAGCCCTTGCTGCGCAGGAAGTTGATATGGTCGATGAGGTCGATATCGAACTCGAAGGGCACGCGCAGGAACGTTCCCGAGGAACCGCGCACCACCTTCGGGTTGAACGGGCTCACCGTACCGCGGCCAAGCACCATGCCGTCGGAACCGAACCCGAGGCTCGTGCGGAAGAGCGTACCGAGGTTACCCGGATCCTGCACTGCATCCACGAGCGTAATCACGCTGCGGCTCGCCTCGTAAACGGGCTTCGTGTTCGCGATGCGGCAATGCGCAATGATTCCCTGCGTCGTGACCGTGGAGGAAATCTGCTTCATCTTGTCGGCTTCCAGCACGTGGATGGTAATGTCGGCATCGTTAATCTTCTCGATGAGGGCTTCGTTCTCGAAGTCCTCGGCCACGTAGATGGCAATGACGATTTCCCTGTGCTTGGTGACAAGTTCGTCTACAACGTGCACGCCTTCGCCCAGGAATCGGCCTTCGCGTTCACGGCCCTTCTCGGTCGTGATGGCGAGGAGCTTGCGGAACCAAGGCGGGTTGCCGGCGCTTTCCGGAGCTGTTTCTGCCTGGGCGGCGCGGGCTTCGAGTGCGGCCTCGTCAATGTTCTCGTCAATAACGGCCTCCTTCTGCTCGGGGCGCTGGCGGTAAACCGGAGCGTTCTCCGCACCGTCAAAACTGCGGAACGGGCGGTCGCCACGCTTGCCAAAACGGTCCCCGAAACGTCCACCTTCGCGACGGCCGAAGGGGCGGTCGCCAAAGCGGCGCGGGCGGCGTTCACGGTCGAAACGTCCATCGCCTTCGCCACGCCTGCCAAATTCCTCGCGCTTGCTGCCGTCTTCACGCAGGCCACGCGGGCGGTCCGAACGGAACCCGGCGCGTTCACCATCGCTACGGCCACCAAAGGTAGGACGGTCACCGAACTTCTTGCCTTCACCGTCGTCCTTGCGCGGGCGGCGTTCGTCCTTCTTCTCGCTCACCCCGAACTTGCGGGTAAGAGTCGATCTCACTGTGCGCTTGTTTTCTTCGCTCATAGTCTTTCCATCAATTGCTTGGCGACGGATTCACCGTCAATTTTCAAGAGTTTGTACAGGTTCTGGATTTCGCCCTGTTCCACAAAACGGTCCGGCAGCCCGAAGCGGAACAACTTCTTGTCCGTAATTCCGAGATCGGCCATGAGTTCCATCACGGCGGAACCATATCCGCCGATAAGGGTATTGTCTTCCAGAGTGACAATGACCTTGTGGGTTTCGAACAGGCTGCGGTAGGTTTCCGTATCGAGCGGCTTTATGATTCGTGCATCCACAAGCGTGGGATTGTAGCCGTTTTCTTTAAGGACCTTCGCAGTCTTCTTGAGTTCGTTTGTCATGAAGCCTGCCCCGAGGAGCAGGATATCCTTGCCCTGTTCGAGCACCTTCGGGAGTTTCGCGTCGAAGGGGCCTGCAGGGGGATTGAGCGTTTCGGCAAGAGCCGTCCCGCGGGGATAGCGGATAGCGACAGGGCCTTCCATGTCGATGGAGGCAGTTATCATATCCCTAAGTTCGTTCTCGTTACTGGGCGCCATGAGCGTAAGCCCGGGCACGGTGCGCAGGAACGAAAGGTCGTATGCACCATGGTGCGTAGGGCCGTCGGCACCCACAAGGCCAGCGCGGTCGAGCACCAGCACCACATGCAGGTTCTGGAGCGCGATATCGTGCATAATCTGGTCGTAGGCGCGCTGCATGAAGCTCGAGTAGATTGCGACCACGGGCACGACGCCATCGCAGGCAAGGCCCGCGGCAAACGTCACCGCATGCTCTTCCGCAATGCCCACGTCTATCACGCGGTCGGGCAGTTCCTTCGCGACAATGTCCATGCCGCAGCCCGTAGGCATCGCGGCAGTAATGCCCATGATGCGGTTGTCCTTCTTCGCAAGTTCCAGGAGCGTCTTGCCGAACACGCTCGTGAGCGAGGGGTTCGGGCTGCCCGGAGAAAGCGGAAGCCCGCTCTCGGGGTCGAACGGCCCCGTACCGTGGAACTTGGTCGGGTTCTTCTCGGCGGCATCGAGACCGCGGCCCTTCTCGGTAAGCACGTGCACAATGCACGGGCCGGGCTGCGACTTCACTCGCTCGAGAATCATGATAAGCTCGTTGATGTCGTGACCGTCGATGGGGCCGAAGTAGCGGATGCCCAGGTCCTCGAAGAAGGCGCCCGGCTTCACCGCGTTCTTCGCGGCGGACTCCACCTGCAAGAACAGGTCACGGAACCGGCTACCGAGCACGCCCGGCAGGCGCTTCATCAGGCGGTCCAGGTCCGAACGCATCTTGTTGTAGACCGGGTCCGAAATTACGCGGTTCAGGTACTTGCTGAACCCGCCCACGTTCGGGGCGATGCTCATCCTGTTGTCGTTCAGGATGATAGTCATGTTCTGCTTCGAGATGCCCGCGTTGTTCAGGGCCTCGTAGGCCATGCCACCCGTCATGGAACCGTCACCGATGACAGCCACCACGTTGTTCTTGCGGTTAAAGTGGTTACGCGCTACTGCAAAGCCGAGAGCCGCAGAGATGGACGTAGTCGCATGACCCGCGCCAAAGCAGTCGTACTCGCTCTCGTTACGCTTCAAAAAGCCCGAGATGCCGCCCTGCTGGCGGAGCGTCTCGAACCGGTCGTAACGGCCCGTCAATAGCTTGTGCACGTACGCCTGGTGACCCACGTCCCAGACAATCTTGTCTTCGGGAGCGTTGAACACGTAGTGCAGCGCAAGCGTGAGTTCCACCACCCCCAGGCTCGAAGCCAGGTGACCGCCGTGCTTGGAAACCTGCCCGATAATCGTATCGCGCACCTGCTTCGCAAGGCAGTTCAGTTCCTCGACGGAACAGTGCTTAATGTCCTGGGGAGACTTTACGTCCTTAAGTTCCATTACTTGACCCGGGTAATGATGAATGCCGCAATAGAGCGGAGTATGGAGGTATCGCCCTCGAGGCCTTCAAGCGCCTTGAGCGATTCCTCGTAGAGTTCGTGGGCGCGTTCGCGGGATTTCTCGAGCCCGACGATGGAGGGGTAAGTCGCCTTGCCCTTCTCGATATCGGAACCGGCGTCCTTGCCCAGTTCCTCCGTCGTGGAGACAATATCCAGGATGTCATCCACAATCTGGAACGCAAGCCCGATGGAACGCCCGTAGTTGCGGATGGCGGCAATGGACTTGTCGTCGGCACCGGCGAGCATCGCGCCCACCTGGAGAGCCGCCTCGATGAGGGCCGCCGTCTTGTGGTAGTGGATGTAGTCGACCGTCTCGAGGTCAACCGTCTTGCCCTCGCACTCGATATCGGTCATCTCGCCACCGATCATGCCGTAGGTACCCAGCAGGTGGGCAAGCACCTCGATTGCACGGGCATCGCCCGCACGGCCCATCAGTTCAAACGCGAGTACGCAGAGGGCATCGCCCGCCATCACGGCAGTCGATTCGCCAAACTTCTTGTGGTTCGTAAGCTTGCCACGGCGGTAATCGTCGTTATCAATGCAAGGGAGGTCATCGTGGATAAGACTGAACGTGTGGAGCATCTCAAGTGCAGATGTCGCGAGCCACACCTTGTCGCCCTTGCCACCGAACATGTCAAAGGTCGCCTTGACCAGGGCGGGGCGCAGGCGCTTGCCGCCAGCAAACATCGAATAGCGCATAGCCTCGTGCAAACGGCACGGAGTCTCATTTTCGGGCGGAAGATGCTCATCAAACTTCGCTTCCGCTTCTTTCGCAACGCGTGCGAGATATTCCTGCGCGACGGCAGATTCCTTTTCAAGATTTTCCATAGCCCAAAGATACTTAAAAAAGGCCCGCCTAACAACAGGGCGAGCCTTTGAATAATGGGAAAAAGATGATTATTTTCAATTTACGGTGACGCCGAACTAGCACTTTCGGCAGACTCATCCCCATCAAACCTTGACTTGACCGGAGTGGACCAATTTTCAAGCACAAAAGAATCCAAATCAGCGGCAATAGAATCAAGAACGTCCTTATCGCCTAGTTCAGAATTCGTGGGCATCACACACGACAGCGACAGGGTTTTTGCGGCACAATCATCCTTGATATAATCTGCAAATTCGCCCACGTTTTGCGAACATTTTTCCTGGAAGAACATCAAATCCTTTACGCACGCTTCTTCCGCCTGGTACATCGTATTGCTCCAAAGCCACACCACATACCTTTGCGCATCCTTTTCTAACAAGCGATAATAAACGCCGTAGGCGCCCGTACCGTCACGCCCTGAATACTGGATTCCGTTTTCTTCATAGAAGGCACTAATATAGCCAAGAACCTTCTCGCCCACCGAGGGCGTGTACAGAGGCGTAGCTTCTGTCCTAAAAATATATTCCGTCTTTGACAACGGCTCAATACAATTGTAATCGTCCGTCAATTCTGTCGATGCAGGAGGGTTGCATTTTTTCGCCGTATCGACAGGAACTATTCCATAAGACACCGCAGAATCAAGGGAATCATTTGCCCCTCTTTTGGTAGACAAGGCGGAAGCCTTGTCACTATTTTCCATCTCCGCAGTCGCACCATTCGACGAATCGTCAGAGCAGGCACAGCACAGCAGTAGAGGGAATGATGCAAGAATGAGTGTTATCTTTTTCATAGGGCCTCCTTTAATTAAATATACTCCTTTTTGGCTCTTCTGAGCTAAGTGTGGAACATTTTTCCTAAAAGACAGCCTAAAAATGGCATAAAAACAATGGTAAAGGGCTTGAAATGGTTATAAAAAAAGAGATCCCCGCCTGCGCGGGGATGACAATACAGGTTCGCGGTTGCCGCGCCTCTACGAGGCCCGCAATGACAATTGAGTATTAGAACAGTGCGCCGTAGAGAATCACGTCATCGACGTAAAACTCGGAACCGTCCTGCACGAAGATGTGGAACTGCTTGACCCAGCTCTTGACTCCGCTCCACGAGGTGAAGCAAGATTCCGTCGTCGCGGCACCCACGCAGAGTTCCGCCGGGTTCACGCTGATGCGCTGCCAGTCCTTGGAAAGCGGGATCCATTCGGTGGCGGCCTTCAGGTTCTTGCTCTGGTCGATGTAGTTCTCGAGCGAAAGCCTTATGTTGCCGTTGCCCTTCGCATAGAACACCACGGAATCGATTTCGGAGAACTTCATGTTGTGCTCAAACGCGGTACCCACAAGCGCCCAGGCGTAATCGTCGTTGGCGAGCTTGTATGTGCCGTGGAACACCTTCGACTTGCGGGTCGAATCGTACACGATTCCTTCCTTCACGCTGTTCGCAGGCTTGATTTCGGTACCCTTCTTAAGGCTATCCGTATTCAGGTACCAGCCTTCGCCACCATTCTCGAAATCCTGCAACACCTTCACCGGGTTCAGGAACTGCGTGCTGTTGGATTCCGCCACGGTGTTCCATTCCGCATAGAGGCTGTTCAGGCTGTCGGCAGTCACGAAGTATATCGGGAGCGAATCGCCCGCAGGCACGCTCGGGAGCACGTAGGCGCCCACGTCGTTCGTCTTCACAAGCACATCGAGCCCGTAGACACCCACCCAGAGGAACTCATCCACCGTGCGGAGCGTTACTTTACTCGAAACAGACGCGGTCGCCGAAATCCATATGGTATCGAGATCCGGCAGGTCTTCCGCATCGAACACCTTCGAGAACGCAAACCCGTCAGAAACGACCGTCAGGCGGTATTCCCCCTTCTCGGGCCATTCCATGGTAAACCTGCCGTTCGCATCGGTGCGGACATCGGAATCCACCATCGCATTCTGGACTGCAAACTTCTCGGCCTTCGCGTCGGCTGCACGGAGAGCGACCGTCGCGTATGCGGCAGGGGAACCATTCTTCTGGAGCACCACGATTTTCCCCTCGTCAGGGTTCGGGGCGCGGTAGTCCTTCAGCACGGATTCGCGGGGTTTCAGGTACAGGGATTCTTCACCCAGGGATTCCTTGTAGTCGCCGTCCACGAAATACAGGCGCAGAGAATCGTTCGCCGGGAGCGACGGGAGTGCGAACCAGCCATTGGAATCGCTCTTCACGAGCACGTCGGTACCGTGCACGCCAACCCACACGTTGGAACTGCCCTCGGGCACATCCACGACACCCGCCATCAGGGCTGTCGCCACCAGGTTCACGGTATCGTTCACGGCGCCATTTTCGCCGAAGTCGCTACGGGAAACAATCTTCGAGAACGCGACACCATCGTGAACCACGGTCAGGCGGTACTTGCCATCGGCCGGAACCTTCACGTCAAACAGGCCATTCTCGTCGGCATACGCATCGGCCACGACAAGCGCATTTTCTTCCACGGCCTGGGCCGCCTTGAAGTCCACCTTACGCAATGCGACAGACGCGTAGGATGCGGGCTTGCCGTCAACGAGCGCAAGTCCGTTAGTGGTCTCGCTGCCAGGGCCCTTCGCAATATCGTCAGTTGCAGAAGAGCAGAACCAGGTAGCAAGCGCAACCGGTACTAGAAGAAGCAACTTTTTCATTTTTCCTTCTCCTGCAATTTCTTCGCAAACCCTATCGGGAACAACTGCACATTCAGCTGGAACACCGTATCGTCGCCATCGCCTTCCTGCGACAGGCGCAACAGTTCGCTACGGAATTCCTTGATCTTTTCGCGGATGAGCGCAATATCGTCCATGTTGAACGTCATGGTCACCGTGCTGATGTCGCGCAGCGGCGGCGCGTGGCGCTCGAGCGATTCGCCCGCGAGGCGGATAGTTTCCTTCTGGAACGTACGCACGGCCTCGGAGCGCCAGTTTCCACCGGTGCTCACGAAGGTGTCGTTCACCTTCCAGTAGCCGTCCCTATCCTTCGAAATCATGTTTAAATCATACAAAAGTTTTACGGCGCTCTTGGCCTCTTCCACCGTAATCGGGGGCGTACAGCACTCCGCAAGCCCCTCGTAGTCGTCCTTGAACCGGCAAATGCCGATAATCGAGCGGATAGAATTGCAGTACCAGTGACGGTAGAACTCGAGCTCCTTCTTCGCGAGCCTCTTCAGGGGGATTCCCTTCAGAATCTGCATCTTCTCGTAATGGTTCAAGGCCTCCGCATCGGTCTTCGCGCGCCCAAAACACACGAGTTCCGTCCAGTAGGCAGTCTCCTTCTCGTCGAGCTCGAAGAACTCGGCCATCGGCTTCACGAGCGAGAGTGTCAGGTGGATCTTCCCCTGCGATACGCGGAGGAGGTTGCCCGGGTCGGCCCCGAGCTTCATTGCCATGTAGCGCCAGGATATAACGGTCTTGCGCTGTTTGAAGTCATCAAACGCGTCGCGGATCCATTCACGGTAGTCTGTATATTCGAAAATCGGTTTCACAGAATTATCCTTGTCGTTACATCCCACAATACAATAGGTAAGGCAATGTCTGCCAATACCTTAAAAATAAAACTATCGCGGCCCGAAAGGTAGTAGCCGCGACTAGTCTCCGTTGTGAAAATTTACAACGACTTTTTCGGCACCGGAGCAAACGGCAGTAAACCTGCACTCGGTGGCAACTTCCGCCCCGGAATTCGCGCAAATTCCCTTAAATTCGAGGTTTTCGCCCTTGATATCGAACACGACATCGTAGTCGAGGGACTCGAACTTCGACTCCCGGACGGCCTTCTCGCGCATCAGGAGCGATGTGACGGATATCACGCAGGCATCCTTCTCGGGGTGGGCCTCCGCGGCCTCCGAAAGGGCATGCCAGTTGAGCTGGATGGGCTTGAAATCCACCTCCGGCTCCTTGTGCGCGCACGAAGCGAGCAACAGGGCGGCAAGCGCAAGGACTAACGGGAATGTCGCTATGCGGGGCATAGGCTAGCGGGCCTGGCGCCGGTAGGTCGCACTCGTCACGCGGTTGCGGCCGCCTTCCTTCGAGGCGTACAGGGCCTTGTCCGCACGCTCGAACAGGCGCTTCGGGTCTTCGCCCGCAATCATCTCGGAAATGCCGAACGAGCAGGTGATGCGCTGCTGGCTAATGAGCTGCGTGTTCTCGATAGCCACGCGGAGCTTCTCGGCCAGGAACTGCGCATTCTGGATGGGCGTCTCGCCACACAGGATGACGAATTCTTCGCCACCCCAGCGCACCAGGCTGTCGCTGTTGCGGATCTTGCCCTGGATAAGCTTGGTGAGGTTCACGAGCACCTCGTCGCCCACGTTGTGGCCGTAAGTGTCGTTCACTTCCTTGAAATGGTCGATGTCCAGGAGCACGAACGAGACCGGACTGCCATTCTTGGTCAGGTTTTCCTGTTCGCGCAAGAGCACGCTACCGAAGCCGGCGCGGTTGAGGCAACCCGTGAGCGGGTCGGTACGGCTGGACTTCTCGTACTCGCTCTTCTCGATCTCGAGGGCGGCCAGGTACTTCTCGAGTTCTTCCTGCTTCTTGCGGTTGGCCGCGCGTTCGCGGTTGTAGTCGAAGAAGCGGATGACGAGGATGATGAGGAAGGTCACGAACCAGAGCGCCACGAGGATGGTCACGAGGTCCACCTTCGAAATCTTCTTGCCCTTGAAGCAGAACCCGCGGATTTCGAGCGTGCCGTAACCGAGCGGAGCATTCGTGCCCGTTTGGATCTCAATGAGCGGGATGTTCGAGAGGTCTACGCGCGCCTTGTGCACGTTAATCTCGTTCTGGGCCACCCACCAGGAGGCCACGCGGAATTCCTGCGGCACGAACACAGCCGGGTAAGTCTCTTCGAGCGGGAAGAACTCGACTTCGTTGAACTTGAGCGAGCCCTCGTCGCCTTCTCGGTAAAAATCCGCATCGTAGCCGCGGAAGTAGATACGCACCGTACCTTCGCCGCGGGGCTTGACCCACACGAAGATGCTATCGAACTTGGAGAAGTCGCGGCCCTTGGTCTTGCCGTCGCCAAGCAGAATCTTCACGCCCGCATACGGGTAGGCATAGCCTTCCTTCAGTTCGTAGTCCACGATGATGGAGGAATCCGTGCGCGAAATCGCCACCGCCGAGGAGCCACCGTCGGCACTGTCCGTCTCGGCTATCACGTAGGGATAGTCGGAAAGGTTCAGGAACACGATATCGTCGAGACCGTTCTGGTAGGCAAAAAGGGCTATAACCGTTGCCGCCAGCAACACGAAGATCAGGATATTCATCCTGAAGAGAGCGTATATCTTTTCCATAATCCTGGACATAAAGTTCTTCCTTCCTATAACCCTTAGGAATAAAGATAAAATATTATGTGAAAAAAAGCACAGACTTTAGCGAGAAAGCCACCCTCCCAGGCGTGCAACGAGGGGGCGCAGCGTGTTCGCGAGTTCCTTCTGCGAGTTTTCGCTCGGATGCCCGTGCAGTGCGGTGTTCTCAGTGTAAACAAACTTATACAGAATGTCGGTCTTCCCCGCCGCAACCTGGTCATTGTAGATGCCCTCGACCACGCCGCCCAGGTCATCGTTCGGCCACGTCTTCGTCGCGACGAGCAGGAACTTCACGCCGGGGTGGAGCGCACGGAGCCTATCCAGGAGTTTCACGTACGCCTGCTTGAACTTGCCCACGTCCGCATACGGGGGCTCGCCCTGGAAGTCGTTTATACCCACGAACACGACCACGACCTGCGGATGGAACCTCTCGAAATCCCAGCGCTCGGTATTCGCGTCCTGCTCGGGCACGCCCATCATCGTGTAGTCATACAAAGTTTCAAGCGTCCATTCCGGGACGATGTTCGCGTAGTTGCGCACGAGCCCGCGACCGCTCACGGCATTCACGTGGTAATCCGCCCTGAGGCTTTCGGACAGGATGAAGGCATAGCTCTTCGAAGCGTTCGTCTTCTCGAACGGAGTGCCGTCTTCCGGACCCTTGCCTTCCACGCCGTACCCGACCGTGAAGGAATCCCCGATAAACTCGATGCGGCGGCTTGACGCCTTCGGCTTCTCGGCAAAGGAACCCTTCTTCCCGAGGTCGATACCGTGAATGCAGAACTTGCCCGGGTTGGACTCGCTCACCTTGACAAGGCGGTAGGTATGCGGCTTGCCATCCTTCGGGGTGGAAAACTTCTGCTTCTTGCGGTCGGTAACCGTGACATACTTCTGCGGCTTGCCATCTATCTCGAAAAGGAAACGCGCCTCGCCCTCTATGTCGAACGTGACCTCGCCCGTGACAGCCTTGAAGGCAACCGACACGGCGGGGGCGCTTGCACACAGGCAAGTATCCTGCACGGACCAGCGGCCGTTCAGGGCGAAGGACTCTTTATCGATGGGCATGGAAGCACCTCCATATACGGTGGCGGCGAGCACGAAGGCGACCGACAAGAACATATTTGTATTCATACGGGATAAAGTAGAAAGTTCTTTTACGGGCAAGCAGGCTCGCGGGTTTACGAGCCGCACTTTGCAAGGATACGAACCGCACCTTGCAAGGATACAAACTGCGCGGACCGCGTGTTTTTTATATTCTCAGCATGCAGATGCGCAAGGTGACGTTTATCGCGGGGACCCTCGCCGCCCTCTACGGGGCGGCTGCGGTTACTGCCGGGGATACCCCGGGAGTCGCGCCGGTCGCACGCCCTACGCAAGACGCTGCTAAAGATGCTGCGCCGGTGGTAAATGCGCCGGCTAAAGACGCTACTAAAGATGCCACGCAGGCAGTAAACGCGCCGGAGCCAGGGTCGCCAGGAGACACGCTCACCCGCGAGGACAAGCGCATGGCCTACCTCGTGTACAAGCTGCTCGACAAGAACGGCAAGATAAAGGGAGCGAACCTCAAGCGCGGCGCAAAACTCTTTTACCAGAACTGCAGGCCCTGCCACGGCGAAGACGGCATGCGCGTAAACGTGAACCCTTCCGGCAGGCCTATCTACATAGGGCAGCGCGCACGCGAGGACATGCCCACGTTCTGGTACCAGATGAACTTCGGCGACGAAGACCGCAACATGGAAGCCTACTACGACGAGATTACGCTCGACGAGATGAAGGACATCGCGGGCTACGCGCAGACACTCCCCTGACGCAGTCTTGAACCGCGCCGAGAACATTACGCGATTTTCTGCATCACCTTGATTTCTTGGATAAACGAAAGCTGCAGCGGCATGCCCGCCTCGGCGCCCTTCTCCTGGATTTCCACGTTGAGGGGGGCCTTCGCGAGGTGCAGCGCATGCACGGTGAACACCAGCTCGCGCACCTTGTCGGCACGCTTCGCGGGGTCCTTGACCTTCGCCGCGAGGTAGGTGCCCGTGAGTTTCGCATAACGTAACACCTTCACCAGGTCGAACGAATCGAGCTTCTGGTAAACGGAGCCGTACTTCGTGGAATCAAGGGCCGACTGCACCGTCGCCTCGTCCACGTCGTCCTTGAGCTCGTAGTCCACGTTGCCCTCGGCGGGCCACGCAATCGCAAATTCCTTGCGCCACTCGTCGGTCGGGGCGTGGTCGCGCTTCTTCGCGGAGCGGTCGGCAAACGGGCAGTACCCGAAACTTTCCAGGATATTGAGCGCGGCGGGTTCCTTCTTCTGGTCGAGCACGAACCCGTAACCCGGGATATACTCCTCGACGCATTCCATGAACTGCGGGAAGCGCGTGAGCTCGCCCAATATCTTGAGGTCATCTATCTTGAGGAGGCGCACCGTGCGCACCTTCGCCCCGTAGAAGGAGGCGTTCCACTCGCGGAAGGTAGAGAGCACGTTCTCGGGCGGCTTGATCCAGGCGATAAGCTGTTCCATGTCCGATTCGGGAATGTCGCTCTTGAGGCCCGCGATGTAGGTTTCCTTCTCGAAGTTGAAGCAGAGGAAGGCCTCGTCGTTCTTGACCTTCGCGAGGCATGCCACCGTAAACAGCAACTGCGGCGACATGGAGGCGCTGACCACCAGGTCGAAGTTCGGGAGCATCGACACCTGCCCTTCGTTCTGCGGAAGTACCGAGCTTGCCATCCATTCCCTTCCGACTTCGCTCACGGCAATCGCGGACACCTTGCCCGACTCGAACTGGAACTTCAGGAGACCGATGAGCCAGAGTTCGCGCATGGGACGCGGGAGGTATTCCCAGGCGAGGTGCCTGTTCGACTCGAGAATGCGGCAGGAAGGATCCATGACCCAGAACAGGTACGCCGCATCGCACACGCAGCGCGGTTCGGCAACGCAGCGCAGCAGGCGCTTCAGGTGGAGTGCATCGTTACGGAAACGCACCTCGAGCCACCACGTAAGCACGTACTGGTGCAGGCGGAAACCGCTCGTGCGCAGGAACTCGTATGCGGCCTCCGACGGGTACAGGAACGAATTTTCCTGTTCGAGCCATTCCCTCTGCGTGAGGAAACTGAAAATGAGGGTGAGCTCGTTCTCGCTCGCCTTCGCGGAAACCTTCCCCGAGGCGGTAAAAGCGTCGATGCACATCTGGTAGCTGCGGCGGTTCAGCGTGCCGTTCGTGTTCACGCGCAGTTCGCCGCGCTTGGCAAGCGAAAGTACGAGGCAGATATGCCATGCCAGCAGGCTACCGTATTCCTGGTAGGGCTTCGAAGATTCGGGAGCGCCCTGCAGTTCAATCTCGAAACTGTGCGCAAAATCGGTAAAGCCGTGGTACACGGCAACGCCCGAGGCCTGCGACCTCCACAGCAGGAACTCGCGGCACATCTGCAAGAGGAACGTGCGGAGTTCCTTGTTCTTCGCCACGGGTACGGTAAGGCGGAGCTCGTTGTAGGTGAGCCCGCGCGAGGCGCTATGATACACAAGGTTCAGGCAGCGTTTCTGCCACGGTTCCATGTGCGCAAAAAGTTTGGCAACACGGTCCCTATCCGAAAAATAGGTCAAGACTTCAGACTGGATAAGTGCATTATTCAACAGGCCCTTCTTGCCGTAGGCCCTAGCGTGGACATCGCGAAGCAGCGGCTTCGACATGCCGTCAAAAAAACTCTTCAAATCAAACATCATGCATCCTTCAATGGGGACGCAAATTTAGAAAAATTTTATCCGGGATGTCTAAACGAACGCGGGAGAAGTGTCAAGAAACAAACTTCTTCACGTCGTCGACACTGTTCGCGGTAACATGCTTCATGTTCCAGATGCGCGCGAACGTCTTGCCGTACGCCTCGGTCACCACGCGGTTGTCGAGAATGAGCACCTTGCCACTATCGTTTTCCGTGCGCAGGAGCCTGCCCAGTCCCTGACGCAGTTCCATGTACGCCTCGGGTATGTAGTAGCTCTTGAACACGTTCTCGCCCTTCGCCTTCAGGTCGGCGGAAATGCCCGCCACCAGCGGGTCGGAGGGGTTCGGGAACGGGAGTTTCGTCACGACGAGCAACTTGAGCGCATCGCCCGGGAAGTCGACACCTTCCCACAGGCTCTGGCACCCGAGAAGGCACGCGCCGCGCGACTTGCGGAACATCGCAATGAGGCCGTCGAGCGCGCCGTCCACATGCTGGCACAGCAAGAGCTTGCCCTTCGCGGCAAACACGGGAGCGAGAGCCGCCTGCGCCTTCATCATCGCAGAGATGCTCGTGAACAGCACCATCGTGTTCTCTTCCACATCGGGGAGCACCTGCACGAGCGTCTCGTTCAGCGCGTCGCCGAATTCGGGAGTCGAGGGCTTCGGCAGGTAGCGCGCCACCTGCACGGTGCGGCGTTCGTCGCTTGCGAACACCTCGCCGAACGCCTTGAGGAACGGGCGCTTCGTCTCGAGTTCCGACATGCCCATGCGCCCGGCGTAGTACGAGAGGTCACCCTGCACGGCAAGCGTCGCCGAGGTGAACGTCGCGGACTTTACCCACGGGTAGAATTTCTCTTTCCAGATATCGCCGGAACGGAGCGGTACGGCGTGAATCTTGATGGTGTGCGGGTTGAAGGGTTCTTCCATGTAGAACACCCAGCCATCGCGACCCGCCTTCACGAGGAACTCGAAATCGGAAGCGAAACGCGAGAGTTCTTCCATGCGGCCCGAGAAATCCCTCAGGAGGCCATCCAGGCCGGCGACACCCGCAAGCATTTCCGCGAGGGAATTCGCGCGGGACTTCGCGAGTTCGAACTGGTCGAGCACGTTCTTCGGGTCGGCCTCGAAATCCGCCGCAATTCCGTTCCTGTAGATAAGTTCGCCCTTCCCCACCTTCTGCTTCGAAAGCTTCTTGCCTATCTTCATGAAGAAGCGGTGGAGCGCCTTTTCGGCTTCGCCGATATCGGCGGCGAGTTGCGTGCATTCGGCATGCGCCGCATCGTTCTCGGCAGGGATGCGCTTCTCGATTTCGGCAAGGAGCCCGCCGGGCACGCCCTTCGGGGGCACGAGCGTCTTCGCCACGTTCCTGAACCGGAAAAACGACACGTGACGGCCAAAGCTCTGGTTGCTGAGTTCGGGCAGGCGGTGCGCCTCGTCGAATACCACGTGTTCGTACGCGGGGAGCAGCGCAAAATCGAGAGCGAGGTCGGCAAGGAACAGCGAGTGGTTCACCAGCAGCAGGTTCGAGGCCACCGCCTCGCGCTTCGCCCTGAGGGCGGGGCATACCGCATGGTACTTGCACTTTTCGCCCAGGCACGACGCGGCCGTGCTCGCAAGCTTGGACCACAGCACGCGATTGCGCGCACAGCTGAACGAGTTGCATTCCCCGATATCGCCCTTCCCGGTAGTTACCGCCCACGGGAGGAGCGCCATGAAGGAATCGCGCTCTTCCGCCGAAAGGAGCGTCGAGGGGGCGTTCAAAATTTCCATCAGCTTGCGCACGCACAGGTAGTTGTCGCGGCCCTTGAGCACGCACGCCTTCAGCTTGCCATCGTACAGCGGGGCAATCTGCGGGATATCGTGCCCGATGAGCTGTTCCTGCAGGGCATGCGTCGCGGTGCTCAGCACCACGCGTTCACCCGCGACAGCCTTGTTCGCCGCCGCCACAAGGTACGCAAGCGACTTGCCCGAACCCGTCGGCGCCTCGAGCACGCAGATGCCGCCCTTGTACAGGTTACGTTCCACGCACGAGGCGAATTCCTGCTGGTTGGGGCGGGCCTTGAAGTTTTCCACCGTCTTCGAGAGGAGCCCGCCCTCCTTGAAGAAGGCGTCCACGCGCGGAGCCTTCGAGGCGACGACAGCACCCGCGGGGGCATCGCCTGCGCGCAATGCAAGTGCGGGTTCGGCAAGTTCACCCTCGGGAGCCGTACCGAAAAGTTTTTCCCAGTCGGTATGCGCCGCAATGCGGGTAAGGGCGCCCACGAGCCACGGGTCGAGAGCGCGAATTTTCTCGTACGCCATCACGAACAGCTTGCCGCACGCATCCGCATCGGGGAGTGCGCGGTGGGCGCGGCTGCGCTCGATGTTCAGCACCTGCGTGAGCGTATCGAGCCTGTGGTTGGGAACATCCTGGTAGGCAATTCTAGACAAGGTAAGCGAATCCCACACGGGATTATCCAGCGGGATACCCACCTTTTCCATCGCACTCTTCAAAAAACGGGAATCGAACGCCGCGTTGTGCGCCACGAGCGGCATGTCGCCAATGAAGGCGGAAACCTTTCCGGCAATGCCCGCAAATTCCTCGGCACCCGCGATATCCTCGTTCGAAATTCCCGTGAGGCTCTCGATGAACGGGCGCAGTTTTGCAGACGAAGGGCGCACCAGGTAATCCACGTTCTCGACAGGAGCGCCGTTCTCGAAGCGGACAAGCGCCACCTCGATAATTTCGTCCTTCTCGAATTCAAGACCGGTGGTTTCCAGGTCAACCGCAACAAACGCAGGAATCTTTTCCATCATCTAAGCCTCACAAAATCAGGGAAGCGCCGGCATGTCCGGCAAAAGTTTTGCAATATCGTTCTCGCCGTTCGCCACATGCACCGTATCGGTAGGCGCACGCCAGGGCTTTCCGTAACGGAACGGAGAAAGGGAGCCGCCATCGGGCGTAAGCCTGCCCTCTTCCGCATAGTAGTAGTCAATAAAATACTTGCCTTCCATCAGGTTGTCGAACGCGAATTTTCCGCCGTGGTCGCACTTCGTGTAGAAGTACTTCTTGGTATCGACAGAGGCGAGTCGCACCGTCACGCCCGGGTTCGCATTCTTGAGCGTGCCCTTGAGCGACGCAAGCTTGATCTTCGGAACGGTTTCAAAGCGCACCAACTTCTTGTACTTGAGTTCTATAACCGTATCGCGCACGCCGTTGCTATCCGCCTTCGCGAGCGTCGTGTCCATGTAACCCATCAAGAAATCCACCGCGGCATCGGTCGGCCAGGGCTCGGCAGGCACCGCCATGAACCGGATGGCATCGAGGCGCTTCATGTTGACCTTCACCGTATCCTTGTTTATCGCCACATGGAACGTTTCCTTGAGCGAATCGAGCGGCTTGTTGTAGGCCACCACGAGCGTATCGCCCGGGAAGGCGGACTTTGTCATCGAACGGAGCGAAGTCTTCGCAACCACCGGGTCAAGCGTATCGCTCGCCTTCTCCACCCAGTTCCATTCCACCTCGTCACGCAGGGTATCGAGCTTACGGGAAAGAGAATCCTTCGCGTACTTACAGGCAAACTTGTACGTAAGCTCGGGAGCGGGGATAGAATCGAAGTAGAACTGAGGCTTGTTGCTCGAGGCCCCCATATACACGTACCTCGGGTGCACCGTACTGCCGTCGGGGTAAGTCAGCGTACAGTTCGCGGTATCAGCGAACGCGGAATCAAAGAACACCGGCCTCGAGAAGTTCGCCTCGAGCACATGCGCAAAAGGCTGGCTCACCGATTCCAGTTCCAGGAGGGACGTATCCTGGTCGGCAAGCGCCACCCAGAGCGTATCCTTCGTTTCCTCGGTCAGTTCGAGGTCCTTCACCCACACGCCCGCGAGTTCCTGCGCAGGCTCGATTTTCTGGTTACCGTTCACGTCCACGAACGCCACCACGCGGTAACGGCCCGGCTTGAGCCCCGTAAGCGTAAAGCTGCCCACGCTATCCGCGCGCGTCATGAACAGCGGGGGCTCCTTCGTGAGCAGCGGGAGCGTATCGAGCACCTTCGTCGCCGTATCGCGGTACTTTTCCAGGTACCTGCGGCCCTCGCGTTCCGCGCCCATCAGGAACAGCCCTATGCTCGGGTAAGTCTTCTTGCGCGTCATGGAATCGTTCACCAGCACGCGGCCCGAAAGAGTGAGCGAGTCGATATGGTCGCCCGTAGAAAACACCACGTTGAACGGCTTTGCAAGCGCGTTGCCGTGCAGGTCCTTGATGCCGCTCGCGAACGTAACCGTGTACGTCGTTCCCGTATCGAGCGTGGCACGCGAAGTGAGCACCACCGTCTTCCCGCTCACCTCGAACTTCATCTTTCCCTCGATAGGCGGAGAAATCGATACGGCGCTGCGCGGGATAGACGCGTTCACCCACTCGTCAAATTCCAGCTTCACGTAGAGTTCTTCGGGATGGTTCGTCGTATTCGGGGCCGGGTAAACCGCCGCAATGCGGGGAGGCAACTTGTCTTCGGGCCCGCCGCCCGGCGCCACCTGCGTCGCGCACGCCCAAAAGCCGATGCATGCAAGCACCAATGCAAGGGCGTAGACGTATGCGGGGCGGCTCTTCTTCATCAGGCTATTCCTTAACGCTCGATAAGCGGGATTACCTTGCCAATGCGGGACCAGCGGATACGGAAGGGAATGCGCCACCAGGTGAACGGATTCCCCAGGCTGAACGCCTGGTCGTCGTTCTCGAAGGAGAAGTAGATGACGGAAGCCTTCGCGCGGATATTCCTCAGGTTCACAAAGCCCCAGTAACGGCTATCGGCGGAATTGTCGCGGTTGTCGCCCATCATAAAGAACAGCGGAGTCTTCACCGTATAGCGGTCAATCTCCTTCCCGTCAATCGTGAGCTTGCGGCGAATCTCGAGACGCGGGAGCGTATTCGGTTCCGCAAACACGCTGCCAGAAGCAAGCGTATCCCTGCCGGCGCTGTCCTGTGCCACAGCGGAATCCGCAACAACAACCGCAGGGGAACTGTACATCGCGACATTGCCCTCGAGGTCACGCAGTATCGAGCCTTCCAGCCCCACATAGCTCACCTGGCGCGTAAACCCGCCTTTCGCGTGCGGGTCGAACAGCGGCAAAAAGCCGATGCGTGCAAGTTCGCGGAAGTACGAGAAACTCATCGCGCCGCTCACCGTATCGCCCTGCGTAAGCCTGTGCTGGATTACGGTCCTGTTGCGCGTGAACATCGCATTCAAGAGCATGCCGCGATCATTTTCCACCGGCACCTTGAAGTCGGTAAACTCGAAGTTGTTGTCCTCCACACCGTCCTTCAACAGCGTAAGTTCCAGTTCCACGTGGCTATCCGGATTTTCCTGCAGGATTATGGAACGCATCCACCAGAGTTTCTCGAGCGGGAGCGAATCCAGCACGAACTCGTCACCCACACTCGGAATCACGAAGGTCTCGCGCTCGTCACGCGGGGACTTGCTGCGGTACGTCTCGGTCCACTTGCCACGTCCGGGAATCGTATCCTGCCTGACTCCATTGATGTAGAGCCTTCCCTCGTGTACGGCAACGGTATCGCCATGCACGGCGACGCAACGCTTGATGTAGTCCTTCGGGCCGTCCGCGAAGTGCACCAGGTGCGGCTGCCCCGCCTCGGGTTCGTGGTCCCAGTAGAAGTTCCCGAACATCAGCGCGTTGAACAGGTGCGTGTAGCGTGCGGGATTGTTGTCGGGGTATTCCGGCTCCCCCGGGTAACGGAAAATCACCACGTCGCCGGGCTTGGGTTCGGCATACCCAGGGAAGTGCTTGTTGGTAAACGGAATCGGGGAACCGTAGGTGAACTTGAGCCCCAGCAGAAAGTCGCCGGTATGCAAGGTGTCTTCCATGGACCCGCTCGGGATCTGGAACGCCTGAATCACGTACTGGATTACCACGAGCGCAAGCACAATAGGCACGATTATCTCGCGCGCGAGCGACTTCAGGAA
Organism: Fibrobacter sp. UWR3; assembly: GCF_900143055.1. Lineage (NCBI taxonomy): Bacteria > Pseudomonadati > Fibrobacterota > Fibrobacteria > Fibrobacterales > Fibrobacteraceae > Fibrobacter > Fibrobacter sp. UWR3. Next base: position 244,277 of record NZ_FRCW01000001.1, on the reverse strand, counting down.
TTTCTTTATCGAGAACTTATTCGGATTCTGTTCCATAATTCACTAGAGATTGCGTACGGACTTCACGAAGTTGCGGCTCACCAGAATCTGCGTGCGGTCCTTGTCGCGCAGCACCACATTCAGGCGGCTCATGTCCGACTTGCGGATTTCGGCGATGTAGTCGATGGCCACGAGATGTGCACGGTGCACACGCACGAACTGGCGCGGGTCGAGCTTCTTCTCGAGATCCACGAGCGGAGTGTCTATGATGTACTGGTTCGTCGGCGTATAGACGGTCGTGTACTTCTCCTCGCTGTGGAAGCGAATAATCTCGTCCACGTTCACAAGCAAGATACGGTCACCGATCTTCACCTGGATGCGCTGCAGGTACTGGTCGCCCATCGCCATGAGGGAGCGGAACTTTTCCCACGAGAAATCCGCGGGCATCTGGTTCGTCGCCTCGATATCGGGCAGGCGCTTGCGCAACTTTTCCATCGTCGCCTCGAGGCGTTCGGGGTCTACCGGCTTCAGCAAGTAATCCACCGTATTCTCCTCGTAGGCGCGGAGTGCAAAGTTCTCGTACGCGGTAGTGAACACGATGAGCGGCATCACGTCCTCGTCCACGTTCTTCAGCACCTCGAAGGCATCCATGTCGGGCATCTGGATATCGAGAAACACCACGTCCGGAGTGAGCTCGTTTATCTTCGAAATCGCCTGGGCGCCCGAGCCTGCCTCGTCGATAATCTCGAGGTCCTCGGAATACTTTTCCAGGAGCGAACGCATGCGCACGCGGGCGAGCGGTTCGTCGTCAACAATCAGCGTCCTTGCCTTCATTTTACTTCTCCTTCCTTTTTCTTGGGTGCAGTAATAATCTTTATAAGGTCGGCCTTCATGCCGTTCTCGTCGAGGTAGACTGTACCGGCACCGGTAAGCATCGAGAGCGCACCATACTTGTCGACCGCAAAGTTCAGGCGAAGCCCGTCATCGAGCACCACGGAAACCTTCCCGTCGCCAAACGAGTACTTGCCTCTGAGCGAATCGACCTTCACCGTATCGGTCATGAGAGTCTGCACAAAGAGCAGCGTGCTGTCTTCGGCAAGTTCCATGCGAACGCCGCGGGCCTTGCAGTTTTCACAGGGGAGTCTGCCCGAATAGAGGCCCACGAGAGTCTCTGGGATTTCCACCTTCGGCAATTCGGGGAGCGGAGCCGGTTCTTCCTTGGAGCAACCAGCCAAAAATAGACCCATACAAAGGGTCGCAAGCACAATCCTTTTCATGGGCTATAATCTAACAAAATTAGAGCAGTCCGCGGGAATAAACCACGCGGAACCCAAGCGTCGGAGCCGTATAGAGCGGGTCCTTCTTTTCGCGGACATCCGGAGCGCAGTCCTTGATGGGGTCGCTCCAGCCGCCACCGCGCACCACGCGAGCCGTACCCGAAGTGGCACCCGTGTAATTGTCCATGGCCTTCGTCGGGAATGCGCCGTACCAGTCGTTTACCCATTCGGCGACGTTACCCGCCATGTCGTACAGGCCGTAAGGATTCGGCGGATAGCTCCCTACCCTCGTGGGGCCAGAAGTTTGTCCGTAATACACGTAGTCCGAGGCCTTGTCCGTACCCCAGTAGAACATCGTATTCGTACCGCCATGCGCAGCGATTTCCCACTCGATTTCTGTGGCAAGACGGAATGCTTCCACCCCGTAATCGATTTCGAGAGCCTGCAGGTAATTCTTGTCGCCCACGGAAGAATAGACGTAGGCCGTATCGAGCCCCATGCTCTTGGAAAGTTCATTGCAAAAGAGTACCGCATCGAACCAGGAAACATTCACCACGGGGTTCTCGGGGGCATCCTTTGGCTGGTCAGGCATGCCGCCCATCGCCTCTGCATATGCCGCCTGCGTCACTTCCGTCGCCGAAACGGAATACGCACTGAAAGAGAACTCGGCAGAATTGACCTTCGCCTTCCCGCCCTGGAATTCAACCCAACGCAGAAGATTGTAGATAGAAGAATCGCGTTCCCCGCCATTCCCGGATTCACTACTGGAAGATTCAGTGCCAGAAGAAGAACTCGCCGTTCCCGAATCGGACTTCGGGGCCGTCGGGGCAATCTCTTCGGGTTCGCCGCTTGCCGTGCAGGCAGAGAACATGAGCAGGAACGAGATAGCCACGCTTGCAAGCGTTAGTTTGTATAAATTTCCGCGGGTCATTTGATTACACCCACGCGGTAGAGTTTCTGCTTCGTCTTCCCGCTCTTGAACTTCACCTTGAGTTTCACCGTATAGACGGCGGAACCGAGCTTCTTCAGGTCGAGATTTTCGAACTGGTTGCGGCCCTGCGCAGGTTCTTCCATCTTCTGCTTGAACACGCAAAGGCCCGTAATATCGTAGAACTCGAGGGTCGCTTCCTTCGCCTGCGCGCCAATCTCGAAACGCGCCTTCGCGACACCTCCGCGTACCGGGTTCGGGAACACGAAGAACTCGCTTATCTCGTCCTTCTCTTCCATCTTCTCCACGTCGCCGAGCCTGCTGGCATCAAAGTAACCCGTGCGCTCGTTGCCACCCGCGGGGAGAGCCCATGCCGCATGCGATTCCGCAGCCGACCCGTTCGCCTTGCGCAGGCGGAAAGCGGAGAGGCTGTTGCGGTGCAATGCGTAAAGTTCAGGCCCCGCGGACTTCTTTCCCGGAACCGCATCCGCGACAAATATGCTCATCGGGTAGATTGTCCCAAGCGTATCCTGGTATTCAAAGCTTCCTGCGGCCAGCGGGAACTGGTCCTTCACTTCCGTGCCCTTGCCTGTGTACGCATACACGAGGCCGTCGCTGCTCGGGACAAGAATCTCGGGAATGTCGTCGCCGGTAACGTCCACAAGGAGCGGGTCGCTCATGAATCCCGTAACCGGCGTACCGCGGGAAATCTTCACCGGGAAACCAGCAATCGGGAGACCCGAGCGGTCGAGCGCATACACGAGGTTGTCGCCCAGGAACACGATTTCGGGGTAGCCGTCGCCGTTGATATCACCCAGCGCAATGCCGGAAGTTTCATCCTTCAGGCCACTTGTGCCACCGGCGCCGCGCTTGTAGCTTTTTGTCCATACAGTCTTGATTCTGTCTTCCATCTTGAAGGCGGCTACGGTCCCGCGGCTGCCCACAATTACAGGTTCATTCTCACCATCCCTATCAATGTCCGCACAAGCAACACGGAAGGTTTCACCCTTCTGCTTCGAGACGATTTCGGACCTGCTCATTGCCATGCCCGTGGGTACAGCAACACGGAGGATTTCTCCACCCGAGCCGGCAACCACAAGGAAATCCACGCCATCCTTGTGCGGGCAATACGCCATGTCTTCCGAAACAAATCCAGGTTCCTTCCAAGCAGGGGCAGCGTCTTGCCATTTGAGTTCTCCATCTGACAGCACCGCATGATCGACAGCGTCCTCACGAAGTACCCAAATGCGGTCATCCACAATAACCGGGCCGGCAACCGCACCCGTCATCCTTTGTGCATCGACGGTCGGGAGCCCACCCTTGAAAGATGTTCTCACGAAGTGCTCCTTATGCAGGCTGTAAACGTCCTTGCCGTCGCTGGCCATGCCCACCAGCGGGCCGTAGCTTGCGCCCACGCGGTACAGCGGCACTTCGCGCTCGGCGCCGTCGCGGGTCAGCGGCTTCTGCACAATCGCGGTATCGGCAACGAACAGCGTATCGCCCAAAGCATTAAAGACCTGCAGCGTTCCGTCTTCCGCACCCACCACGAGAATCTTCTCGCCCTCATTTTCAGGATCATTCACGAACACCGCGCCGCGCACCGCCGAATTCAGGCCAATCTCGCGCGGGAACTTACCGCCCTCGATGCTCCCGTCGTCAATGCTTATCGTCACACTGATTGTCTGTGCCGCAAAGTTCACCACGCTGTCGCCCATGAATGCGTTCGCGGTCTTTTCCTCGCGGGCATCCTTCGGCACGTTCACCGTAATCTTCACGCCGGTATAGCCACCCATGGTGGTCATCGTGTTCGCGTAGCCCGAGGGCCCGATCGCCTTCACCGTATCGAATTTCTTCTTTTCGGAGTAGCGCAAGTGCGGCAACAGGTCCGTACCGCTTCCGTAGTCGTATGTATCCTCGCCTAGCGCGTTCTTGAACGTCTTCCCGATAGAGAGAACGCCGTCGGATTCCACCATCGCGATTCCGAACTGGTGGTCGCGCAGGGTGTCGCCGCCCCAGAAGTTCGCGATGCCGTACTGCAAGGTCTCGCGCAGGTACCAGTCGTTCACGCGCCACACCACGATGCCGCTCGCCGGCAGCCCCGCATCGTAGCTGCTCAGGCCAACGATAAGGCCCTTCGCCTTCTTCTTGTTTACGGTGAACTTGCCATCCACGCAGGCGCCGTCCTTGTTCTTCACGCACACGCTGTCCTCGAACACGAGGCTCAGGCTATCCACCGGCACCGTGCGCCAGGTGGTATCCACGTCATCGTCCGTCGTCCCGAGAATCACGTTCACCGTACCGTCATCGCTCCAGCTGCGCTGGCGATTTTCGATAAGCAAGTACTCGCTCGCGCTGAGCGGCACCTTCACGATTTCGGTGCCCTTGCCCGTACCTGCCGCGGCAATATCCACCGTCACGGGTTTCCCTGCCACCGGGCGCACTTCCTTCACCTGCGACCAGCCCATGTAGGCGCGTTCCCACGCGGCAGGCATCGAGGGCATGAATCCGTTGCCCGCGTTGTAACCCGCAAAGTCCATCACGTCGTAATAGCCGAGGCGGCTTATTCCCTTCACCACGTCGTAGGTGTTCGGGAGCCCGATCTCGCGTGCAAGCTGGTTCACCAGAATCCCGTTCACGCCCCAGTTGAGGCCATCCTGCGAGGCGGTCTCGCTCAGCACCATCACCGAACGGAGCGTATCGACCTTCCCGCCCGGAATGCGGATACCCATCGTCGCGGTATCACCGACGCTCGTAAGCCCGATAATCGGTTCTGCGGCCTTGCTCTTCGCGGAATCGGCCAGCAGGTATTGCCAGTCGTCGCCGGCAATGTAGATGTCCATAAAGTCGCCCGGAGTGTCCGCACCCTTCGTGCCCATGCTCCCGCCATCCACCAGGCGGCTCGCGCCCGCATGTATAATCATGTAGGCGCGCTTCACGTTCGGGTTCTCCGAAACCGGAATGCGGAACGGCCCCGCCTCCGAGGAATCTGCGGCGGCAGCGGCAATGGCGTCGTAAATGAACGTGAGGTAGTCGCGACTGCGGGCCTCGTCGTACTCGGCAGTCTTTTCGCCCTTCTTCTTGCTCGTGCGGTTGTAGTCGATAATCGGCTTGGCCAGCGTATAGACGGTAGAACCCGTGGAGGGGTCAGGGAACACGCGGGCCTTTACCACCAGGTTCCCGCCGCTCACTGCATTGAAGTAGTTGTTCGCGAATTCAAAATGCTTGAGCCAGTACGATGCCGTACCCCTGCGGCCCGGAGGGTCGAGGCTGTAGGCGTCCTTCTCCTTCTTGTCGGAATCGAAAACGCCCGTGCCCGTCGTAAGCGAGTTGTCGTTCTTCTCTTCCTGGAACTGGATACGCAGCGCAAACACTTCAAGAGTATCTACGGCGAACGAGTTCGGCGCAAAAGCGAGTACACCCAAAAACAATGCAAATAGGGTCGCATTAAACTTCATGGTTACAATTTACAAAAAATAGGGCCTGAAAAGTTATTCCCCGACGGCCTTGTAACTTCTGGGAACGGTAAGGCGCCAGGTCCCGGGGCTAAACGATTTCCCGCGGGCCACCTTCTTCACGCGGATTTCGAGATACTTCGCGCCGCCGCGCTCGAACACGATTCTTTCGGGCATCTCCACGCCCTCGAACTCCCTGAAGTCAAAATAGCGGATGGTTTCAGGCTTGCCGTCACCGCCCATACGCGAGAGCCACGCCACGTGCTGGCCTTCCTTCGCGAACGTAAACGAGCGTCCCGTCTTCTCGCGGGCATAGGTAACGCCCTCCACCCGCGTGGAGTCGCCAGGCGGTTCAACCTCCTCGTAGCCCTCGGGCAGGAGCGTTCCCTTGAATAGCGAGGCCACCTGGTGAATGTTCACCGTCGGGATGGAAGGTTCACCGAAAAGCCCCACCATGTAGCCCGCGCCCTTCATGTAGAGTTTCTCCGTCGGGAAGGTCATGGTCCAGCCTTCCTCCTGCCACAGGAGCGAGGCGACGCCTATCCCCATCGGGCCCGTGAGTTCCATGCGGTAGCGCTTCCCGGGTACCGAGAACAGTACCGCGTCCAGGTTCTGTTCCTTGCCGTTCTGGTCCACGAGGGTAATCGCCATCTTCGCGCGGAGGCTATCAGGCTTCGGCGCTTCGGGCGCACACGCCACACCTGCATTTGCCGCACTTGCCGCGCCATCTACTGCGCCGGCATCTGTTGCACCGGCCACGCACTTCGCCGCAGTCGGTTCCACTGCGGGTTTCGACGACGCACACCCCGCAATCCACACGGTCACGGCACAAAGCACAGCGAGCGCAATGCGGTTCACAAAAGCAGTGCGATTTAAGACAAACGAACACATGAATACTACTTCTTGCCCTTCAGGAATTCGAGCGCCGCCGGGTGTCTGGGCTTGAGTTTCAGGAGCCTGCGGTATGTTTCCGCCGCCTCGGTCTTCTTGCCTGCGGCATCCTGTATCGCGGCCAAATGTTCCAAGTACTCGTCATCGTCCTTGAACTTTTCGGGATTGACCTGCAAAATCACCTCGAGCGCTTCCTGGAAGCGGCCCAAGCGGTAGAGCCCCCAGGCCTTGGAATCTATAATCGCATCGGGCTTGTCGCCCTTTATCGCGTCGAGCGCCTTGAGTACGAGCGAATAGCCGTATTCCACCTCGGCCTTGTTGCGGTTCAAGTTAATGAGCGTATAGCCGTAGTAGTTTGCCACCTCGGGGTAGTCGAGCTTTTGCAGCTGAGGCGACTTGAGGATAGCCTCGAACATCGCAAACATCTCGTCTATGCGGCCGAGACGTTCGAGGTTGCGGGCCATCGTAAAGCGGAGCGCGGCATCGTCGGGTTCTTCGGCCAGAATACTTTCCCAGAAGAGATGCGCCTTCGTGCGCGCCTCGCGTGCAGCGGCACGGTTCAGGGAATCCTTCAGGGATTCCTTCGGCTTGCCCGCAGTGAGATTTTTGAAGAAATCCGTAAACACGGTCTTGCCTTCGAGATCGCGCGCCTGTAACATAAGCACGTCGGCATAGGCACGCTGGAACCTGCGGTACTTTACCTTCGCGGCGGCCATCAGCTTGTTCAGTTGCGCGGAATCCACGACCGCCTCGAGCGGGGTCCACTTGCTCCACACGCCGAGCATCGAATCCAGCAGCGCATACGCCTTGTCAAATTCCTTCGCCGTACCGAGCGCAAGCGCAAGGAACACCTTCCCTTCGCCCTGCAGCAGGGAATCCGCCTGTTCCGCATAACGCACGCCTTCCTTGTTCTGCCCGCGACTAAAAGCGATTGCCGAAAGGGTCCTGCAAGCCTGTGCCCCGTAAGAAGGATCGCGCACCAGCTTCAGGTGGACACTGTCCAAATGGACCTTCGCGCTGTCAGTCTCGCCCAGCATGTACTCGTTGAGCCCCAGGTGGTAAATGAGTTCCGGCACGCGAACGCCATCGTCGTAATACTTCTTCTTGAGGAACTTGAGTACAGGTTCACGCGGGCCATCGACAAAAGTGAGGAGAGCAAGCTCGATCATCATCGCATCGGATTCGGTCGAACCCGTAATGGTATCGGCAATCGCGCGCGCCTCGACAAAACGCTTCTGCAGCACCAGCGCATGCATGCCCTTCGCCAGGTATTCCCTGTCGCCCGTAGCGTCGTACGCGTTCATGAAGAGTTCCACGACAGCGGAATCCCGCCCCAGTTCGGCGAGCAGCTTTACCTGCCTGTTGAAAAGCGACTGGATGTAGTTCGCCTGCGGGAGCAGCCGGTCGTACACGCGAACCAGTTCTTCCTTGTCCTGCACTGCTTCCAAAAAGAGGCTGTAGTCGTACAGCAGCTTCATGTCCTGGTTCTTCGAGGAATCGAGGGCGGCCACAAAGTACTTGCGGGCGGAATCGGCAATGCCTGCCACCAGATACACGCGCGCCATCGTCTCGAGCTGCGATGCAGTCACCTTCCCCTTCAGGGAATTCGCCTTTACCGCAATGCCGACCGCAAGCGAGTCCGCGCCGTGGGCAAGCAGTTTCTGCGCCACCTTGAAGGCAAGGTAGCGGTTCTGGGGGTCGTACTGCCACGCAAGAATCCACAGCGAGTCGGACTCGCGGTCAAGCCCGCGGAGTTCCATGTCCATCGCGGCGATAAACGCGGCATGCGCCGTATCGAGATTGCCCTTGTATTCCTGCGGGGCAGCCGCAGCAGGCGCCGCCGGAGCATCACTATCCGTTTTTTTCACGGGAGCCGAGCTGCACGCCACAAGGGCGAACGCAGTACAAGCAAGTACGGCAAGCAGCTTGGCAAAAAAATTCATAGTTTAGTCCACAATGACGAAATCGATTTTCGTGTCGGGCTTCAGGTAGTCGCCTTCCTTCGGAGCGGTCTCGAGGACCGTGCCCGACATCTCGCCGTTTTCGCCCTTCACGCGCTTGATCTTACCCACGCGGAACCCGAGCTTTTCGAGTTTCGGGTAAACGTTATCCATTATTTCGCCTTCGAACGAAGGAAGCATCACCTTGCCGGTGGTTACACCCGCAGAAATAACGACCTTCACCGTATCGCCCATACGGACCTTGTTACCCGCCATCGGTTCCGTGCGGATAACTACCCCGCGGGGGATACTCGCATGGGCGCCCTTCACGATTTCGCCCTGCACGAGGCCGGCACGGGTAAGCGAGATTTCGGCCTGCTTCTGGCTCTTGCCGCGCAGGTCGGGAATTTCCACCTCGCGCACGCCGAGGCTCCTGGTGAGCTTTACCGTGCGGCCGAGCTTTGCGGTACGGCCCGCGGCAGGCATCTGCACGAGCACCATGCCCGCAGGCACCTGTGCGCTGTAGCGGCCCTCCTCGAGCCATTCGTACTTGAATCCGGCGGAGTCGAGCGCCTTTTCCACTGCAGAGGCCTCAAGCCCTTCCAGGTTCGGCACTATGCCCGTCTTTGCGAAATGCCCGGAGAATATAGGCAACGCAATCTTGTCGACAACAAAGGCGAGCACGGCCAGGCCCACAATCCAGACTATTACCGCCTTCACGATAGGCGACGTCTTGAACCAGGTCAACAACTTGTTTATAATGGATTTTAGTTTATTCATACAGCGGTCATTAGTCACAGGTCAATAGGCGGCTGCAACGCGCCGCCAACCACTAGCCCTTCGTAGCCTTTTCCTGCAAGGCGCTTTCGTCGAAGATGACGATGTCCTTGCCGGTCATGGCAATCGCGTTCGTCTTCACCAACAGGGAGCAGATGCGGCTCACGGTCTCGCGGGTAGTACCCGACATGTCAGCCAGCTGCTGCTGGGTCGGGCGGTTGTGGATGACCGTCACCATGTTGCCGTTGTCGGTATGGATACGCACGCCGCGTTCTTCCATGAGGTTCAGGAGAGTGCCGGCCACGCGCCCGCTAACAGACATCGTGGAGAGCGACCCGATCTGGCGGTTCGCCTTGCGGAGGCGCTTGCTGAGTTCACTCAGGAGGCCCATCGCAATCTCGGGGGACTGGCGGATAAGCTGCAGGAAGGATTCACGGTGGATGATGAGCAACTGCGCGTCGGTCACGGTGCGCACCGAGGCAGACCTCGGTTCGCCGTCGATGAGCGACATTTCGCCGAAGAAGTCACCGCGTTCAAGGAAGCTGAGGATCGTTTCGCGACCATCGACGCCGGTCATGTAGACCTGCACCGAGCCCGACGCAATGAGGTACAGGGCCTGCACCGAATCGTCGCCCTCAAGCACAACCGTCTCGTCGCGGTTGAAATTCTGGGACACCACCAGATTGGCAAGCATCCCGATCTGTTCTTCGCTCAACTCCGAGAAGAGTTCAACGCCCTTCAGCAGTCCAAGAATTGTAGAGTCCACCATGTGCGATTCTCCTGTTTCTAGTTACAGACCCAACCCCTTCGCGAGGCCCTTATCGATTACGATACTCTGGTCGCGCTTAGCGCCAATAGACATCATACCAATTTTTACGTCAACAAGCTCAGCCATTTTCTGCAAATATTTTTTTGCGTTTTCCGGGAGCTCGTCGTAACTGCGGCACTTGGTCGTGTCGCACTTCCAGCCGGGCATTTCCTCGTACACCGGAGTGCAGCGGCCCACCTTCGAGAGCTGGTTCGGGATAAAGTCGAGCTTTTCGCCGTCGCATTCGTAGTGGGTGCAGATTTTCACCGTGTCGAAGGTGTCGAGCACGTCGAGCTTGGTGATGGCGAGGTGCGTGAGGCCGTTCACGACGGCCGCCTTGCGGACGACCGGGGCGTCGAACCAGCCGCAACGGCGGTTGCGGCCCGTGGTGGCGCCATATTCGTTACCGATCTTGCGGAGCGTGTCGCCCGTCTCGTCCAGAAGTTCCGTCGGGAAGGGGCCGTTACCCACGCGGGTCGTGTACGCCTTCACCACGCCCCAGACTTCGTCCAGGGCCGTAGGTCCGACGCCCGCACCGCAGCTCGCGTAGCCCGCGACCGTATTGCTGGAGGTCACGAACGGGTAGGTACCCTGGTCCACGTCGAGGATGGTGCCCTGGGCACCTTCGAACACAAGGCGCTTGCCGGCCTTCACGGCCTTGTAGAGCATCTCGCTCACGTCGGTCACGAACGGCTTGATCTTCTGGCCGAGTTCGAGGTAGTCCTTGATGACCACTTCGGGGTCAATCGCCGGGACATCGTACATCACGGTAAATTCTTCGTTGTGGACCTTCGCCATCGCCTCGACGCGGGGGCGCAGTTCGCGTTCGTCCATGAGGTCACCCACGCGGACGCCGATGCGGTTCACCTTGTCGCTGTAGCAGGGGCCAATGCCGCGGCCCGTCGTGCCGATGGCAGCCTTGCCCGCCTTCTTTTCCTTCGCCTTGTCGAGCGTGGAGTGGTACGGGAGCACCACGTGGGCATTGTTCGCAATGAACAGGCGGCCTTCCGGGTTGATTCCCTTCGTGTGGAGGTCGGCAATCTCGGCAAGCGTCTGGATGGGGTCGAGCACGACACCGTTACCGATGACGCAAATCTTGTCCTGGTGCATGATGCCCGAGGGAATCAGGTGGAACACGAACTTCTGGTCGCCCACCTCGACGGTGTGGCCCGCATTCGCGCCGCCCTGGAAGCGCACGATGATATCCGCATCGAGCGTCAAGAAATCAACAACCTTCGCCTTACCTTCATCGCCCCACTGGGAGCCGATTACAACACGATTTGCCATATATCCTTCGTTTTTGTGACCCGGAGCAAAGCCTTGGCGGGCAGCCCGCGGGTCGATTGCTTGTTTAAAACGCGAAATTGCAACGCGGGGGATTTCCCTGCGCCCTTTTTCGCCCAAAAGATAAAAAAGTGGCCGTTATCGCGGACCGGGCAATCCGCCAGCAACGCAAAAAAGCGTGATTTTTTCCCAGCGTGCGCCAAATCTGGCAGAAAAAGCGAATTTCTAGAACATTACCCTGTAAGGGATCTGCCTGTCGAAGCGACGTCCCTTCAGGTCGCGGTAATTTTTATGCACAGTCCCGCGCATTTCGGCAGGGCGAGTCCGGCGAATATCGCGAATAAGGGTTGTCGAATCCGTCGCCGTAGAATCACCCGCGACAATAGACGTCGTGTCGGTCGCGGAGGTATCGCGCGCAGTCGTGTCCTGCGGCTGCACAGTCGAAGTATCCGTGCCCGCGCCGGCAGATTTTTCCACAAGCACCTCGACGCGGCCCGTATATTCCGTATTGTCGTTGCCCTTCACGGTATACTTGAACGAAGCAAGCCCGCTGAAATTCGCCTTGGGCGCAAACCTTGCCGTATAGCCGTCACCCGCAAGTTCTACGGTTCCGTTTTCTGCAGCAGAGACGCTGTAGGTCGGCGATACATCCTTGAACCCGCGCGTAATCGTGCGCAGGTCAAAATCGAGGGACTTCCCGCCCGCAGCCGTCGCGTGCATGGCACCCAGCCAGTTGATATACTTCTCGATACGCACGTAGCCATCGCTTTCCTTGGTCATCGCGTCATCTTTCGACTTGTCATAACCCATCGCTTCTTCGAAGTAATCCGGCATGCCGTCCTTGTCGGAATCGGTCGCGGTCTTCCCCGCAATCACCTCTCCCCAGCCGTTATTGGTCTTGAGCCCCATCGCGCCCACGCTCTTCACGAGCGCACCGGCCGTTCCAAGCGTATTCACCTGGTACCACACCAGCGAATCGATGTCGTCGTACGGAAGCACGCCGCTCTGCGACGTCACGTAGCGCCACGCACTTGCGGCACTGAGCATCGGGCCCGATGTCGTAAGTTCGCTCCAGGGTTTTGCAAGTTCCTCGCCCACGCCCTGATAGTAGTAAATACTCGAAGGCCCGCCGTTCAGTTTTCCGTCGCGGTCCGTATCGATCATGTTGCCGCTCGCGTAGATACTCTGGTTCTTGTCCACCTGGAACCACGGGTTACTCCCCTTCGGACCATAGACAAAGTAATTGTTCACGATGTCGTGATTGAAGTGCGTGCTCGTATGCGTCGTGTAGCCCGCCTCGAAGTTGTAGAGGATGTTGTTCACGAACACGTCGTTAATCTTGTCAAGCGGGTTTCGGTTGTGCGTGTTCACGAAGGCGTTGTAGTACCAAGCCCAAGTGCCATCCACCGATTCGATGTGCGCCCCAAACTGCTGCCCGATGGGGTTTGCAATCAGCGAGTTCTGCACCGTAATGCCCGTAACGCGGTAGCTTGCGTTGTCCGAGGAACCGCCGAAGTTGTTCCACGGAGCCAGTTCCACCGAGCAGTGGTCCACGATTACGTTCTTGGAATCGTAAAGGTTGAGCGCATCGTCCTTTTCGGAGGCGGTATTTTCGCCCGGACGGATTCGCAAATAGCGGATGATGATGTTGCTCTGCTTGCCGGTACTGAGCTTGCCGCCGTGAATGGCGATTCCCTCGCCCGGAGCCGTCTGCCCCGCGATGGTAATGTTGCTCTTGATGGAAACCGCCGTCTTGATGTTGATAATGCCACCCACGTCAAAGACCACAATGCGGTTGCCCTGGCTCACCGCGTCGCGGAAAGAACCCGCACCGTCATCGTTCAGGTTCGTCACGTGATACACGGTACCGCCGCGGCCACCCGTGACCTGCGCGCCAAAACCGAGCGCCTCCGGGAAAGCCAACGGCTCGGCACCTGCCCCGATAAAACCAAACACTGTTAGGCAAAGCGCCGAAACTGCCGTTTTTGTACCAAACATTCCCATAATCGACCATCCTTTCATCTTATTATACTAAAAATTTATCGCGTCAGGTAAAAACCCCTATGTTTTCGCTGCTTCAAGAGGCGTCCCTGCATGTCGTAAATGCGTCCAAGGCCATTTACATGCTTTCTCTGCGCACGCGGCCTTAACGATGTTGTCGTAGAATCTCCTGTCGCAGTCGTATCGCCCGCGACAATAGATGTCGTATCGTTTTCATCCTGTTCGCCCTGCGAGGCGTTCAAGGCTAGGCCCTGCGTCACGCCGATGTAGCGGCTAAAGGTATCGCCCGCGTTGTCCTTGAGCGTAAACTGCACGTAGCCCGCACCTGCAAAGTTTTCGGCGAGTTTCAACGTCAACCTGGAACCGTTCACGGTCGCCGTCACGCCGCTCGGGGCCGACACGGTATAGGTTCCGCCGTCGTAACCGCGGGTAAACTGCGAAAGGTCTATCACCTGGGTTTCGCCCTTCGCGAAGGTGTAGTGCGCGCGAGCCATCCATTCCAGGTAGCGTTCCAGTTCCGTCCAGCCATCGCCCAGGCGGTCCCTGTTCGCTTCGCTAAAATCGCCGCTCTTGGATTTCGGATTGTACCCGTACATATTTTCCCACCAGTCAGGGAGCCCGTCCAAATCGCTGTCGTAGTCGTCGGCCCGGATTTCGCTCGGGTAAGGCTCCCAGCCCTTGATGTTCGCCGTATCCTTCACGTCGGTTTCGCGATCGGGAATGCCCGCCATGCCACCCACGGAACCCTTCATGCTGTAGGTTCCGTTCTTGGTCTCGTTTATCACGCGGGTGTCGTGATTGTCAAGTACCGGCATGCGCTGGCCCACATCGCTCAGCACATCCTTGTAGGCGGCCTTCGCGCTCTGGACAGTCGCGTACGAGACAAAGAAGGGCTTGCTGTTCCAGGGTTCCCAATCCAGCACCTGCCCGCCGGAAAGCGAATACTCGCGACCGCAATTGTCGTTGGTGCCGTCGCAGGTGAACTTGCCGCCCGCAGCCTCGAGAATATTGTTGTGGTAGTAATACGCCTGCGAGCCCTTGCCCGTACCTTCGAACTGCGCACGCAATGTATAGCCGTGCAAGGTAGTGGCGGCGCCCTCCTTGTAGTAATTGCCCACGAAGTTCACCTCGTGCGCACCGCCATCGGTCACGCGGCTCACCCAGTTATAGACAACGTTGTTGAATATGTCGAGGCGACCCGCATAGTAGCCGTTCCCGTCGAGGCCACCGCCCAGGCTCCAGTTGCGGCCCGCATTGTGCGCAAGCAGGTTGTGGTGGAAGCTGCCGATATCGCCGCCGATGGTCGCCGCGTACCCATGTCCCGTCCCGACAGGGTAATTCTGGTGGTCCGCAATGTTCAGCGCTTCCGAAATCAGCGTGCGCTGCAGCGTAAGGTTCTTGCCGCCTCGGCTACTGAAGGCTTCGTCAATCGTCCAGCTGATGCTTGCATGGTCCAGTATGCTGTGGTCGCCGCCGGTGAGCCCCATGCCGTCGTAAGTGGCACCGTAACCCAGGCGCACGCGCATGAAGCGGATGACCATGTCCTTGCCCGTGAACCCGATGGGGGCGCTCTTGATGGTAATACCCTTGCCGGGAGCCGTCTGCCCCGCAATCGTCACGTAATCCTGATTGCAGACCAGGCGCGATTTCAGCTGGATCATTCCCGACACCTTGAACACGATGGTACGCGGGCCAATTTCTGCCGTGCACGCCTCGCGCAAGGAGCCTGCACCGTCATCGTTCAGGTTCGTCACGTACACTACCTTGCCGCCGCGCCCGCCGACCGCATTGCGGCCATAACCTTCGGCACCCTCGAACGCGACGCGGCCCGGCTTGAACGACCAGACATTCCCTGCCGTGACCGTTCCGTTCGCATCGACCTCATCTACGCGCCAGTAGTATGTCTGGAGCGGAGTCGTACCGCTCACCTTATACGAACTGCCGGATTGTTCACCCATGTAAACCGCAGTGTTCGAGGGCGTTGCCGCAAGCACAGCCGCCGAATCCGTCCCGAAATAGACGCGATGCTTTACGGCCGACTTCGCCGCCGTCCACGAAAGCGTCAGCGTGCCGTTTTCGTGCGGAGCGTGATAATCCAGATCCGCAGGCGAAGGCCCTGTCGCCTGTGCCGCCGCATTGGGCACGTTCAGCTCAAAGCCGTTCAGGGTAACCGTTCCCGTATTCAGCTTTATCGCGGTCGAGGCGCCCGTCCCGCCCACATTAAAAGTCACATAGGCAATCGCCGCCTCGCCTGTCGAGAGCGCACGATTCGTGGGCTTGACCGACGCCTGCTTCGAATTGTTCACGTAGACATCGATGCTGTTGCTTGCTGCCGTCCCATCGACATTGTTCAGGTACAAAAGGAGGCTGTGCGTCCCTGCCGCAAGATTCGAGAAGGTGAGCGTAATCGCCCCGCCACCTTCGACCATCACGCCGTCGCACACAAGGCGCGCATAGCTCGGGGACTGCACCCCGGCCTTGTACCAGTTGGCCTTGAGGTTCGCGCTTCCAGCGACATTCACCTTTACGCCCGAAAGCGTCGTATCTTTCGAAGCGACACCCGAAACCACCCAGGGCACGTAATTCGGTTCCGTAACCTCGCTCGAATTGCGGCCGCTCATGTCAAAATCGACCTTGATGACGGGCGATGCGGCAAAGGCAAGCGCCGCCGAGAGGCCCAATACGCGAATAGAATTCAAACATCCCATACAAAACTCCTTTCTGCCCTCAAAAATACCCTCGGATTTGCTCCGGGGGTAGGGTAAAAGAAATTTCCAGTTGTCCGCGGACTACGGCAGGCACCTGCGGTGCAAAAAAAAACGCCCCGGCTTCCGCCGGGACGTATCGTTTAGTTAGGAAACTACCGTTCGACTCTTACCTGCACCGCATTCTGCATCGTGCGACCATTGAACTTGACACGGACCATGTAAACGCCCTCGGGGAGAGCCCTGATTTCGCGGGACAAGTCAGACGCTCCTGCCGGAACATTTCTTGCAAGGCGCGCCACCTGGTGGCCAGTCATGTCAAAGAAATCCACCTGGGCATACCCCGATTCGCGGGCAATCAGCGTACCATCTGCAAGATTCAGGTGTATTCCGGCAGCAACGCGAATGTTACCAGCAAAGTCGTCTTCTGCGGTGTAATCGCCACGGGTAAGTCCCGTCGTTCCCGAAGAGTCTCCCGCGACTTCAGCGCTCAAGGTGTCTATCGCCGAGAGTTGCGTTGAATCCTCAAAAAGCACCACGCCTTCGACATCAAAACCGATCTGATCGATGTTCGGTGCACCCGCCTCTTCCAGCGATTTCAGATAAAGCACATTCAACCCCTTCTGGAGCGAAACACCCACCGAGACGCTATCCCAGGTATCCCAATCGGCAGTGGGCTTGAACGTCAGCGAACCGACCAGGTCTTCATTCATCTTCACCATAATGCGACGCGTATCCGTTTTGCCGTGGGCGTAGCGCAGCACCATCGTTGCATTCTTGTATTCCTTCGGCGAAACCAGGTGGTAAATGCCGTAGCTATCGAGACTGTTTTCGAAATCGTAGAATCCCGTGCCGCGGAAATTCTCGTGGTTGTCGGCAAAGGCTCCCTTTGCATCGGTCGGTACCGCCGCCTCGATATCGCTCCGAACCATAAGAGGAGCAGGTCCCGATTCCACGACACTCAGGATGGTGAATTTTCCGTTGCGAGTCGCTTCGCCAAAGTCAGCATTCCCGCCTTTCGTCGTAATCGTATAGGTAAACTCGCCCTCGACAACGGGAGTCCCGCTAAAATAGAGCGATGATGTCGTCGCATTCCACACGGCCGTCACGCCTGCCGGGAGCCCGTCAACATTCGCCCCGTCCGCATGCTGGATTGCGAAGGTGAACGGGACAATCGAATCACCCTTCACAATCACCTGGCTCGAACTACCTGCGCCCTGCTTGACAATCGCGGCCGCCTTCGGCGTGTTGTCGCCTATCAGCACGATGTCCGGCTTCGGGAACTTGCCCTTGTTGCCATGCAGCCAAAAACCCAGATGCGGCGGCTGGTTGTAGGCGGTATTCTGCCAGCTCATGCCATTGCGATAAACCGGGTCGTGCGCAAGCGTGTACATGCGATGTTCGGTAGGCGTGGTCGTCGTGTAAATGTAAAGCTTGGAGGCTCCATCGTGCAAGATGACTTCCTCGCGCCAGTCGCCCAGAATGTCACCGCTGAAATTCGGTGTCGCCTTGGTGGTGTTGCAACTGTTGCCCTGCATCTGGAAAAGCGTATTGCTCTGTTGCTTTGCGTGGTCCCACTTGCTGATGGTCGTATTGTCCAACAATTCGTCAAGCAGGTCACCATCCCAGTAGATACGGAAGTTGTAGGCGGGACGCTTGTCGGCCTTCCAGATTTTTCCCTTAGCCGTATAGGTGTTCCAGTTTGCAGCAGACCAGAGCTCATGTCCGCGGCTGTTGGAATCAACGTCGCCCGCGACGCCGCGCCCGTTGTCCCCGGAGCTCGTTTCGCTAAAAAGCAACTTGCCGGTGCGGGCATCGTGCAAATCGTATCCGTAGGGCTTTTCTTCGTGGACCTGCCAAACCTCGAGGCCGTCGTTGTCGGGCTCCAAATCGCCAAAGTGGATTGCATCGCCGTGACCCTTGCCTGTGCGGTACATGAATTTCCCATCGTGGTCAATGGCGCAACTTCCTTCAATGATTTCATCGAAACCGTCGCCATCCACGTCGCCTGCGGAAATGTTGTGATTGCCTTGCCCGTAACATTCCTTGCCGCTCGTCGCCGAATTGTGGTACCAGCGCTGCGTCAGCGATTTTCCGTCCCAGTCGTAGGCCGTGAGCGCCATGCGCGTGTAATAGCCGCGTTGGAAAACCATGCTCGGTTTCTTGCCATCGAGATAGGCATTTGTCGCAAGGAAGCGGTCGACGCGGTTCCCGTAACTGTCGCCCCAGTTCTTTACCGTACCGCGCCCTGGATTATAGGCGACGGTCGCCATTTCAAGTCCCGTTTCGCCGTTGAAAACCGTGAGGTATTCGTCACCGGTCAGAATGTATCCACTCGAATTGCGATAATCGCTGGTATGCGCCGCATTGGCCGCTGCGCCCTTGCTCAAGTACTTTCCGCTGGCATCCTTTGTTCCCGGCGCAGTCTTTACGGCAAGTTCCGCCTTGCCGTCGCCATCGTAGTCACCCACGAGCATCTGCGTGTAGTGCGCCCCCGCACGGATGTTTACGCCCAAATCGATGCGCCAAAGTTTTTTGCCGCTCATCTTGTAACAGTCAATGATGACGTTGCCCGTCTTCCCCTTCTGGGAATTGTCCTTGGAATTGCTCGGATCCCACTTGAGAACCAACTCGAACTCGCCATCTCCATCCACATCGCCCACGGCAATATCGTTGGGACTGTAGGTGTAGTCGCTACCGCCTGCAGGCCTGTCCAGGTTCACTGTCAAGAACTGCTCGCCCCACACGGGTACGGCATCGTCAGATGCAAGTTCCTTGCCGTTTATGACAGCCTTTACGGAATATCTGCTCGAGGTTGTCCCTTTCGCGTCGGTATAGTTGCTCGCCTGTGTCCCGCTGAGGTTCGCGATTTTCTCGCCATCGCGGTACAGGTTAAAGCCCGTCTCGGAGCCCTCGGTCCCAAGGACGCGCCAGCTGAGGAACACGCCCCCGCCGGTCTTAACCGCCACAAGCCCGCGGTTCAGCCATTCCATCTGGCGAGCCGCCTGCGACATGCCCACTCCAAGTGCGAGCGAAAGCCCAAACATCCACAACTTTTTCATCATCCAATCCTTTTTGAATTACAAGCCCCCGCACCACCGGGAACCTGCACCTATAATATATCTCCGGCACTCCAAATAGTACCTTCACCACCACACTTCCGGTTGTCCATAGACAACGGAGACAAAGGAGACAAGTTTCTTCGTGGGCACCTGCGGTACTTTTGTTACTTCGCAAAAACAGGCTGTCGGGCCTTGCGGTTGCCAGCACGCAGGGTATTTACCGTGCGGCCGTTCACGTAGAACCGCTTGCCTGTGCGGGCCTTGGATACTTCTGCAGGGGCAACCTTGCGCAGCACGGTCGTACCGGAGTCTGCACGCACGAACTCTATCTTGTCGATATTCGGGGCACCGTCTTCCGTGAGCGACGCAATTTCCAGGGTGTTTACGCCGGCGGGAATCTTGAGCGACAATTCCGCATCGTTCCATGTGGTCCATCCGCCCGTCGGTTCCAGGTCCAGCTTTTCTACCAGAACCTTGCCGTTTACCGAAATGCTTACGGGGCGGTTCGCGCTCCCGCCGTTCGCGAAAGTCAGCTTGACATTGCGTTCATCGCCTTCGGGCAGGCAAAGCGCAAACGTAATCGAGGAACCCACCGCATTGTCCAGGTTCGCGTAACCCTTGCCCGAAAAACCTTCGTGCTTATCCTCGAAAAGCGTCTGATTGAATACGGTATTTTCCGCCTCATATTTGAGCGAATCCTTGCCCACGAACTTGAACGTGGCACCAAGATTCACGTCCTTGCCGAGACTTGCCACAACGTATTCCTTGTCGAGCCCGCTCGCATCTCCGCTCCAGCCCGCAAATTCCCAGCCGTCCAGAGGGGTCGCGGTAAACGTGACGTTCGAACCCTCGGGAATTTCTGCACCGGCGATATTCTGGGCTATCGTCCCGCCAATTCCGGCATCGAGCGACACCTTGTAGCTCTTGCCCGACTTGATGAGTTCAATATCGTCGACGGCAATCCACTGGCTAGAGGAGCCCGCGGTGCTAAACCCGATGGTTATCTTCCCGTTCGTCACGGTGATGTTTTCCACCGCCTTCTTTGTCCAGTTGCCTGCAGCCGCGGCAATAGACACGTTCTGCTCGCTGCCACCAAAATCCTTCGCGAACATCTTCGCGGAACTCTGCCCGCCACTGCTCTGCACGTAGGCGCTCAGGGTGTACTTCCCGTTGGGTACCGTCAATGTCTGCGTGAGCGTCTTGCTGTCCGTCAGGTAGAGCCCCCAGCGGCCCGTGCGTTTCTTGGATGTGGAATTGATGTTGTTGGCATCGGCCTTGTCCAGTTTCCAGCCCGTCAAGGTCGTCTGGCTCACGCGATCCGCCTCGAATGTCGGATTCAGGCAATAGTTGTTACCCGCGCCCACGCTCCACGAGCCTTCCTTCACGTTGATGTTCCACTCGCTCAGGGAATGGAACACGGGTTTGCCCGTCTCGAAAGAAATAGGCAGCCACTGGTTGTAACCGAGGCCATTCCCGGCAAAATCGCTCCAGCGGTCACCCGCGTTCACCACGAACGAACCCTTCGAACCCTTCACCATGACAAAGAACCCGGTCTGAGTCACGTGACTAAAGTCGTGTTGCGTTCCTTCAAGCACGAACTCTTCGCTGTAGGGGCCCAGGATGTTTGTCGCCGACATGCAATATGTCTGCGAGGTATTCCAGCCATGCAAATCAGAAGAGCAGAAGTAGTAAACGCCATTCTGCTTGAACATGGCATTCCCTTCGCGGCCACCCACACGGCTCTTGTGGATATTCACCGTCCTGGAACCGTCAATAGCCAAGAAATCCGATTCACGGAGCGGTGCTACGTACAAGTTAGTACGGCCTTTCACGTTAGAAGCAATTACGTACGCCTTGCCGTCGTCATCCTGGAAAAGCGTCTGATCGCCGGTATTATTGTTCACAAAAAACGTCATCTCGCTTTCGGGCTGCACGCGCGCAAACTTGAACGGCCCCGTAGGGGAATCGCTGGTGGCAAAATACTCGCCGTATTCCCAGCTCGGGCTTGCCCCCTGGCCCGCGAGCACATACTTCTTGCTCTTCGCATTGTACACGACGCCAATGCGCCCGAACCATCCACCGCCCGCTTCGCTCGGCTTAAGCACGATTCCCTCGAATTTCCAGTTGACCAGGTCCTTCGAGGAATAGCAGGTGACGCCCGCAAATCCGGTATCGTCATTTTTCTTGGTGGGGTTCGCCGCGTATGTAACGGCACCGTTGTACTTGACTCCGTACCAGTAGAACGTATCGCCCACCTGGAGCACGCCTCCACCCTGCGAATAGATAAAGTTGCCGTCCGTATCTTTCCAGAAACGGTCATTTACGATAGTCTGCGCCGTAGCCGTACCGGCAAGGGATGCAACAAGCAATCCCCCGGCAAGCACCGTCTTGAATAAACTCATCTTTTTCATAAACCACCCCGTTATTTTGAATAAGTCCTGATTCTCGATGCCTTGCGGTCACCAGCACGCAGCGCATTCACCGAGCGACCGTTCACGTAGAACAGGTGTCCCGGCTGCTGCATATTCTGCCTGCGTTGCGGAAGCGGGCGCACTAAGGTCGTCGAGTCGCCCGCAGATACTTCCGTTGAATCCTCCGTCGAATCGACCGGCGCAACAGACGTATCGACCGGAACGACAATCGGCGTTACAGCAGTATCCTTCGGCGTGGTATCGACCGGCACTATAACAGGCGACACATAGCCGTATTCGTACGCACCCAAATCCGGAGCCTTGCCCTCGTACTTGAGACCCACATTCACGCCCTTGTCAATCATCTGGCTGTTCTTTGCGAGCTTCAGGAAGTCGATATCCGGAAGGCTACCGTCGGCCTGACGCGGGCCGAAAGCACCGCCGAGAGGCCCGAGTTCCTTGCCCGTCACGGTCATGCTCGGGTCAGACACGCTCACGAAATCCGATTCCTTCGGGGTAATATTCAGGTTCCAGGTATTGTATTCGCCCGCCGCATATTCACCGCCGATGTAGGCCGTCTTGTTCGGGAAGGCAATGTTGTTCTTCATCACGTGAGCCTTGCTGCCCTTGAGCACGACGCCGTCGGTGCGGTTGTCGTTTGCATCCCAGGTACTCGCCCACATGTTGAACGCCGTGCCGTTCATATAGGCCGTATTGTTGAACCAGTCGTTACCACCGCTGCTGTGATTTGCATAGAAACCAGACGCCTTGTTTTTCCAGGCCACGCAGTTGCGGATGGTGTGGCGCACCCCCGTCTTGCTGCTCCCCGCCTTGAAACCGTTGCCGTTGCCATCCTTCGGCTTGCCGGTGCCGTAGTTGCTGTAGCCGTGGCCCATCGCCCAGCTGTTCTCGATAACCACCGGGAATTCCTGGCTAATAAAATCCCAGCCGTCATCGCTGTTCCACCAGGCACGACAACCGATGAACTTCGTAGTATCGCCACCCTGCTGGTAGTGCACGCCAAAGCCGTCGGCATTCTGACCATCTCCCTGGCGCCCGTTCGGGTCGTAGTTGTCGTGACTGTCGCAGTTCAAGAACAAATGTCCGCCGCCGCTTCCCGAGCCCTTCTCGTTCACGAAGAATCCCGAACCGCCGTTGTGGTGGCTATCGATAAGTTCCAAGAAGATATGCTTACTGCGGGACACGTACACGCCCACATTTGATTCGCCCTTCATGGGAACATTCTTGACTTCGAGCCCCTTCAAGTGCAAGTACTGCGCCTGGATAAGGATACCAGAAGTGTACCTTACGTTGTTCGAACCGTTGGCAATCGGCATCTTGCTGAAGTCGATGACCGGCTTTTCGCCCGGGTATGCGAGGTAATGAATGCGCTTGTTGTCGCTTGAACCGCTCTTGGTCAGGTGAATGCCCGCGAACATGTTGTCGTTTTTCACATAGTTCGTGTCCGTATGCAGGTAGATTCCGCCGCGAATCCACACGGTATCGCCCGCGTTCACCACGGAATTCGCCTTGTTGAGGGTCGCAAACGGGCTATCCTTCGTTCCCTTGTTCGTATTCTTGCCAGCGGGGGCCACATAGTAGGTCGCCCCGAAAGTTTCCGCAGCAGCCAAGGCAATCACGGCCGCACACAACACGCGCTTCATTTTCATAAACACCTCATCCCGTTACTTTGAATATATCTTGATTTTCGATGCACGGTTCTTCAATGCACCCGCAGAACGCCCGTTCACCAGGAAGTTCCGGCCACCGTTACGGAGCGTATTGCTACGCACAGGGATCCGCTGGAGCACCGTCGTGCCGCTGTCGCCCACCACCGAGTCGCCGGGATTGACGGGGATTACCGCATTCTTATTCACGAACTCGATACGGTCGATATTCGGGCCGCCATCCTTCGTGAGCGAGGCGATAGTGATGGTGCTTGCACCCGCAGGCAACTTGAGCGTCACCACGCTAGAATCCCACGATTCCCAGGCACCCGTCGATTCGAAGTCCACCGATTCCACCTGCACCTTGCCGTTCACCGCAACACTTACCGGGCGATTTGCCGTAGAGCCGTTCGCAAAGACAATCTTCACGTCCTTATCGCCCTCGTCGGCAGCAACCACGGAAAGCGTCACCGAAGAACCCACCTCGTTATCGAGATTCGCGTAGCCCTTGCCCGAAAAGCCCTCGTGCGTCGACTCGAGAACCGCCTTGTTGAACACGCCGTTTTCCGCCTCGTACTTGAGCGAATCCTTGCCCACGAACTTGAAGGTCGCGCCCAGGTTCACATCCTTGCCGAGACTTGCCACCGTGTATTCCTTGCCGTTACCCGTGTTGTCGCCAGTCCACGCCACGAATTCCCAGCCCTCCTGCGGAACGGCCGTAAAGGTCACCTTGCTCCCTTCGGCAATTTCACCACCCTCGATGCTCTGCGCAATCGAGCCGCCGTAAGCGACCGTCGTCTTCACGTTGTACTTCTTTACGGCCTTGCCGTTCTGCACCCAGTCCGGGAGCGTCGCGTTATATTTTTTCGCGATATCGCGCAGTTCCCTAAGGCGCGCATTCGCCGTGTATTTCTGGCCATCGCGATCAAACATCGGTTTTTTGCTGTAACGGGTCGGCTCCCACACGAAGGTTCCCCAGCCCAGGTCGCCAAATTCATAGAACACCGAGTTCACGAGGGCCGTGCGTTCGCCCGTATATTCGCAGCTCAGCACCGCCTTCTTGTTCTTGACCACGAGCCCGAACATATCGCGCCAATCCTGCCCGTTGTTCGTGGTGCCGTAGGTGGAACCGCAAATGGCATCGTAGTCGATATTCGCGTGAATCTTGCTGTACCAATCCGCGAAGCCCTTCTCGGGGCGCGGCTGTCCATGCTGCATCACAATCTTGATGGAAGGATCCGTCTCGCGCACCGCACGCACGCCCGAATTGATGATATTCGCGAAGTCCGCCGTCTTGCTCAGCGAAACGCCCGCCACCTTCGAGTTGATTTCGTTACCCACCTGCACCATGTCGGGGCGCAGCCCCGCCTTCATGAGCGCATCCATGGTCGTCTTCACGTGGTTATAGGCGAGCTTGCCCATCTCGGCATTGCTCTTGCCCGCCCACGAGGCCGGAACATTCTGGTGGCCGATGGATGCCCACGTGTCGCTCATGTGGAAATCCAGGAAGAATCCCATGTTGTGCGCCTTGATGCGCTTGGCGAGCGCAATGGTATGTTCCAGGTCGCACCAGCACACGTTGGAATTTGCACCGGAGTAACTCTCCTTAGCGTAGCCGATGCACGAATTCACGAAGGTGCGCACGCGGATAAAGTTGATTCCATGATTCTGCAGGATATCAAAGAGGTCCTGCTGCTTGCCGTTATCGTAGTACTTTGCCCCCAAGGACTCGTCTTCGAGCACCCACGAGACATCGACACCCACGATATACGGGCGCGCAAGCGCCGCAACCGCCACGGCACCCAGGACCAGCGCCGTTTTCCTGATGATTTTACCCATTCCAAACATCCTTCACTCCTTTGTTTTTAGTTAATATTTTGTTGTACTATAAGTTGTACTACAATTTTCCATAAATATAACTCTTTTTACTATAAAACGTACTATATTTTTTGAAAAAATTTAAAATCGCCGTTTTCGAGCGAAAAACGGCGATATTTAATGTAGAACAAGCGTTTTCTCACCCGTAAACAAGCCCTAGCGCGATGGCGAGCAGGCTGAGCACCGCAATCTGCTTGACGATGGCGAAATTTTCACGGTCGAACACGCTTCACCTCAGCTCGATTTTCTGGATGCGGCCGCCAAGCCTTACCACGTATGCGCCGGGGGCAAGGTTATTCACCGCGACTTGCGCAGCGTGCCCACGGGCAACGACCATGCCGTGCAGGTTCATCAGGGCGTAATCCGCAGCCTGCGAGAACCGCAACCCATCCACGCGAGAAACCCCGACAATCCGTGCACCGAGATTCCCAGGCGCCGCGACTAACGACATAATTTCTGCGGAACTGCTCGACACGTCCTCGAAGCTGGAACTTTCGGGCGCGACCTCTACGCTGGAAGAACTATATGCAGATTCGTCGCCCATATATTCAAACTTGAACGACTGATTCTGCGTTCCGGTCTGTTTCCACACGACAAGCGGCATTCCCGCCTCCGTAGAGATGTTCAGGACATCGCCCAGGTATTCACTTGCGGTATCCGCGTACAGGCGGTAACCGTCATCCACATTAAAGTTCTCGATGATAATCCTGTTTTCGGCATCGACGGTCTTTGCGGTATCAAGCAGGTTTCCCTTTCCGAACGAAAGATACTTTCCCGTTTCGATATTTCTGAGCGTGTAGGTGTAACCATCGATTCTCTTGAGCGCCCACAGCTGCGATTCACTTTCTTCGGAATCCATCTGGATTACCGCAGAAGCCGCATCTTCGAGACTCAGGCCGCTGTGCCGCGCCTTGATGCGGTAAACGCCATCCCTGATCGGCGCGTGGTCAACCTTCTTTACGCCTGCGTCGGTCATGGTGATGTTCGCGATGGTCGAATCGTTTTCGTAGTAGGCGTAGTCCACACACAGCGCACGACGGAAACTGCCGCCAATCGCACCCGTATGGTAGATATAGTACCACTGGTTACGGAATTCAACAAACGCCTGGTGACTCGTATTGGAATTCTTGTTGTAACCGACAATGACCTTGGAATTGGATACGGGTCCCGTCGGGCTTTTCATGGTCGCCTGGCCAATGCGTTCTTCCCAGCCGTAGGCATACGTCAAAAAGTAGTAGCCGTTCCTTTTATGAACGTACGGAGCCTCGGTAAAACTGGGCGGCGTCACGTTGAACATGTTGCCTTGCAGTTCGACCATGTTTTCCTTGAGCCTGTAGCCCATCACGGCGCCGTTGCCCCAATAAATATAAGCCTGTCCGTCGTCATCGATAAAGACGGTCGGGTCGATATCGTAATTCACGCCGCTATTCGCCGGAGTCATGTCGCTTGTAATGAGTGCCTTGCCGATGGCATCCTTGTACGGGCCTGCCGGATGGTCCGCGACGGCGACGCCAACCGCAAAGTCCCTGCCGTCGTGCACGGTCACATACCAGTAGAACTTGCCGTTACGTTCGATAGTCTGGCTCGCCCAGGCGCTGCCACGCGCCCACTTGAACGACTTGATAGAAAGCACGGCCCCGCGATCCACCCAGGTATCCATATCTCCCGAAGAGAATATGTGCCAGTCGTTCATTATGTAACCTTCGTGACCGGCGGGCGCCTCATCATGCCCCGTGAAGATATACATGGTATCGTTGTAAACGAGCCCTGCGGGGTCTGCCGTGAACATGTTCGTGACAATGGGATTACTTGCAGCAAATGCACCAACGGCAAGCGACAAGCCGACTCCCATAAAGCCGCCCCGAAGGGCGTTTCCCAATCCGTACATCCAAACACTCCTGCTTTTAAGACAAATTACTTCCGCTAGAACATCACCCGATACGGAATCCGCCTGTCAAAACTGCGGCCCTTGAGGTCACGGTAACCCTTGCGAGCTGGCACCTGCATTCCCTGGCGAGTTGCACGCGGAGCAATCGCGGTAGTTCCGCTGCTAGAACTTTCGGGCGCGACTTCGGAACTCGAAGAATTTTCGGCGACAACAGAGCTGGAAGATTCCTCGATGCTAGAAGACGACTCCGGTGCAACTGCCGGCGGGGTCGCCTTCGCGAGTTTCACCTTCTGGTTGTCAGCACCGGTACGCACCCAGATAATCACGGGCATGCCCGAATCCTTCGAGACATTCAGCACGTCGCCCACAAAGTCGCTGTCATAGTCGCCGTACAGGTAGTAGCCCTTTGCGACAGAGGCATTTTCGATGCGGATTTCGCAGGCGGTCGCCGACGTCTTGACGGTATCGAGCAGCGTCTTGGGCGGGCAATAGTAGCGGCCGGTACCGTAATTTCTGAGCGTGTAATGGCGGGCATTTTTCGCGCTGCGTTCCACGGTCCAGAACTGGTTCGCATCCTTTTCGCTTTCGGGGCGCTGCACCACGATTCCGTTTTCTTCGACCAGCGACAAGGCGCTGTGCGAAACGGTCAAGCGATACGTTCCATTCTCCACAAGCGCGTTGTTTACCTTGTCTACACCCGTGGTGGTACGCTTGATTTTCTGGATATTCGCATTCTCGTCATAGTACAGGTAGTCGATATTCACGGAACGACGGTAAGTCCAGCCGCCCGGAGCGTTCGCGCCGTGATACATAAAATACCAGTGACCGAGATACTTGAAAATCGCCTGGTGATTCGTCTCGGAATTGTCGAGCTTGTCATTCAGCACGCCCTTCTGCGTCCACGGGCCATTCAGGCTCGTGGCCATGGAGTAGTTTGTCGTAGAAGGGTAACCCGAGGCGTAACTGAAGTAGTAGTTGCCACGATACTTGTGCATCCAGGGAGCCTCGAAAAAGTCCTTGATCTTGATGTCTTCGGGCGTACTTGCCAGCTCAATCATATTTTCCTTGAGCTTCACGCGGCGGCCCGCGTTCCACGAGCCCCAATACATCCATATATCGTTCCCGTCGTAGAAAATTGCGGGGTCGATATTCAGCGCGACATCGTTCGGGGTGTCGTCGGTCACGAGCGCCTTGCCGATAGCATCCTTCCATGGGCCCGAGGGGTGATCGGCCACCGCGACGCCAATCGCGAAACCTTCGTCACGCACGACAGTCGCATGATGCACTGCCACGTACCAATAGAACTTACCGTTACGGTATTCGCAGTGGCCCGCGAAGGCGTTGCCGCTTGCCCACTTGAAGGTCCGCCACGAAAGTACCGCACCGTAGTCATGGTAGTTTTCCATGTCGTCGGTCACCAGCACGTGCCAGTCGTTCATCAAGAAGAACTTGTTGTTATTCCCCTGAGCGCCCTGCTCGT
Organism: Fibrobacter sp. UWR3; assembly: GCF_900143055.1. Taxonomy (NCBI): domain Bacteria; kingdom Pseudomonadati; phylum Fibrobacterota; class Fibrobacteria; order Fibrobacterales; family Fibrobacteraceae; genus Fibrobacter; species Fibrobacter sp. UWR3. The sequence continues at coordinate 215,849 of NZ_FRCW01000001.1, read as the reverse complement.
CGTGGCCCGCAAAAATGAACAGGCTGTCGTTGTGCACGAGCGCCGCGGCATCGGCAGAGTAGAATTTTGTAGTGAGGGGGTTTGCAGCCATCGCAACAGCCGCTACCCCCATCAGCATAGATAAAGCACGTTTAAACATACCCAAACATCCCTTTTTCTGTTAGCGATTCATCACCTTGAAGATGTACTTTCCTTTTGGCAGTCCCTGCAGCGACACTTCAGATTCCATGCGCACCGTCTTTCGAGCCATCAGCTGACCCAGCGGGTTCATCACGATGATTTCGTAATTACCGGGACGATCAAAATGGAAGGTATAGCCAGAAGCATTCGTCGTCATTTTGTAATTGGCTTTCAAAGATTTCGCCTGCGCAATCGCAGTCGTTCCGCTGCTGGAACTTTCCGGCGGAGTCACGCTGGAGCTGGATTCCACCGGAGATTCGCTGGAGCTAGATTCCATCGGAGCCGCGCTAGAACTAGATGACGGCGGTTCGATAGAGGCGGCCTTTCCGAAGCGGATGTTGCCGACCAGCACTTCGCCGCTCATGCCGCTTCCCGTGAGGTAGAAGTCCTTGACGCCCGAAAGCTTCTTGGTGGCAGAGCAGTTCACTTCGGTCCAGGCGCCATTCGCGCAGCTCGAAGGAACAGTGCACTTAGAAAGTTCCGTACCCGAAGCAGAACCTTCGCGAATGCTGAGCGTCCCGCCGCTGCACTGCTGCAGTTCAACCTTGACTTCGGTGCTCCTGATGGAATCCGTCACCACGTTTTCGAAGATGGCGTAACCGCCGTTCTTGACGGCAAGCTTGTCATCGTTCGTGAGGCGCACCTTGATGCCGTTATCGAAGCCGTTGCCCGGAATGGTATCGCGAATCACGCGCAAGAAGTCGATACGGTCAAGTTCCGCAAAATTCTGGTCGGGTTCCACCTCGATAAAGTTGCCACCGCGCTTGAGCGTCGCCGGAATCATCGCCACGGACTTTTCGGGGAAACTGCCCCAGGCGCCCGTCTTCGGGAGCTTCACCGTCTGCGCCTTTCCATTCACCGTTACTTTATGCGTAGCATCATTATCGCCGCCGTTCGCGTAGCGGTAACGCATAATGTAGTCGCCCGCCTGCATAATGTTCATCGGCAAGCGAATCTTGGAACCCTTCGTATTGATGTAGCCCACGTATTCGCCGTTCGAGGCTTCCTTCGTGTAATTGAAGGTCAGGTCATCCGTCGCACCGCGTGTCATAATGCCGTGTTCCGCCTCGGCACTCAGGTAGCGCCCGAGGAAGGGCTGCCCCATTTCGGGCCAGTTGTCGTCGGTAAACACCAGGTCGCGAATGTGGATGTGGTTGTACTTGTCGCCGGTCAGGTCGTAGTAATGATGCACAAAACGGATGCGGTTCAGGTCCTTGAAGGCTTCGCCGCCGCCCGGGCCCACATAACGGCTGTAACGCTGCATCAGGATGGTTCCGCCACCCTTGTTGAGTTCCTTGCCGCTGCGGTCCTTGTAGGTTCCGTTCACCTTGTCGGCGCGGCCCATGGCCGTCTTGTAGGTGGTCTGTTCGATTTCGTTACCTTGTTTACAACATACGTCCCAGGCCGTGAACAAGAAATACTGGCCGCCGTGCTCGATGAGGCTCGGGCCTTCAATACCCGTACCGCCGCGCGTCGCAATCTGGTAGTTCGTCTTGTCATCGCTCGCCTGCTTGCCCGTCTTGGGGTCAAGCTTGATCAAGCGGATACCGCCCGCATTCCACGAACCGTACGTCATCCAGTACTGGCCATCGGGAGTCACCACCACGTCGGCATCAATCGCGTTGTAGTTGTTGCTGTTCGTGGTGCGCGTCACTTCGCCCTGGTCAGTCCAGCCACTTGCCGGATTAGAAAAGTCCAGGTTCGCGTTCGTCGCGACACCGATGGCAGATGTGCGCTGGCCAAAAACGGAGCCGCAGTAGAACACGCCGTACTGGTTATTGAAATGGAACAGGTCCGGAGCCCAGATGCCGTCGGTCTTGCCGCCCACGGCGTTCTTGAGCCACTGCGGGCTATCCCTGAAAATCTGGCCCTTCGAGTTCCACTTGACCATGTCCGTAGAAGTCCACATGGCGAGGTTGTTATTCGTGGACATAAGGATGTAGCCATTCTCGTCCCTGTACACGGAAGGGTCATGGCCCCCTTGGCGCACGTCAGTCGCATACCACGACTGGGCGAACACCCCCTGGCCCGCAAAAGCGAGCGTGAAAATTGCCGCGGACACCACTCCGCGAGAACTCAATCCCATCACACCAAACATATTTATCTCCCTTTTTACTATAAGGTTTACTACTTTAAATATACGCTAGTTTTTATTAAAAGTCAATATTTTTTACGCAATTTCAAACTAAATGATGTAATTTTTACAACACTTTACTTAAAAAAAGTCCACATTTCGCAAAAATACATCCCGAAAGGCGCCTTAAACACCCGTTTATTCCTTTATAACCGCATATTGCAGGGCGTAGAAGAGCCGCATCCAGTTGTTGGACTGCGTACCATCGAAGAAGAATACCTCGTCAACACCGCCGCGAAGCCCGCCGTAGCCGATCGAAGGGTTGAATGCAGCTGCAAAGCCTTCGCCCGAATCGAACTGCCTAGATTCCAGCAGCGTTCCGTCGATGAATGTGGTCACGCTATCGCCGTGAATCTTGAACGAGTAGTTGTGCCACGTGCCGTCGAGCACCCCGTTCGCGCGACCCACGACCGTATTGTAAACGCCCGTGCGCGTATCAAGCCTGAGGTTCACCGCACCCGATGCTCCGCGCTTCTGCAGGGTGAAGCCCACGCTGTCCTTCTTGGCCGAGATAATCTGCGCGTACTCGCTCACCTGCATGGAATCGATATTGAACCAGATGGAGAGCCCCATGTAGTAGCCGTCTTCGGAGAAGGGCTTGAAATCGGGAATGTAAAACCATTTGTCGGTAGAATCCACCCAGCGGGAACGGCCCAGAAGATCCTTCTTATCTTTGAACCTAGCGTAAGCGGAATCGGAAATTTCTGCATCGGAGAAATGGTTTCTGTAGGTACCCAACTGTAATTGCAGATTGTTATCTTCAACACACTTATCTATAATTCTGAATTTGAGTTTCCCCGTTCTAGATAATTTCATCGCAGGAGCCTTGCCCCAATACAACACGCTATCGGCATAATAATCACGTTCGCTCGCTTCCAGCTTGATAAGGTTATCTTCCGCATCAAGCAAGCAAGGATTGTCAAGCGATGCCGGCAAGAATATCGGGAACGGGATATCAACAAAAATTTCGTCCGTCTTGGCCAAGTCTTCAAATCCTTCGGGCAAGGCTACGTCCACACTGTCAAGGCTGCCTACATAAGAACTCGATATGAATATTGGCGTTTCAGATAAATTCCACTGTCTAGAATCTTCCGCAAAACCGTTGGATAACCCGCGTTCATTCGACACCCTTCTAATACTCAACTGGTTGTAGAATCCTCCCGGCACGTTTTTTACTTTCACTACGCCCTTTAAAACATCCTCAGCCGATACGACCTTCGTTGCAAAATAATTGGTTTCGTGAAGCGTATCGCCATTCAGTTCCCTTTCGGAACGCATCATCGAAAGGGTATCACCTTCGGCCATTTCGAAAGATTCTATAAAGAAGTAAAATTGGGCATCGCCTTCACGCACAGGAGTAATGTCAATGGCAATGGGCCTCGCACCGTCAGAATCGATATAGTAGGATTTTCCCTCTTCGATATAGAACGAAAGTTTATGTTTCTTGGTTTCGCCGTTCGGCGACGTCACCAGCAAGGAATCATAGTGGCCGTAAGGTATAAACGCAAGCAAGGCGCTCCCGGAAGCCACAGTTACCGAATCCATCACCAAGTTGGTCCAGTCATAATACTCAAAATGCGACACCACCAGCGTATCTTCAAACACGCCCCAATTTTCCGTCCCATACAGTTTCAGGGAATCACCCGTCTTTATATTGAAATCAGAAATAGACATATATACAAAGTCGGACAAGCCCGTCCAAGCCGACATTTCAACTACCGAAATTTCCTTCACGCCATCCACGTTGACCATATAGGTTTCGCCGTCCTCGACATCAACGTCCACAACATACGAGCGCTCACCATACAGTCCGTAAATAGTCACGGAATCGTATTTCCCTACGGGAACGCTATCCATGTCAAACATTCCCGAAAGTACCGCAGAAGAATCCACCACCTTACGGTAGTCACTTTCGTACACAAAGACCGTATCGCCCACGGTATCGCGATTAGCAAAGGCAAGCGAAACGGTATCTCCAGCAGAGAGATCCCACAGTTCCGGAGCAACACATATGCGAGCGACGCCCTTGTTGCCCGTATTCGTTTCAATCAAAATCCCCGCGGAATCCGTAGAAGACGTATTGCTGCAGCCCGCAAAGAAGGCGAGCACGCACACCGCGACAAAAGCGAACGCGAGTCGCCTCGAACCAATCATATTCCTAAAGCATCCCATAATTCCTCCCTCCCTACGCCTCGCCCGCACCGGACGGTTTATTGTTTTCGCGGATATTGCTGAACACGTGCAGGTTCACATGTTCCACGACGGTCGGCGTCTCGTTATCGGCCATCACGATCTGGCGCACCTGCGCCTTGAACTTTTCGGCAGCCTTCTCGACCTTCGCCTGCGCGGATTTCGACACCGCGAACGTAAACGTGGTCATGTCGCGGGATTCGCTCCCTTCGGATTCCAGCGCCTGCTTCGAGAGTTCCAGGCACTGCTTCTGGAACTGGAGCACCATCTGACTCTTGCTCTGCTGCACCGTGGCAAGGCTATCCTTCGTCGGCTTCCAAAACCCGCGTTCGTCCTTGCGTACGAGCGACATCTTTTTCATGAGTTCGAGGCTCGCCTTCAGGCGTTTCTCGGATACAGGCGGGAAAATCTTCGCCGCGAGTTCCGACACGTCGTCGCCAACATCCATCACCTCGAGAATCGCGTAGACAGTACTATTATACCAGTTGCCAAAGAACTCGTAGCTGTCCGGGTCCACAATCGCCTGCGGGTTCTTGTTCAGGCGCATCATGGCATCGAACGCCGCCTCGCGCACCTGGGCCGTCTTCCCCTGGTCGAAATCGACCATCGCCTCGAAATACCTCGCCTCGTTCCCCTTGAGCCCGATAACGTTTATAAAGCGCTCGCGCATGTTGTCGGTCACGCGCTTGCCCTGCACCACGTCGTTGAAATAGCTGCGGGTATTGGGGAGCCCCAGCAAGTTGCAGAACTCGGTACGCGAAAACGAAGGCTCCGCCGCCTGACGGCGCTCCTGGTATTCTGCCAGGAACTTGCGGAACTTGGTAAACTCGAAAATGTTTACGAAGGTATTCATGATATTAAATATACATAAAAATGTAGTACATGGTATAGTAAAAAACAAAAATATATGCTATTTACCCAATTTTTTTTCTAAAATTTGAGAATTATTCAATTTTTTCTTGCTTTTTTAAAAATATTATAGTACATTTTGTAGTACAGGCACAAACGCGTGTAAAAGGGATGTTATTATGGATTACAAAACTGAAATCAAGGGCTACGACACCCTTGTCAAAACAGCCACGATGGTGACTGTCGCAGCGCTTCTGGCCGCATTCTCCATGGCAGAAGCCGCCGAAAACTACAAGTTCGACTTTGTCGAGGGCCCGGTTGCCGCGGGCTACACGCAGGTCAAGGCAAGCACCAAGTACAGCGACTCGCAGGGCTACGGCTTCGAAAGCGGGACGGTTTCTTCGGTAGACCGCCTGTGGGACGACGACCTCACCACGGATTTCCTGACGGCGAAAGGCGACATGGTTTTCTCGGTGGCGCTCCCGCAAGGCAATTACGAGGTGACGTTCATTCTCGGTGACGGTGAGAACGAAAGCGAAACCACCGTATGGGCAGAAAACCGCAAGCTCATGCTCGACCGCATCACCCTCGCCGGCGGCGTGTTCAGCAGGCAGACCGTTTCGCTCAGGCGCATGGAAACAAGAAGCATGGACGGCTCGGTGACCATGAGCATCAAGGACCGCGAAAAGGATTACCGCACCTGGGACAAAAAACTCACCTTCGTCATCAGCGGCAAGGCGCCCGCCGTCGCAGGAATCGAAATCAAGCGTAACGACAACGTGACCACACTCTGGCTCTGCGGGAATTCCACCGTGGTTGACCAGATAACGGCTCCGTGGGCGGGCTGGGGCCAGATGGCCCCGGGATTTTTCAAATCCAGCCTTGCCATCGCGAACTACGCCGAATCGGGCCTTACCGCAAGCGGGTTCTACAGTATGAAGCGTCTCGCAAAGATTCTCTCCGAGGTCAAGAAGGGCGACTTCGTGACCGTGCAGTTCGCGCATAACGACCAGAAGAATCAAAACGACGTGAACAACTACGAAGCGACACTCACCAAGTACGCAAACGAAATCAAGGCGAAGGGCGCTACCCCGCTGTTCGTGACATCCACCGCAAGGCAGAACGAGACCGACCCGAAAACAGCCGTGGGCGGGCTTCCCGAACGCATGCGCGCCCTCGGGAAAAAGCTCGGCGTCATCGTACTCGACCTGAACCAGCATAGCATCACGCTCGGCAAGGCGCTCGGAGGCAACAAGGAAAAAATGTACATGTACACCGCAAGCGACAAGACGCACTTCTGCGAATACGGCGCCTACGAACTCGCCCGCGCGAACATCGAAGAAATCAAGGCGAAGGTACCCGAACTCGCCAAGCACCTGCGCGACGATCATGAAGCGTTCGATTCCAGCAAGCCCGACCCTCTTGACATCCTCACACAGGCAAAAGCGCCTATCACAGAGGGCGGGCTTGTCCAGGTGGAACCGGAGTCCAGCAGTTCCGAAGAAACGGATTCTTCTTCAAGCGCAGAAATCGCCGGTCCGGAATCGTCCAGCGCAGAAGGAACCGAGGGCATCACCGCCGCCGAATCCATGATGCAAAGCAACGCCATCAGCGGGCGAATCGAAGGTAGCACGCTCCTTCTTGAGGGCATCGACGGCGGCGCGCACGACATCAGCATCTTCGACATGCAAGGCCACCGCATCGCGGAATTCCTCGCCATGCAGGGGAACGAACTCCACATCACCCTGCGTCAAGGCGCCTACCTCGTCAAAGTCTCACAAGGCAACAGGATCCTCGGGATATTCAAGGCCGTAAGGCGATAACTCTCTCGCAACAGTACACCTCCAAAAAATCCCCGGCCACCTCGGCTGGGGATTTTAGACTTTAAGGGAGATGGCCGCGACTACGGCACTTCACACGACCGCAACGCTCTACCGCAATTGACATGCCTCCGGTCTGAGCGTTGCTCTCGCTTCCACGACTCGTTAATACGAGTCGTTCCAGCTCACTACGGAACCTCAACAGAATCCAGAATCTTCTGCACGACGGTCTCGGCGGAGACTTCTTCCGCTTCGGCCTCGTAGCTCAGGATAATGCGGTGGCGGAGCACTTCCATGGCGACGGCCTGCGGAAAACCGCCTATAGGCTGCAAAATAACGCCCGCAAGCCTCGGAGAAGCCGTCTAGGAGCGGGAAAAACGCATCTATTTACATACTAAAACACCAAAAAAGTTCAATTAGTATGCAATCCGTAATCAGCATTCACAGACCTTACATACCAATTTTCCCGAAGCAATGTTTTAGTATGTAAAAAACAGCCAAAACACAGACAAACTAAGCAAAAATTACCCTAATTTCGTCATCCGCGACCGCATTTGGGACACTTTTCGCTCTTTCGCAACCTTTTTTACATACCAACCACCACTATTTACGTCTTTGGTATGTAAGCCCCCACAAAACAGACGTTCAAAAGTCAAAAAAAATGCTATCCAACTGCCGCCTAAAGCATCAACTTGTTTTTTTGCCACACACTTTGTATATTATGAACACATAAGCGTTGATATTGTCCGTTAAAACGGCGTATCAGCGCTTTTTTGTTTCACAGAAAAAAGGAACGGAAATGGCAGACCAACTCATTCAAATCGCCAACGAGCGGATTCAGCAACTGATCGCACTGAAGGCTAAACTCCCCAAGGGAAAGCAACCCACAGGAAGATTGCGAGTCATAACCAACCATGACCGGTCGCAATACTATCTCGTAGACAAAGGCAGCAACTCTAACGGAAAATACCTCCCCCGCAAGGAACGACGCAGGGCGGCGGCAATCGCGCAACGCGATTACAACGCGGCTGTTGCAAGCATCATCGGCAGGCAAATCATCGCGCTCAACAACCTGACGGAGAATTACCATCCCGAAGAAATCGACACCGCGTTCACGGGGCTACACCCCGGCCGCCGCCCCCTTGTGACGCCCGTGCGCGAGCCCGACGAGGATTTCATCGCTGCATGGCAGCACCTCCCCTACACCGGCAAGCCCTTCGAAATCAACGCCCCCGAATTCTTCACATGCACGGGCGTGCGCGTCCGCTCAAAATCCGAAGTCATCATCGCGGACGCGCTCAATCGCGCAGGCATCCCCTTCCGCTACGAATTCCCCGCAAGCATTAAGGGCTGGGGCACGCTCTACCCCGATTTCACCTGCCTGCGCCCCAGCTCCCGCGAAGAAATCATCTGGGAGCACTTCGGCCTGATGGGCGACCCGGACTACACCGAAAACGCCGTGCAGAAAATCTCCCGATACGCCGCAAGCGGATACATCCTCGGCAAGAACCTCATCGCAACATTCGAAAGCGGCAACACCCCTCTCTCCGTCAAGCAGGTGCAGGCATACATCAAGACGATTTTCGAACAGGACGCCCACCGCCAACAGAATTAAACTATTATTCTTTTTGAGATGAAATCGGTGCTGAAAACAATCCTCTTTCTGGCATGCTTCATAAATGCCGAGCCTGCACTGCATTTTGGCGGATTCAAATGCGACATATCGTCGGACCCTTCCCTGCAGAAGAAAATACAGGCGATAGACGATTCCCTGTATGCCCGTTGGAGCAAAGGCGAATTTATCATCCCGGAAATAGCAGACCTTTGCGGCTGCACTTGTGCAGGCAATATCGAGCATTGCTGCTACGACGACGCCATCTCCATTACGTCCGCTCACGATATCGGCGAAAAATTCTGGCTCTTTGACTATTGCGGAATCGAGGATTCCACTGCAACGTTATCCAACAAACTAAGTACCGGACCAGCATATACCATTCTCGTCCCCAAAACGGCCCTTTGGAAAAAGATAAAGGATTTCAAGAAACACGCCCATAAAATCCAAAAAGATTGCTTGAAACTCCGCAAAAAGAAGTAATCCGAAAAGCGAGGTAACATGAAAAAGTTGCTTATCCTAGCCACAACTTGCGCCATGGCATCTGCCGTATTCGCGCAGAACGCAAAATCCGCAGGCATCACCGATACCGACGTAAAGAGTTGGGCCAAGAACTACAAGCAAATTCAGAACGAGTTCAGCGATGCAGGCATCTCCCTCGACGAAGCGGGCTTCTCGCGCGACAACATCGCAACCACAAGCAAGCAGGACAAGGCGAAGGCCGAAACTATCCTGCAGAAGTACGGTATCGCGGCACCGAACCGCCTGAACAAACTTGCAATGATAAACCAGTGCGCATCGCTTGTCATAGCCGAAGCGAACATCGATGCGAACACGATGGCGACACTCAAGCAGATGGGAGTTGACCCATTCGCCGAACTAAAGCAGAACACCAACCAGAAAGACTGCAAGGTCGTGAAGGCGAACGAAAAGGCAGTCATCGCCGCGACGAACGGGATAGACGATTCCGCGGACAATGCAACTGCAGCTAGCACAACTGCGGGCGCCGCACAAGCAGGTGGCTCGCCCTCCACAAATGCTTCCGCAATCAACGCCGGAAATTCCAACGGCATACCTAAAGACTACGCAGAAAGCATTGTCGCGCAGATGCGCGCAAGCGACTATAACGGCGCGGTTGTTGTGAGACAAAAAATCGCCTTTCATGAGACAAAATGAAAGGCGATTTTTTTAACTATTTGGAACAACGCTGTTCAATTGTTCCCATCCATCTTGATTGCTGTTGATTTTATAGAATTTAATACCATAAGGACTTATAGTCACTTTGCGAGTTTCAGAACCAGTAAGAGTGGCTGATGAACTATACATGGATAATCCACCAGAACTATCCTGAATTTCGCCATCTATATTAAAATCTGCTTGGATAGCAACTTTTTCAATCCACGAAGAACCCGTAGTGCTTCCTCTTCTTTCAGACAAAACCCGACCGTTTTCAAGTTCAACCCATTCTGCATTATCTACATATGAATGACCAACACGCAAACATCCTGTATTGGTATCATATCGAATGGTTTGGTAATTATAGGTCGAATTCCCCTTTATTTGGAATGTAACAACGCCATCAGTGCCCACATGCACATCAAAAAAAGCGCTATTTTCGTTGTTTTGAGCAGTTACGGATTTGCCTATGACTTCATCGCCACTTACTTCGTCTTCGAAAGTACCACTTCGGCTAGTTAAAGAACCGTCGCATTCAATGTCTCCTCCAACTGAGATATTATTGGCTGTTTTAATAGCATTGAAGAAGGCTTCAGCGCCCTGTAAAGGGATTTCAAAGGCTTTGCACCACCAAGTATGAGCCAGACTGATGTATTGCGTTATAAGCAACAACGCGGCCCCTTTATGACAAGTATAAGAGTTCCCGCAATAGGACAAAGTTACATCATTGCTGTTTCCTATAGGCATATAGAGTAAAAAACCGCTTGCAGCATGCCCGCTTACAGAACAATTTGTTGGGTAAGAAGATTCTGTAGGCGAGACACTTGTTTTGTGTAAAATTACAGAGTTCTTGTCCCAATCACCTAAATCAATAGTAATGGATGCGCCAAAACCCGAAAATGTTCTTACTTGGTTCATTTCAGAGTGTTCCGGGGGAAGCGGCAATCCACCTACTTCATCTGTACTTCTGTCAAAAGATGGATTTTGCAGAGCATTCAGGAACTCTGGAGTGATGATATCACCAGTTTTAAAGACCTTTTTGTTCATTTTTGACCTCTATATTTGATAAGTGTTTCCCTGGTTATCCCAAAGTTTTAAGTAGCAACCGTTCTCGGCAACCACTGTTTCGTTGTTCGAGTTCCCCAAGTTGGAGCAATCCTCAACAAGCAATAAGTCTCTTGTAGGAATACTGGGCGTTGCCGAACTGTATTGAATAAGCCATTCCTGGTTCCGGTTGCTACCATTGCCTATGGCCGGGAACCAATATGTTTCACCCGCAGTAAGGTGAATGGACCCCGAATTCTTTTCGTATTTGTGCACATAGAAGTTACCTTCTTTAGTGCTGTCATTGTCGCCAACAGTACAAGAGGTGTCAGAAGAATCGCTTACCGGCGTCAGTTGGCTATCAAGAACAAGAGCGCCATAGTGATTGGGCTGAGAACCATGATAATCCAAAAATTGCCAGGCAACGATGTCAACATCGGCTGCTGGAACAACTTTCTGGAAAACCATGCCTGAAGAAGACAGGGTTAGCGCTTGGGCTACAGATTGGATCCGTTTAGAATTGGATACGGCATAGTTAGAGAGTTCGGTAAATGGGCCTGTAGCAACGGGTGTGGAAGCCGATTCTATGGCAATATTCGATATTGCGGCAAATAAACGAGAGCGATTTTCTCCATTAGGATTGATGACAGAATAGGTGTTTTTTATTGATTCTGCCGTTACATCCTGCAAATTGTCTGCATACCAACCAAGAAGCGGTATGGTATTCATGTTTTCGGAATAAGTGTTCCCTGCGATTTTGACGCTGTTTGCATCCGTAAAAACCACCAAATAGTATAATTTATTGGATTTAAGCTGTAGCGTACTTCCTTCAGGCACGGAAGCAACATACTTGATTGGTGCGACATGCAAGCCTGTAGTAGAAACGAGCGACGCCACATTGTCAGTGTTGGCTACCCAATGAATTGTATTGTCTGCCAAGTCGTAGCGGTACAAGGCAAATATCAATTTCGAAACAGAGCCGGTCTGATTCGTCGCAAACATGATTTTTGAATCAGTATCGTTGATTTCCTGATCCATGCCAGGGCTAAAAAGGGTTGCTTTGGCAAACAAGGTACCATTTCCTTGAATAGCGATACCCGTTTGGACTGCGCCAAGGTCAAGTGTATAGACGATTTTACTCTTGATGGTATCCACGGCTTCTTCGACTTCTTCGGTTACGGTATGTTCGATTTCCTCGATATTAACTTTCAGTGGATTTTCGGGAGTTCCGTCACCTTCTAACGATTCATCATGACTAGGAAGCAATTCACCAATGGGCAAGGTGAAATTCTCCTGTCCGGCAAATCCGGCCAAAGATGCATTTGCGGCCAAGGCCTGAGCCAAGGTTTTTGTTCCCATTTGAGACATTTTTTTGTCTAAGGTTTCTTCGTTCATGTTTCGTTCTCCAGGAGAAGTTGATGTCCGTTTTCAAGAAGCAGGGCTCCGCCATCTTCGAGCAACAAGCGACCTGCAGGTGGCTGTTGGAATTTCCATTTAATTTGAGTAAACGGGATTTTCTGAGCTTCCAATGTCTGTATCAATTTGGTACAAGAAGATTTCAGTCTATCACATTTAACCGTCCAGGTGTATTGTTCATCCTGGTCGTATACTTCAAAGCCTGCTCGGCCAAGGCCCGCACGGAGCATCCTGGGCGGTTTTACAATATCGATATCGAAACCGATTGCCGCTGCAAGCGCCTTGTAATGACGTTCCGCAATGCCTGAATCCCTGTTGATAGCCTCTAAAAGGGCTTGGCGGCGAACTTCCAAGGAGCCGGAATGGCCTAATTCATAAAGGTTTTCCCACCGTTCGAGAGTCGTTATTGCTGAACCAGGAAAGATTTCACGGTAGACGGCATCGGCGCTTTCCAGGGCTCGGTCAAGTTCCTTGGCGACGGCATATTCCTCCGCGTCCATCTGGAGCGGATAGAGCTGCGTGAGAGCTCTATAGTGCGGGCTTTCGAAGGGATTCTCAACCATTACTGCACCACCAGGTCACCAAGGACGAATTTTTCAGTGGAATACGAGTCAATAGCATCTGTTTCAACCTGATATTCCCCACCATTTTTCGATACTTCGATAGTAGTCGCATTCTCGCCACCATTTTTGATTGCGTATACAACAATTTGTGAAGGAATAAAGAGATCTCCTGGTTCTAAATCGGCGAAATATTTATTGACATCTTCCCGGAAACCGTCTTCGTCCAATTGTTGCAGTTTTCGCACCGTAACACGTAGAGAAAGAGTTATTTCTACAGGAACATTGACCCAAATTTCACGCGGGGCAACGGGGCCTTCGTATTCGCACTTTGCCCGGACCGCCTCGCAACAGCGCATCGAAAGTGAACTCGGACCCATCAGCATGAGAACCGTTCCCACGCCATAGTAGTTCTTGAGGCATCGGGATGATGTCGGGGCCTCATTTGAGTCACTAGGCACATAAATTTCGACGCCGAAACACTTGACGGTATTCAAAGCTTCGGTTTGCCAGCTTTCGAGCGCTTCGATTTCTTCGAGTTCAACCTTGACATAGCGGGTAGAAACAGAATCGAAGGTGGCCATAGCCCACCAGTAAGCGGCATCGACCTTGCCCTGCTTGGTCCAGGTCTGGGCGTCGTCGGACGTATAAATTCCAAAAGTAGCCGGTCGTTTGGTAATGAAACCAAGACCAATTCCAAAGATTTCCTTCGAATCGCCCAAATCAATCACGACATTCTTTTCAGTGTCGCTGGATCCGCAAGTAAAGGCGATGTTTTCGCGGTCATGCGGTTTGACAGCGTTGGCCGCGTTCAGGTCGGGCATGTTGCCGTAAATCATCGAGGATTCGAGCCCGATAGCCTTGCCGGTAGAAGACGCTTCCAAGGCCCAGCGTTCGTAATCACTAGGCTTGCCGCCGCTCTTCGGGTTGCGAAGATACGACAGGATGAACGTCAAAAGCTCGCTTGCGGTCAGGTTGCTGTAGTCCAGCCCACGATCGTTCGCCCACTGTTCCAGGCTTTCCTGGTTCATCGTGGTCGGAAAAATCTGGTCAAGGGTCCAGTCCATCTGCTTGTAGAGGCCCCAGATGGCAGACGCAGCAGTCGCGAATCGGATATAGGTTTCCGTGCCCTGGCTAATTTTGATAGTCGGGTTGTAGTTTTTCGCATCGACAATCATACGCTGTAAGATTTGATCAACTGTTACGGACATCGCCGACCTCCACAAAACGCTTAAATTCAATCACATCGCCATTGTATGCGACACATACCACATGCACCAGGAGCTTGTCGGAATCGGCATAGGTTGCCGTCGATTCCACGCTTCTAAGGTGCTTATAGTCCAGCATCCACTTTAGTGCCTCGGTGGCATAAGTTTCGGCTTTGCTCCTGGTGTTTTCGGATGCCACTTCACGGGCAAGTTCTTTGAAACGGTGGCCAAATTCAGGTTTCTTGTAAAATGAACCTTTTGCCACGGTAAGCGAAAGCTGAACTTCTTCTTTAATCTGATCTGTAGTCATTGTAAGGTCTCCGGGAATGGTGACGGGCTGGGTGGTGTCGTGGGCATGGTTTCAGTGACCGTGCAGACGGCGGTCTTCAAGACGGTTTCAATGTCGCCGAAAAGCTTCTTGTATGGCTTTTCAACTTCTTTAGTTGTAACGCAGGCCATTATGACCGCTAGAACAGCCGCCTGGACTGCTGTAAAAGTCGGAATGACTGACACGACGGCTACGCCACCGTGGGACGGGATTCCAGGCTTAGGCAGCCCCTGCCAATAGGCACAGAGCCTGGCGGCCATATTGGCGGGTGTCCCGCTGGACGGGTCGAGCACCGAGAAGGCGCTTTCAAGTAGTGATTTGTCGCCACCAGCTGACAGGTCTGCACCGAGGATAACGCCGCCCTTGGCGTAGTCGTCGTAGGCCTTGGCAAGCTGCGGGGCCACGCTTGTCTTGCCGTCGGCAGACTTGACAATCCGGGAAAATTCGGAATCGAGAGTGTCCAGGTCAAGCATTTAGGCCCCCGTATCCTGCGGCACAGGCGTTGCTGTTGGTGCACCAAGGTTGCCCACGTGAGTATGCTGGTTGAAGGTATCGCGAAGTTTTGAGAGATTTCCGATCTTATCCTTAACTTCGCCATTGACTCGCACGTCGCCATCGATATCAAGACCGCCATCCGCCTTGATGGCTATGGTGCCGTTATTCTTGAGGATGATGTAGTGGGCCTTGTCGCTGTAAAGCGCCGTTTCGCCTTCCTTTACGGCGGGGCGGTCCTTGCCGTCGCTTGCAACAGCAATGACCACATTGCCAAACTGCAAGAAAAGGCAACGCTCTCCGGCCTTGGGAATGCTGATAAAGCCAAAATGCTGCATCATCTGACGGCCTTCAAATTCGATACCGTTAGCCTTGCCGCTGATACTGCGGAGCTTGCCTGCCACATCCTTGCAGCTGGTAACCAAACTGGTGAAAAATTTCATCATAACGAGCCTCCGGGCTGTAATTCAAGGCGGGTGCGTTTGCCCTCACTCCTGGAGAGCGTGAACGTGCGGCGTTTAATCAGATACGAGTCAACAGCGCCGTTGTAATGGTCCTCTACGTCGCAAAAGGCGTTGATTGTCCAGGGAATACCGTTTTGCGAGTGCCCGGACATCGTGTATTCGAGCTGGATTGCGGATGCCTTTTCCGTTGCCAGCTGAAGTTCTGCGGTTTTCTTGGCAGGGCCCTCATTCTCGTTCCAGTTTACCACAAGAGGGCGATAGAACGGGAAATCGTCATTTTTGACCGAGGCGGCTACATACTTGATGTCGCTATCGTCCTGGCTTTCGCCGATAACCTTGATAAGCGAGTGCTGACCGTTCAATGTTTCGGTGACAGACCCCTCGATATAGTCCATTTCCTCGCCATTTTCAAAGGCATGGATTCTGAAATCGGCCTTGCCACGTTCAACAGGCTTGTCAAAGACCAGTGAGCCGTCAGGAGATGCCCAGAATAGAAAACCGAGCGAATTGGCCGCTTTCTTCAGGACATCAAAGACGCTATCTCCCGGAGAAAGCTCGACGAATTTGCGCTTGATTTTATCCTTATCTGACCCGGAGTTGAAAACGAAATCTTTCCTGGAGAGAAACGGCAGGTCCTTCACAAGCCGTTCTGCCAGCTGGGGAAGCGTCCTTGGCAAAGTTCCAAACTTTGTCACGCTGGAGTCGGCTAGCACCGACGCCACCGATCGCCCCTCGATTTCCATCTTGGGCCCGCTGCGAGAAAGGGAACGGCGCACGGTATCGATAATCCCCGCCATGACGCACTTGCGGTTCACAAAGATTTGACACAGGTTGCCGCGGTTCATATCGTACTTAGAATCGCATTCGAACGAGAATGAGCCTTCCGGGGAATAGAGGTCCGCATCGATCGTGTAGCTCACGAACTTGTCCACCCGAGCTCTCCCTTTGGCATTCGCCACAAGCACGACGACTTCATCATTCTGCATAGACAAGCACCTCGCCTTTCATGAACGTGGGATTCTTGGCGTTATTCAATGCGCAAAGGCGCTCAGCCGCCTTATAATTCAGCTTGTTGTCCAGGGCAATCTTGTGGAGCGGTGTTTCGTGGGTCACGTTGATTGTCTTGGTGGTCATGTATTCCAGCTTGATACGAAGCACCGCATCCGACAGCGTCGCCGCCATTTTCTTGAGCCTGTAGGGGCTTACAGCCTGCGGAAGAACCTGTTGGATGAACTCCCTTGCCAAGGCTAACGTATCCTCAAGTTCATCGGGGGAAAGCAGATACGGTTCGCTTTCCGAAGCCAGTTCGCGGCCTTCGGCATCGTCAATGGCGACTCGTTCAGCCGCAATAGATTCGCCCATCTTTTTCTCATCATCGGATATTTGCTTGGCGGTCTCCGTAGCGACAGTAGCGGCAGCAAGGGTTGCAAATGCAGCCCGAACGCTTGCGGGGGCACCATAAAGAGCCGCCAACATCGATGAGGCGTTGGTGACCAAGGTGGCGGTAGATGCCCTGGATTTGCCCTTGTTGGAACCGGCCTTTCTGGCAAGTGTCACGAAAGAATCGCAGCATTCTTGGATAGCTTTTGTCAAGGTTCCTGACAGCGAGTCCATATAATCGATGGTCGTATTGATTGCATCGACAGGGGCCTTTATGGATTCAATTGTTCCCAGGAGTTGCCCCATGGCCTTGTTTGTCGCTTCGCCAAAGCTGCGGGCAGCATCGCCTAATGAGCCCCAAACATCGATAAGCGACCAGTCCGAAGAACCGGGAATATCGGGAACGCCGGTCTGTTGCATCGATACGGCGACACTCTCCTGGACTTCCAAATTGAGAGTCTGTGTTTCTTCGAAATTGGCGTCATACGGGTCCGTATAGCACTGGATATCGTCCTGAACATGCGCTACCACAAAATCAAATGTAAATGCGGCATATCTCTTGCGACGGTCATTACTGAATGATACGTTCTTGGGGTAGCCTGTAACTGCGCCATGCTTGGGATGTACCAGCAAGACTGGCGCTTTGAAAATCGATAGGAACCAATTTCTCAGCTCGGTATAATTTCTGTCATACTCGTCATTGATCAAAACACCAGAGAACTTGAGCGTTTCAGGATCAACGCCCATGTCTTCGAGATCGGCTCCGTTCTTGTAAGGGTATTTAGTTTCGGCTATAGCGTGAGAGATTTCGTCGCCAATCGACTCTAGTCGAAGTTTCCATGGGCCAAGCATTGGAATTTTTTCTTCTGCCATTATGCCCCCCATCCCGGTGTCGTTTTTCGTCCGCTGACTTTGGGCGGCTTACCCTTGTCGGTTTCGACGACAGCCTTGCCGTTGGAATCCACATTGATAATGATGTTTTGGTTCAAAGCCTGCATGTATTCCTGGGGCGACATCATTTTATCGCCCTTTTGAGCCGCGACAGCATTCTTCGTCAGCTGATTGTATAGCCGTAAATCGCCATAAAGCTTGTCAAGTTTCTTTTGTGACGGCAAGAAGCTGTTTTCTTCCTTTTGGATTTCGAGAAGGGTGTCCCCATGCTTCTTGCTCCACCTTGCTGCTTCAGGCCCATACCGTTTTTCGAATTCTGTCTGGTTACGGTCCACCATGGCCCGGCTGTTGGCCTCGACATCGGCAACGACATTTCGCCATTCCATGAAAGCCTGGCCAAAGTTGTAGATTTGATTCATGGCCCAGCCTGTGGCAGCCGTCATCAATGTGCCGCCAATGACACTGCTCCCGAACTTGTTCAGCCCCGCACGTGCGGTGGAAAGGCCCTGGCGGAATCTGCCGACCTCTTTTGTGGTCGATTCCATAGCCTGGGCCGCCTTCTGGGTAGCAGGCTGATACATAGGCGCATCATCGTCCATGTAGTCAGAACCACCGCCAAAACCGCTGCGCATATTGACTACGAATACCTTTTGGACAGATGCATCCAAAGCGGAAACGCCCGTCCCTGCGGCAGATGCCCCTGCGCCGCCATTCTTGCTCCAGATACCCTTGATATCCCTGGCAAGTCCGGCCACATCCTTCACGAGACCGCCAATTTTGACCATTCCCAAGGCAGCAGCCGCAACGGCCATCATCTTGAAGCCCGCCGTAACTATTCCCTGGTGGCGGGATAGAAAGCCTAGAGCGGTCGTCAGCTGTTCAACAGGCCCTGTAAGGTTCGTGTCTGCAAATTGCAGGGCGACTGCCTTCATCTTGTCTACATTGCTGTTGAAATCATTAGCGGTTTTTTGAAAGCGTTCATCCAACACTTTCGTATTGGCCATACCCTCTTGGCCGCTTTTCGTAATTGTTTCGACTGTTTTCCACCCATTCTTGTATTCGGAAATAATGGGTTGCAAGGCCTTGATAGAGGATGCTCCGAATAATTTTCCCAACTTCTGCAAATCGCCATCAGTTTTTTCCATCAGCTGGCGCATGATGAAATCAAAGTCGTTAAATTCCTTGTTCTTGTCAAAAACGTGGACCCCGATTTTATTCAGGTCCTTTGCCTTTGAAACAAGTTCGCTGAAAAGCGTCGATACAGATGTGGTGAGCTCCGCTTCACTCTTAATCTGGGCATTCATGACCTGCAAATAAGCACCAAAACTAGCGAACTGGTCTGCCGTTTTGATGCCGTGAGTCGAAGTAGCCGCGAGCAGGGCCTTACCTTCAGCTGCGAACTTTTGCAGGGTGTATGACCCTTGGTCGCCCTGGATAATAAGGGAATTGAAGAATTTCGCAACTTCATCGGCCGTCAAGCCCATGGTCACTTTTAACGAAGAAGCAACATTTGCCAGGTCTTCTACAGACGCCCCGGAAGCCTTGGCCGCCTTTGCCAGGATTCCGCCCATATCTTCGGCAAAATCGAACTGGCCTGTAATTTCGCCAATCTTTGAAACACCGTTCAGGATTTCATTGGCGGCGACACCTGTCTCGATTGCCGTCTTATGCAGCGATTCGCGGAACACCTTCGTGTCCGCGTCGCTTTTCTTTGCCGCAAAGCCGTAATACATGAGCGATTCGGAAAGGTCGCCCACGTTCTTGACGGCCATGCCAAGGCCACCCCCAAGGACCAGCGAATTGAACGGAGTCACCAGGCTGTCGGCAAGGCCCCGCATGGATCCGCCGACACGTGCAATGGTCGCCCGTGCCTTCGTCCCGAAAGAAGAGACAGCAGTCGATGACTGGCGCAGGCCATTCTGGAGACCTGTAGCATCCGCACCGATTCGCAATGTGACTTCGTTATTCGCCAATTGTCTGCCATCCTTTATCTTTTTCGTTGGGTTCCAAAAGCCCCTTCATCGCAAAGACAAGGAGCCACTGGGCGTCAGTTATGCTTGCAACCGGGCAACCAAAGTACGCACTAGCTTCCAGGCCGTATTCAAGCTTACGACTTTCAATTGAACCTGGTCCGGCGTTTTTTTTAGCGTTTCGATGAGCGTCTCGATACTTTCGTCCGAAACTTCGTCAAGGCTCGGGTCGCATTCCTCGGCAAATGCATTGTATTCGTCGCAGAGTTTCTTCAGTTCGTCGGGGGTACAGAACGAACGCAGGTGCTCCGCAGAGCGGAAAATGCGTTTTCCCGTATCGACGTTGTAGAAAGCCCGCCACATACCGTGAGCAGCCTCCTGTTCACGGTAGTCGGTAACATTGTGCATTGCGATATCAATGCCGTCGTGCTTGAACTCCAGCTGGTTATCGACTTTAGCCTTGCGGGTTTCGGAAAGCGTCAGCAGGCGGATTTCAATCTTGATGTCCGGCCTGCCCGGCCAACTCACGACACGCTTGACATCGTGGGACGCCTTGATGCGGGCAATGAGTTCGTCGGGTTCGTCGTCGCGAATGGCTTTTTCGAGTTCCGTCATTAGCTTACCTTGCGAGCGCGGGCATAGAAGTCGAGCTGGGTTTCCTTGGCGGTCTTGCCGTCAATGTCACCCGGAGTCTGTTTCAGGAGACGGCAACCGGTGAACACCACCTTCTTGCCGCCCTTGTACTGCACGACAACAGTGGCGTCGCTGGTTCCGGTCCAATCCCGGTCGGCACCACTATCGGGCACAACGGTAAGCTGGAAACCATAGTTGGGCGGTACTTCCACCACATCTACGCCATCGGCGAGTTCCACGGTCTGGGCTTCTTCGATTTCGTTCTCCTTGAACTGCTTGAAGCCCGTAATCTTGTCGCCGTTAAGGACAACTGTAACTTGGGAAATCTTCATGGTTCACTCCTTAGTTGAGGTAAAGGTCGATGGTGGAATAAATCTGGTTCAGGCCAGGCACGACAGGAGCCGGAATCTGGCAGAGCATACGGCCCGGTTCATCCTTCGATTCCTCGGTGATGAACTGGTCTGCATACTGGTCAATGAAACGCAGAATCTGCACCCCTTCAAGGCTCTTTGCCACGGCGATGTTGTCTTCGTTCAGGGCATCGGGCAACAGCTCGTGGATGACCTTGTTCTTGTACTTCACCTTGTGCATGGCGAGAATGGAGTCTCGGAAATAGTCGAGCGCGGCGATGACACCCGTATCGATGAGCTTGGTGAAGCGGACGCCGTCCTTGGTGCTGCGAGTAGTCACGGCACGGACAATGCAAAGTTCGCTGTCGGTTTCCACCAGAGGAATCACTCCGCCATAAAGCAGGGCGTCCTGTTCTTCGCCGCTCCACTTGTCGGCGATATCCGGGAGACCGATGCCAGGGATCGGGAGCCCGTTCATGGGCTTGTTGGGCTGGGAATTGCTGGCAAAGATGGCGGCAAGACCTGCGGCAATTTCCCAGGTAGTGGCGGGAATGGCGTTCTTGACTGCGGCAATGTGCAGGCGTTCGCAGTTGAAGTCGGTTGCAAGGGAAATGGCGTCGCCGGCCCCGCCAACGATTGTAGCCACAATGCCACGCTGGCCACGCTGTTCAAGCGGTTCGGCAGCCTGCATCAAGTGCGTCTTCAAGAGGGTCAAATTGGGCGCATCGGCCGTAGGGAGCACAATCAGGTGGAAACGTTCCGGGAAGGCTGCTGCAAGGGCGCTTTTCACGTCAATTTCGCCAGTTCCCGCAGTAAGAATCGGGTCTGCTGCAGTGATGTCGGTGGACACGACCTCGACCGAGACGTTCACGCCACCCTTGGCGGCAGAAATGTAGGCACCGTTCGCCTTGGCGGTAAGGGTCACGACACCTTCCGCAGCTTCTGCGGTAAACGGTGCGGTAGCTTCGGCATTCAAAGCGGTGGCAATGTCTTCAGCAACCTTGGCTGCTGTTTCGCCGATTTTCACGCCGACATTGACCTTCTTGCCGTTATAGACGACACGGACAAGGCCGCCAACGGTTGCAGCGGTTGCGCCGCTGGGGTTGGAAAGCGTGATGGTCCAGGTGGCGGGGGTTCCCGCAGTAGCCTTGTGGCGCACCAAGGTAATCTGGGCGTACTTCCAGGCATTCTTTGCGGCCCTGTACATCTGGTGGAGTACCGAACCGGCCCCGGCGAGAGCGAGGACCTCGCTTTCGTTGTAGACCGCCGTGGGCTTCGCCACTGCAAGGGTGCCGCCTTCGGCAATGTCGCCGACCAGAAGCACCTTCTGGATGTTCGCCGGGAGTCCGTTCGGGCCGGCAAAGTAGTTGTATTCCGAGTAGGAGCCCGGAATCATGGTTTCCGGGATGTTGTTGGTCAGTGTCATGGTGTTTCTCCGTTATCAAAGTTCACTTTGGATGTAGCGAGTTCCTCGTGCGGTTCCTCTTCGCTCTTGAAGGAACTCCAGATAGAAAGCAGGTTGCGGTAGCTTGCCTCTTCTGTTTCAGGCGTCAGCGTGTACGCCGTTTCAAATTCGATTTCAGCAACAAGCAGTGTTGCCGCAAGATGTTCAGGTGTGGTAACGTCCTTCCAGTTCTTGACCTTCAGCGGGTCAATTTCAAGCCCAAGATCGTTGCCCTGCAGTTTCCAGACTACGTGCTTGACGCAGGGGTGCAAAATGCGGCGGCGTTCCTTTTCTTTCGCCACATTCTTGACGACCAGGGTAACGATAATCTTGGATGTCACCTTAAGATTGTCAGTAGCGTCTTCTGTTTCGTAATCGCCCGACATGACCGCAACAGACATTCCCGGGCGAGAAAGAGTCGTGATTCCCGCCTGGATATCGATGGCCTTGAACCAGAACGAATCCCTTTCCCTGGCGGGGGTCTTGTCGTTTTCACCGCAAAAAAGAACTGATATTCTCTCTTCGATATCGAAATCGGTCATAAGGACCTCATGGATTCAAGCGAGAAAATGGCAGGCCCGCCATCCAGCTTTGAAGATACCTTGAAGCTGGATTCATCGACAGGGCCTATTTCGTCAATCCCTATGGAAACTTCACCGTCGGCGATTCGCTTCAAGAGGGCTATGGCGTTATTGTAGCGGAGCTTCATCCCTTCGGTGATGTTCATCTCCGTCAGGCGCTCGTAAAGGTTGTAAATCGTCAGGTCAACGCAAATCATGCGAAGCACTCTCGGAATACGCGGGAGCGGCAACCTGAAACGCTTGCCTATATAGGCGTCAATCAGGGTAGAACTTTCCTCGATGGCCTTGACCACGATGTTCTCCTTGATTTCACCGTCGGCATTTGGCGTGAGGTCGTCGGTGACCTCCACCAAACGCGCGTCAGGCACGTGCCCCCGTATATCGTCGAGAGTGCAGTAGTTCATCAGCTTTCCTTAGGCGTCCTTGAGAACGTCCTTGAGGAGAATGCCAGCACCAGGAGCGGTTACCAGTTCAGCCTGGTAGAAACCAGCCTTCACGATTTCGCCGCCCTTGAGACCAATATTCTTGTCTTCGATGACTTCCACGTAGCGTTCGCCGACCTGGGCAGTCATACCCCAGGCAAGACCTTCCTTCAAGTCGGAAAGTTCTTCCTGGTAGTGTGCGAAGATGTTTTCGCCCCAGCAAGAGGTGAGATCGGGCTTCTTCGGGTTCTTGCGGGTGTTCACGCGGGCCTGACCGACGATGATGCGGTCAACCTCGAAGAGGTCGGCAATCTGTTCGCGGGTGGCGACGCCGGAGCCGTTGTTGGTAGGCCAGATGGCGTTAATCACGGACTTGTCGGTACGCAGCTTGTAGAACACCTTGGAACTCATGCCAAGCACGTTCGGACGCACAAGGGCGGATTCCATCATGTCCATAATCAGCTCGAAGATGTTGGAACCTTCGGCACCGATCTTTTCAGAAGCAGAAAGGGTCTTGACCTGCGAGGATTCATAGTTGGCTGCATCCTGAACGATTTTCGCGATGCGGATTTCCCTGTCCAGGAGAATACGGTCAATCAGGTTTTCGATGGTCTTGTTGACGAAGCGGTCCTTGTTCTTCACCTGGTCAAGGTCTTCGTAGGGAACGGGAGTCTGCAAGCCGTAAGCCTTGGCAAGCCCCGGAATCTCTTCACCGCCAAAATACACGACATTCGGAGCGGACATTCGGCCCACTTGGGTATCCTGGGCACCAAATGCGTCGCCCATGTTCCTGCGGAAATACTTGAATGCGAGTTCGTTACCGTCAAGCTGCTTGATTGGCATCACCTCATCGGCAATCAGGCGACCGTTCTTGAATGCGGTCACAAGGCCGGTCTGCTGTTCGCCAATGGGCAGGATGGTGGCAAAACTTGCGCCTGCGCTACCAAAGCTCAGCGAATCGACGATGAACTGCGGAACGCCGCAGGCGGTAAGCGCGTCGCCACCTGCAAAGGCGCAGACGGTAAGCGCAAAGGTGATGAGGAAAAGAGCGATCTTGGTCATTTTCTTCATGGGTTATGCTCCTTCGTTGGAAGATTCGTTTTCGTTGCCGTTGGTGTCGCCACCTTCAGTTCCACTGGTTTCAGGCTCAGTGGGTTCGGTGGGCGTTTCGCCACCTTCGGTGTTTGCCGGGGCGTCGTTGTCGCCAGCGGGAGTGTCATCGCCAGTGGAAGGCGTTTCGTCGCCAGTGGATGCCGTCGCAGCAGAACCGGCGCAGTCCACCTTGATGCGGACCACATCGCCTTCGGTGCCCGAATCAAGGGCCACGATGCCGGACGCACCTTCGGCAGGAATGCCACGGCCTTCGGCATCGGAGGAGAGTGCCTGGCCGTAGGTCACGTCGGCACCAAGTTCCACATGGCCGATACCGTCGTGCTGCACATCGACGCGGTTGCCTTCCTTGACATCCACATCCATGGACACGCCAAGCACGGCATCGCCGGAACCTGCAAGTTTAACATTGCCTTGGGCTTCGCCAGCCTTGACGAAGCGGAAAGCGGGGACGGCGGTTTCCGCCGTAAAGTTGAGGATATTGCCCTTCATCAGGTACTCCTTATTGATTGTAACATTCTTCCGCAGCTTCGGCGAAACTGAGCTTGCGCCCCTTTGCCAGCTGTTCATCGTGATACTTGCTGATGCGTACCGCCGCAGACTCCGAGCTAGGAGCCGCCGCGGGCGCAAATTCACCGAACTGGACAATCTTCGGTAAGGATTTTACCGTGTCGCCCAGAACCTGCATCGGGTTCATTCGTTCGTCGCCTTCGCCAAAGCAGCCTTCGCCATCAACAGGCAAGGCCTGCATAGCGCCAAAGACCTTCATGAAGCAATCCTTCATCGCCTGGTT
The DNA here is from genome assembly GCF_900143055.1 of Fibrobacter sp. UWR3. NCBI lineage: Bacteria > Pseudomonadati > Fibrobacterota > Fibrobacteria > Fibrobacterales > Fibrobacteraceae > Fibrobacter > Fibrobacter sp. UWR3. The sequence goes on along the minus strand of NZ_FRCW01000001.1, from coordinate 190,802 downwards.
GCAACGGCCTTCGGCAATAGCATTGTCTAAAGTCTCAGAGAACGCCGCACCGGCTTTTTGGCGCTGCGCCGCAAGCTTGTCGTCCTTGAGAGCCTCGTTTTCAGCCTTGAGTGCGGCATTCTCTTCGCTCAACCGCGTCGCCTCGCTTGAATTACCTTCCGGGATAGATTCGGTCGGTTCGTTACGAGGGGGCGTTGTAGGCTGAGGATTCTGATTCCCGTTCTCCAGCGAATCAGAACCGTCGGTATTCGGTTCACCGAAAGAAGCTGTAGATTCCGCCGGCTTTTCCACAACAGGCTTCGGCTGTTGCGGGAAGTCCTTTGCGTCCTTCAAGACGCTTTCGATTTCTTCGATGTCCTTGATGGCGTATTCCGGGAAAACCTTGTCGGCAGCCTCAATGCCATCCTTTTCGATAAGCTGTTCGCGCTGGCTGCGGAACATACGTCCAATGCCGCTCAGCTTGTACACAAGCGTTTCAAAGACACTGCGAGGCACCAGGCGGTCCCATGCGAAAGGCTCTGCAAAGACGCACACGTCCTGCTCTGTAACGCCCTTGTCGGCTTCAGCAAACATTCCTTCACCGAAACACAGCGGGGCCATACCCTTCATAGCAGGGCCAACCGCACCGAGAGCGCCCAGATGCCGCAAGCCTTTTTTCAAGTTGCTGTAAATGGCTGCGGAAAGATACTTGAAGCCGCCCTTCTTCACTTCTTCGGCAAAGTCCGGGTTCACATCGTCGAGCTTCACTTTCAGCACATTGTCTTCCACCTTGGAATCGACAATCGAGGCTACACGCGGATCGTCGAGTTTCGGGTGGCCCTTGACCATCGGCGGCTGGTAACCGGCGTCAAGCTGGTTGTGGATACCTTCGTTGAGGTCGTTCAAGTCCGATTCGCTGAACTCGTGTTCCTTGCCTGCCATGTCGGTCACCTTGCCGACCTTGAAGGCTTCGACCCACGGTTCCTTCAGATCAATCGATTTCAAAACTTTCTTGTTCATGGCACCAAATTTACCCGATTGATAGCGAACGAGGACATGACATTGTCATGCCCTATGTCAGAGCCTATTGGGTAACTTTGCGAGGAGGTATATACCATGGATAAAACTTTCTGGAAAGAAGCATTGAAACAGTTCGGCATCGGCGTCATTTTCGCGCTGATGCTTGTCATCTTCTACACGAACGAAAACGCCAAGTGGGAAAAGAACGCCGCCAATGACCAGGTGCGCTGGGAAGCGGTCCTGAAACAGTACAGCGACGACCAGAAAAGGGCGCTTGACGCGATACGGGCCTGTTGCATGGAATCGCACACGACAGGGAGGCAACCGTGAGCAAGTCCGAACTCAAGCCCAAGGCGAAAGAATTTTACACCATTCACCAGATGAGCCTAGCTGACATTAGCCGCCGGCTCAACATCTCCACGCGCACCCTTCAGAACTGGAAATCTGAAGAACACTGGGACGAAGCACGTGCCGAAATCAGCGGCAGCGAAAAGAACTTTCACGCGCAGCTGTTCGAGCTGGGTGAAGTCATTGCCCGTAAAATCAAGCAAGACGAACTGGACGGCGTAAAGGTTGCCGCAGAACGATACACCGTACTCCAGCGAATCATAGACACCGCCGAACACGCCCGCAAGTACGAGGCCGTGGCACCCAAGAAAAACAAGTCCGAGCTTTCCCCGGAAGAACGTGCCAAGAAGGCGCTTGAAGAAATCAAGAAACACCTGGGTGTATAATGGCTGCTCTTCAAGAATTCTTTTTTCCTTATCAGAAACGGTGGCTAGCCGACAAGTCGAAAGTCAAGATTTTCGAGAAGTCCCGCCGTATCGGCGGCACGTGGGTCCAAAGCTTCGAAGACGTGCAGGACTGTATCGAGCAGCCCGGGCTCAAGGTCTTTTTCAGCTCAGCGGACATGACCGCAGCAGCTGAATACATCGACTATTGCGAATCGTGGATTCAGAAGCTCAACGCCATCGCCAAGGCCCTCGCCGAAATCAACTCCGAAGACATCGAGGACTGCGAATTTGCCGACGAGGACAAGGGAATCAAGAGCAAGATTATCGAGTTCAACAACGGTTCGAAAATCTACGTGCTCTCCAGCAACCCCAAGGCGTTTCGCTCCAAGGGCGGTAAAATCGTGTGGGACGAAGCCGCCCACCACGAAAACGACCAGAAGATGTGGGCAGCCGCGAAGCCTGCCGCCATGTGGGGCTATCCCATACGCATCTTGTCAACCCACAACGGCGTAAACAGTCTGTTCTACAAGCTCATCGAGAAATGCAAAAAAGGTGAACTTGACTACAGCGTGCACACCGTGCCAATCCAGCTCGCAGTAGAGGAAGGCGTTGCCGACCGCATCTGCGGTCGCAAACTCTCCAGGAAAGAACGCGAAGAATGGCTGGAGCAGGAACACAAAGGCTGCCTTACCGAAGCAATATGGCAAGAGGAATACTGCTGCAACCCGCAGGACGAATCCAAGGCCATGATCAGCTATGACCTGATTCACAGCTGCGAGCGCCTGGGAGTGCTCGGGCTCGAAAAGGCCAAAGGCCCGCTCTACCTGGGTTGCGACGTGGCCCGCCACCGTCACCTTTACGTCATCTACGTGTTCGAAGACATTGGCGACCGCCTAATTTGCCGCGCAGTAGAAGCCTATCAGAACAAGAAATGGAGTTACCTTGAACAGAAACTCTACAAGTTCCTGAAACTCCCGAACCTTGTCCGCGGCTGTATCGACCGCACCGGATGCGGCGACCAGTTCACCGAACGGGCCCAGGACAAGTTCGGCACGGTCAAGGTCGAGGGCGTCCTTTTCTCCAACACGGTAAAGGCCGACCTTGCCATCAATCTTTTGCAGGCGTTTGAAGACCAGAAGATTATCATCGAGAAATGCCCGAAGTTCCCGGGCATCGACACCAAAATCGAGGACGAACAGGCCGAAAGCATCCACGCCGTCCGTAAAATTGTCACAAGTGCCGGGAACGTGCGCTACGATGCCGCAAGCACCGAGCAGGGCCACGGCGACTTCTTCTGGGGAGCGGCTTTGGCATACCATGCGAAAAACGCAAGTGACGCGGGTCCGGTATTCATCCAGACCGCAAATCCGTTCAAAGGGGAAAGCATGAATTTTAACGGTTTCTGACAATCGCACAGAAAGGCCCTTTTTAGCCCGTTTTTGTTTTGGACTAGTAAACGGTCATCCGATTTTAGAAAATCAAAATTCAACGAATTTGAACGGCCATTCAACGAGATTAGAAATACACCGAGGACTGCATGAGCAAAAAAAGGAAAAAACAGACCGAAAACACCCAGAACGGCGGTGAAAAACTCCGCCTGGCGACTGAAGTGGCCACCCGGGCGGCAGCGACTTTTGTCACGGGCGAAGATTACCTGCCCAACCCCGACCCTATCCTCAAGGCGCAGGGTGGAAACATCAAGGTCTACCGAAACTTCGTGGACGGGCACCTCGATGCCGTCAAGAGCAAGCGTTTCGCTTCCATCACCAGTCGCACCTGGACCATCGACGGTAGCAAGGGCGACCCCAAGAAAGCGAAGATGCTTGAAGAATACTTCTGGAACCTGGAACTGCGCAACACCATTTCGCAGATGCTCCAGGCCATCGGCTTCGGTTTCGCCGTCCACGAAATCGTGTGGGATTCTGTATCCACGGCCTACGGAACGCTCATTCTGCCTGTCGCCATCAAGGACCGCCCGCAGGAATGGTTCCGCTTCGATGACGAAGGCAGGCTGCTATTCCAGAACAAGTTTAACGCGAAGGTTCCCGTACCCGACCGCAAGTTCATTGTGACCCGCAACCGCCCCACGGCCACCAATCCCTATGGCGAGCCTGTCTATGCCCGTTGCTTCTGGCCCATGGCCTTCAAGAAGGGCGGTCTCAAGTTCTGGATGATATTCGTCGAAAAATACGGCAAGCCCAAGGCCGTCGGGAAGATTCCTCCGGGAGCGACCGACAAGGAACAGAACACCTTCCTCAGGATGCTTTCGGGGCTTGTGCGCGACGCCGTGGCGGTCATCCCGCAGACAGGTTCCGTGGAACTCCTGGAAACCAAGATGAGCGGCACCAACCCCCACAGCGAAATCGTGGCTTGGGCGGATTCCGAAATCAGCAAGGCGTGGCTTGGCGAGACCCTAACCACCGAACAGACGAACTCGGGCGGCACCCAGGCCATGGCTACCGTGCATAACGACGTGCGCCTGGACTTGGCACTTGACGATGCCGCTATGATTGAATCCAGCTTCAATCAGCTCATCCGCTGGATATACGAAATCAACTGGCCTGGCGAAAAGGTCATACCGTGGATGAACATCATTCTCCCGGAAGACATGCAGCAGGCACGCCTTGAACGCGACGCAAAGCTCTCGCAGCTGGGAGTCAAGTTCAATGCCCAGTACATCAGCGACATCTACGGAATCGACGAGAAGTATTTCGAGATGACCGAAGTTCAGCAAGGCGGCATGTTTGCCGAAGGCCCCGAAAAGAAGGGCAAGGTCAGAAAGACCGCCCACGAACTCCGAAACCAGGTGAACGCATTCACCGAACACCTAGAAGACGAATGCGAAAAGGTCGATATCCTGGCACCCATCAGGGAACTGGTGGAAAACGCAAAGAGCCTCGAAGAAGTCCGCGACAAACTGGGCGGTTGCTACGGCGAAATGCCCATGGACAAAATCGCCGACGAAATGGAACAGGCGTTCCTTGCCGCAGACCTTGCAGGCCGTTTCTCCATCCTGAAAAAGGCGGGAATCGTCAATGGCTAAGGAACTCGGATTCAAGCAGGGCGCCTACAGGGAAGCCGTCGATTACTTCAAGAAGAAAATCAACATTCCTACAAAACGCTGGAACAGCCTCAAGGGTGCAATGCACACCCGGGCGTTCACCGTTGCCGGCGCAATGCGTGCCGACATCCTGCTCGATTTCCGAAACGCGGTTGACAGGGCCATCGAAAAGGGAGACTCCCTGCAAGACTTCCGCGACAACTTCTACAAGATTGCAAGCAAGTGGCGGGCGGCAGACCCCAGCTTTGACGCGAAGATGGAAAAGCCGAAATACGGTGCGTGGCGTTCCAAGGTCATTTACCAGACGAACATGCTCACCGCATCGGCGGCAGCCCAGGAGCGACAGGCAAGGGCCATGCCCGACGTGTTTACCCACGCCAAGTACGTGTGCATGATGCTCCCCGGTAGCCGCGAGGAACACAAGGCCTGGAACGGCACCGTGCTCCCTGTAAATGACCCCTGGTGGGAAAAGCACAGCCCGCCCAACGGCTTTGGCTGTCTTTGCGAAAAGGAGTTCATCAGCAAATACGAAATGGACCGTGGCGACGAGAAGGTGACCAGGGCACCGACCGCCGCAAACGACACCAGGAACATCGGCGAGAACTGGGATTACAGTATCGGCGACGCCGATGCCGAAAACCAGCGGCTCAAGGAATTCACGCAAGAGAAAGAAGAAAAGCTGTTCAGAAATTATCCGGAAGCAAGGAAGGCCGCAAGCGAAGCTGACGCAAAAACCGAAAAGCAGAATACGACTACAGAACCTGAATTAGACCTTAGCAAGATTAAGACGGTAAAGGCGAAACCGCTGAGCCGTGCCGAAGCTGTACGAGAAAGACGAGCTGAACGAATTGAGCGAAACAAGGAATTCAAGCAGATAATTCAAAGTGCCAGGGAAAAAGGCATAAAGTTTATTGAAGCAAAAAAATTAAGAAAACCGCTAACGGAAGAACAGATAATCAACAAGCTAGGGAAAAAAGACCCAACGCCTGGAGCCTGTTCTTCTCAGGCTTTAGCTTATATTGCTAACAAGTTTGGATTCGATGTCAAAGATTACAGAGGAAGGCGGAGCCGCACCTTTTTTGGAGATGACTCTGTTATCAAAAGTTTTACTAAATCTGGTGGTTTTGCGGCCACAGGCAACAATGGTTTCGAGAACGCTGAAACTTTGTTAAAGCATGTTGAGTCGGGAAAAGAATACTACTTCAGAAGCGGCGAACATGCTGCAATTATTCGCAAAAAGAACAATACATTCGAATTTTTAGAGTTGCAAGGCAAAAAGAAAGCTGACGGATTCCTTATACTAGATCAGTCTGTTTTAAAAGAACGATTTGGAACGAACATCAGCAAAACAGAATGGTTCGACTATTTGATAGATATTGAAAAATTAAAAGACTCCCCAAAATTTAGGGAGTTAATAGGATTCTTCAACACGAAAGGAATGTAAAAGCGATGTTTCTTTTAGCCACCCAGCAAATTTTTCCAATAAGGATTTTCCTTGTCAAACAAGGCTTTTTCCTCCTTGGTAAAATTCTTGGGATAGTCACCAAAAAGAAACAAGATTTTTTTCTTGTCAAAGGAAACTGCTTGAAGACCAGTGCAACCAATGTAGCGAACACGCCATATTTTATCACTTTCGTTGTTCTTATAGAACTCAATCTTTCTTGTTTCTTTGTCAACCGTGATCATGATTAACCTCGCTCTCTAATATACCATTTTACCCAAGGAATTGCAACCCCATGGCAGATTTTATCAACGCAGACGTAAAAATCGATAAATTCAACGAAATTATCGATATTGCGAAGCGGACGGCAAGCGACTTGAAGCCCGCCATGGCGGCTATCGGCAACCTTGTGACAAAGAGCGTCAAGCAAAACTTTCGCGAAGGTGGCCGACCCGTCCGGTGGCCCAGCTCGAAAAAGCCCAAGGGAAAGACTTTGGTTGGCACCGGGGCGCTCATGAAGGGAATCCACTACGAGCTTGACGGCGACGGCAACGCCGTCACCGTAATGACCGGTCCCCAAAAATATGCCCATATCCACCAGTTCGGCGGCTCAATCCCCGCGCACGACATCAAGGCCAAGAACCGCAGGGCGCTCCGTTTCACAGTGGGCGGCACGGTATTCTACCGCAAGAGCGCCCACCACCCGGGCGCAAACATCCCCGCCCGCCCCTACATGCTTCTCCAGGAAGAGGACGAAACCAAGATCAAGGATATCCTGGCAAACAGAATCGTCGATGAAATGAAAAAGAAAGGAGGTCTCAAATGACAAAACCCGCACCCAAAACAAACAAGCCCAAACGCGCCTACTACAACGAAATGCCCGTGGAGACAATCAAGATTATCCACGCCATCGTGAAGCGCGAAGAACTCCCGCGTGAAGCCGCCTACGACATCGGCACCGCCGTCAAGTATCAATGCCGCGCAGGACTCAAGCCCGACAACGACTGGAAAGACGATATCCGCAAGGCCGAAAACTATCTGCACCACGCAAGAACCGGCGAATGGATGAAGGAATAAAGTGTATGCTAGAACAGGCTCAGCTGCCCTTTGTTTTCAGGCTTCTTTTCAACCACGTTCATGTACCTGTAGATCGTGCGCTCGCTGACTCCGGTTTCAAACGCAAGCTGGTGAACTGGCTTGTCGAAGTTGTCGCGCATATAGCGGCGCACTGCTGTTGGGTTCATCCTGGCTGGGCAGGCTACATGGTTGCCCGCGAACTTCTTCCAGATACGTTTGGCAATGTCGAGCCCGAGGGTGTTTGCCACCCACTTCAGGTCGTCATTCGGAAGGTCGTCGATTGTCAGGGAATCCCAGAAGCTCATTCTGTATCCCAAATATAATCAAAATGCGCGAAAAAAACAACAACATAAAAAAGGAAATGAAAAATGATCAATGTTCCTGGAATAGTCGAGACGGTATTGATGTCAAGCAGCAAGGATGACGCACGACATCCAGTTCGTATAACATTGAATGATGTCAAGAACTTCTACAGAAAATGTAATTGGCCGCTAGTTGTATGCGATGCAATCGCCTTCATCTATCCGTTTATGGTACTTGGAATCGCCCTGGTTTTGAAGTGGATTCTCCTCTCTTGATTTTCCTAAACTCATCAAATCTTTTATTCATTTCGAATACAACTTCATCTATGCTTTTGCAAATGTCAATAGTGAATTTCTTCTCAAGATTACTAAAGGCTATAGAAGACTTTATGTTGTTCAGTCCGTCAATGACCATAATGGCTAGCGAGTCATACCCTTCGGCGAACTGTATAGAATACACCGTTTTTTTCAATTCCGGCAAGAACAAATTTTTAACAAACTTGGCTGTCGCTTCATCAGGTTTCATCATGATTTTATCCATAAGTCGAATCATTTTCGTAGCCGCAGTCACTGCATCTTTTTCAATTCTTATAAGCAAAAAATCATCAATCACCTGTTGCATCCACAAACGCGAGCTTTCATCTTTCAAAGATTTCAAATCCTCTTTTTGCTTGCCAATCAGCTTTTCAAATTCTGTCTTCGATTTTTCAGCAGCAAGACTCGCGGCTTCGTTGGCGGCAATGCTGGAAGCGTCTTTAGCCTTTTTCTCTGCAATTTGTGCAAAATCCTGTTTGAGCTTATCAACCGCTATATCGACTTTCTTGTCCCACAATTTATTCAACACGAACGCAAGTATTCCTGAGCCCAAACCGATGATGGCGACTATGGCCATGAACGCCCAGCTGTAGAACGCTTGCGAATCACGGAGAACTTGCGGAGTGAAAGAAGAATCCAGTACAACCTTGACCGTATCGAAGGAGACTGTATGAACAGTATCAAATACGGATGTATGCACGGTGTCGTAGATGACGTGGTGGATGGTGTCGATGACGGTCGTGGTGGGCATAATAATTCCTTGAAAAAGAAGGTGCCGCCCCGCAGGTGCAGGGCGGACTCCATCGGTTATTTAGGTTCCCTGGCTGCAAATTTTATTGCAGGCATCCAGAAGACGGCGAAGCTCCGTCGTTTGATCCTGAACATCTGCAATTTGCGGCGTCAATCCACCGTACAGAGCTGTAAGCTGACCAATCGCCATTCGCATTGCGGTGTCGGCGCAAGCACCGGGACCATAACTAACGAACCAACACTGGTCTTCAGACAGTTTGTACTTGGACTTTTCCGACTGATAGTAAACTACAGCGATTCCGTTTGGAATGACCGGAGTTCCATCAGGATAGGCAAAAGCCGGGGAGTTGCTTACGGCAGAGATGTAGAATACATCGTTTGCCGAGAACCAGACACGCTTTTTCATATGCGTTTCCTTTTTTTAAAGCCAATTGACATTATTGGCTGGAGCGGCAGCTTTCGGCCCCGCCCAAACCATAAATTATATCATTCTGCCAAAACGCGGAATCAACTCGATAATGTTCCCGATTACGCGGTGGCTTGGGCGGGGGGTGTTTCGGGTTCGGCGGTGGCTTGGGTGGTGGCGGCGTGGCGGGAGCTCAGGGCGAGGGCGACGACCTGGTTGAAGAGGCGGGAGAGTTCCTCGACGGTGGGCGTGGCGGTGCCGTTCTCCCAGGCGGTGAACGTGGCGGGGCTTACCCCCACGAGCTGGGCGAGGCGGCTTGCGGGCGTGTTCGACAGCTCGATGGCTCCGTTTACGTCTACATCAACATTTGTTGATTTCTTGTTAGAATCAACGATTGTTGCTTCATCTACGCTTATTGAACCCTTTTTTAGAAAAATTAGGTCATACCCGCAAGCATCGCACAACTTTTTAGCCACGTCAAGTTGCGGGCTACGGGAGCCGTTTAGGTAATTGGCAAGGGCTGCCGTGGTTATTCCTGCGTGAGCAGCGACTTCCTTCTGGGTTTTACCCGATTCTTCAATTTTTTGACGGAGAAAAGTAGAGTACATAGAAAAAAAATCAACAAATGTTTATAAAACCTCTTGACAATCAACAAATGTTTATATACATTTGTTGATGTAGTGGTAATAATACCACCACAAAACAATCTACTAAAAACAAGGATACTTGCCAAATGGCCAACGACTTCACCGTGACTAAAATCGCATGGGGCAAGGCAGCCGCCAAGGTCTCCGAAATCGTCGGAAAGCCCTACAGTGCCCAGTATATAAGGGATGTAGCCACGGGCTACCGCACCAACAAACAACTCGCTCCCATCCTCAAGGACCTGGGGCTCACCACCAAAGGAGTAGCATAATGATCAAGAAAATTTTCGACGAGGAACCCGAAAATGCCGAGACCTGCTCTAACGAATCGTTAGACCAGCTCCCCGAAAAAGAACCCGAAATCCAGGGCGAAGGTGATACCGACTTCGACCGTGAAGTCCGTGGCGAGACCCTGCCCGCCGTCAAGGAAGAACCGCCCAAGGCAGAAGAGCTCGACCCGACCACCGCGACCGCGCTCAAGCTGCGCTACCGTATCTTCAACGGAGCCGATATCCGTATGGTGCAGGACGAGAACAAGGAAGTGTGGTTCGTCGCCGACGACGTGTGCAAGGTTCTCGGCTACAAGAACACCAAGGCGGCAATCGCCGCCCACTGCGACAAGGTGACCGACTCGAAGGACATGGTGGAAGGCGAAACCGAACTCTGCAAGAAGATCACGGTCAAGGACGCCAACGGACAAGGCCGTGCTATGATCGCCATCAACGAACCCGACCTCTACCGTCTCATCATGCGTAGCCGCATGCCCGACGCCCGCAAGTTCGAGAAGTGGGTCGTCGAAGACGTGCTCCCGACCATCCGCAAGACGGGCAAGTACGCCGTGCGCCGCAAAATCGACTACGCGGCGGCCACCGACGCCACGACGGTCGCCCCTGCCGAAGAGTCCGTGCAGTGCGAACTGTTCCCCAACATGATGCCGTCGATGACCTTCCCGAAGCCCTTGACCGAAAAAATCAACGCCGCGAAGCTCAAGCTCTACAACGAGGGCCACACGTTCCCCAACAACAAGGAGTTCGTGAAGTTCCTCATCACCCGCGCACTCGACCAGCTGGAATAGCCGACCAAGCACGCCCTTAAACTTCCACTCACAAGGAGATCCACAATGACTACGAGCATCCCTCTTCACACCATCGTTCCCGTATCGCTCAACCGAAACTGCGACATCTGCGGCAAGGAAGCACGCATCACCGTGAACCAGGACCACTTCTGCGGCGAATGCATGCGCACCAAGCGCGTCCGTGCATTCTACATCGGAAGGGCTAGCCGCTAATGAAACCGATCTGGATTAGTTCAACGAAGGCAGCGGAGCTTCTCGGGATATCCGACAGGCAGGTTCGCCGTAGCGTCTCCATGTGGAACTACCGCTGGAGCGAAAAGGACGGGCGCAAGGTTCTCGAAATCGATGTCCGCAGCCTTCCCGCCGAGGCCTCGAACCGCTATGTCCAGGAGACCCTGCCCGAAGCCCCCGAAGTCGCCACCCGCGCAGAGGACGTGGAGACGGTCATCAGAAGCTATGACCGCGCCACCGACCGCGCAAAGAAGAACTTCGACAAGTGGACTCTCATTTTGCTCAAGTGCGAAGGCATCACGGGCACAAAGGAACTCGGGCGTTTCGTGGACGAGTGGAACAAGGCCCACCCCGAAATGAAGACGAGCATCAAGAGCATCTACCGCCAGCGCGCCTCGGTCGAGGACGGCGGCAAGATTTCGCTCATCAACCACCGCGAGACCATGCGCTCCACCGTGACCGACACGATGTTCGACGACTTCAAGACCGCCTACCTTACCGCAAACAAGCTGAGCGCGTTTTCCAGCTGGATGATTGCGTTCGGCAAGGCGAAGGAACGCGGCGAATGCAAGGGCGAAGACGATTTCCCGAGCAAGTCGGCATTCGTGCGCAGGCTCAAGAGCGAGTTCGCCCCCGATGTCATCTACTTTGCCCGCGAAGGCAAGAAGAAGTTCTACGATAACAAGGGCTACCACCTCGACCGTGACTACTCCGACCTCAAGGCGGGGCAGGTATGGGTGGGCGATACCCGCACGTGGGACGTGTTCGTCAAGGTGCAGGGGCAAGAAAAGCCCGCCACCTGCTACATCACGCTCTTCATGGACTTCAAGACTTACATGCCCATGGGCTGGTGTCTGCACCACGATGCCCCGGGCACCGAGAACACCCTGCGTGCCATGCGCAACGGCATCGAACGCTACGGTCTTCCGGAAGAAATCTACGTGGACAACGGTCGAGAATACCGTAACCGCGACTTCTCCGGCCAAAGCCGTGGTCACCAGATTGTGGAAGACGAGCAGTATGCCGAATCCATGGCAAGCCGCCTCGGCATCAAGATGCACTTCGCCATAGTCCGCAACGCCCGCGCAAAAATCATTGAACGCAACTTCTTGATCATTAAAAACGGCTTTGACAGGCTGTTCAACAGCTTCAAGGGCGGCACCGTGGTCGAGAAGCCGGAGCCCCTGAAGGGCGTGCTCAAGCGTGGCGACTTCGCCACCTGGGAAGAGTTCTACGACATGGCGCAGGACTACATGCAGAACGTGTTCCCCGGACTCCCTTGCCAGGGAAAGCACCACAACGGCATGACCCGCCGCGAGCTTTGGAACGCAGAAATCGTGAAGCGCGAACCGATGCGCAGGGTGAGCCGCGAGACTCTCTCCATGCTCGTAAGTCGCACGGTGAAGGGCCGCATCATGCACATGGGTTTCCACCTGGCACAGCTCGATTCCTGGTACTGGGCCGAATGGATGCCGGTATGGAAGGGCCGCGAGGTCACCTTCCGCTACGACCCCGACGACATGCGCACCGCCTGGTGCTACGACCAGAACAAGAAGCTCATCGGCGAATGCACCCTGCAGAGCGCCGTGGGCGCCATGGTCAAGGACGACGATGCAGTGGGCAAGCAACTGATTGCCGAAGGGGTCGCCCGCAAGCGCCACGAAGAAAAGATGCTCAAGGAAATCTGCCCCGACATGACGAAGGAACAGGCCGAAGAGTATATCAGCGCGATGCGCACCGCCGTGGGCCCGCAGGACATCTTCGTGCCGCAAGGCCCCACGCACCTCACGCGCCACGACCGCGACTCCGAACAGCTCAAGGCAGAAAAGAAGGTGGGCAACGCCGACTTCTACAACATCGTCGATGGCGAAGTGGAAGAAAAGCCGAGTACCGACCTATGGGATGAACTCTTGACAGGCGAGGCGATGTAATGGACTCCGAACAGCTCTTGAAAATCTACCGTGCGGTCGCAGGCCCCGTTGCCGAAAACAACGTGGACAAGGCGCTGATGATCATCAGACGCGCCGGACGGTTCCCGGACGATGTGGACCGGCACGAGATACGCACCTGGTACCGCATCAAGGAACGCCTGGTAAAGGCGGGACTCCTCTAGAACTTAGCCGATGGGGGCAGGCTCACTTTGCCGCAACACAACACAAGATCTCCCTGAAACCGCCCCCGGAGGCAACCCTTTTAACCCAGCAACCATAAAGGATAGAATATGGACGCAATCATCAAGCAACTCAAGGACTACATGTCCCGCACCGGGGCATCGCAGACCAAGGTGGCGAACGCCATGGGCATAAGCCCCGCAACGCTCAGCTACTTCATCAAGGGCACCTACACGGGCGACATCGACGCCATCTGCGAGAAGGTGAAGGACTTCCTGGAAATCGAGGCGCAGCGCGACACCATCAAGCAGAGCGAAGGCATCGTGCAGACCAAGTGCTTCAAGACCATCCACAAGTTTTGCTCTCTCGTGCTCAGCCACCAGATTTGCGGCATGCTCACGGGTGACGCGGGCTGCGGCAAGACCACCGCTCTGAAGGCATTCGCGAAGGCCCACCCGAGCGTCATCCTTATCGAGGCAGACCACGGCTACACCGCCAAGGCTCTCTTCGACGAGCTCTGCGCAGAACTCGGTCTCGACGAACGCGGTAGCCTGCACGAAAAGCTCGTGCGCGTCGTGAACAAGCTGAACGACTCGGGCCGTCTGGTCATCATCGACGAGGCCGAGCACCTGCCCTACCGTGCGCTCGAACTCATCCGCCGCGTCCACGACAAGGCGGGCGTGGGAATCGCCCTTTGCGGCATGCCCAGGCTCGAAAAGAACGTGCAGGGCGACAAGAACCACTACGCCCAGCTGAACAGCCGCATCAGCGCACCGTGCCGTGCAAAGCTCCTGGACAATGCCGACGTGAAGGCGTTCATCGAGAGCCGGTTTCCAAAGTACGAAGGCAACTGCATCGAACGCGCCGCCCAGATCTGCCGCCGCAACTTCCGCCTGCTCTCGCACCTTGTAATGTGGAGCAAGGAACTCATGCGCAACAACGACCGCGACACGCTCGACAACGAAATCCTCGAAAGCGCATCCCAGATGCTCGTAGTGGCAAGGTAGGGCAAGATGACTACTCCAGCCGACAAGAGGGCCGAACAGTACAGGCAAATCCACGGCCTTGTGCGCCTGCTCGGGATGAACGACGAAGCTTACCGCGACATGCTGCGCGACCGCTACCAGGTCGAAAGCTCCAAGCAGCTCTCGACACAGCAGCGCGGCTCGCTCATCAAGAGCCTGCGCGAACAGGTCCACGGCAAGGCCCAGAAGTTCAACGAGCTCTCCGGCAGGGCCAAGCACAAGGCAAGCCCCGCACAGCTCCGGGCAATCGAGGCGATGTGGGCGCAAGTCAGCCGCGCAGAGACTTCCGAAGACCGCCGCAAGGCCCTGAACGCCTTCTGCAAGCGGCTCACCGGCGTGGAAGTGGTCACCTGGATCTGCAAGGACGACGCGAAGGTGCTCATCAAGGCGATACACGCCATGGGGGCGCAGAGCCCCGAAGAATTTAACCGAAACAAGAACACTAACCAGAGGTAACCCTATGGCAAAGAAAGACAAAGACGGGAACTGGCTCGACGACCGTGGCCGCCCCGTGCCCGAACAGTACATTCCCGCTATCGACAAGAAGCGCGACAAGCTGGTGGAAGCAACCTTCAAGAAGGTCGTGAAGCTCGCCGAAAAGATAGCGGAAACCAAGGTCGAAATCGTCGGGAGCATCGACAAGTATCTCGACGAAATCGCAAAGGAAAACCGTGTCCGCGAGAACTGGAAGGGAAACATCCTCCTCCAGAATTTCGACAAGTCGCTTGTCATCGAGCGCCGAATCGACGACCACATCGGCTTCGACGAAAAACTCCATATGGTGAAGACCATCGTGGACAAGTGGCTCCACGACCGTCTTGACGGTATCGACGAGAACCTGGGAAAGGTCATCACGCAGGCGTTCAATGTCGATAAGCAGGGCCGCGTGAACACCGCCATGCTCATGAAGCTTTTGCACCTCGAAATCGAGGATTCCGAATGGAAGAAGGCCATGCGCATGCTGAAAGAGTCGATCATCGTCAAGTCCTCCAAGCAGTCTATCAACTTCAAGCGCAAGGTGAAGAAGGACTCCGGCGAAGTGTGGGAAACCATCGTGCTCAACTTCAACGACATCGTAGCAACAGCCAAGAAGGAAAAGAAAGATGCCGAATAGCGAAACCTACAGGACACTCGACCTTTTCCGCGACCAGCTCGAACTCGAAGCCGACTTCCAGTTCGGCTACGCGGTCGTGCTCAGGCAGAACCACGGCAAGCCGCTCCTCCGTGGCGTGGGTTCCACCCCGCACAAGGCGGTGGAAGACCTTGCCGAAAAGTGGGAGAAGGGCTAGTGACGAAGGCTCAGATCTTCCCGTTCATCCTCATTCTCCTCGACCTTGCCGCGGCAGTCGCCTACGGTGTCGTCGATGGAGATATCCGCAAGGTCATCTACTGGGTGTCCGCTGCGGTACTCTCGATTACCGTCACGTTTTAAGCCATTGTCGTGGCGGTAGTCCCCGGGCGGTTGCGGTTGGCCACGTCGGAGGAGTTGTGAAGCCTTCGGCGGCGGGGTTCGAGCCCCCGCACCGTCCCTAAACTCGGCAAAGCTGACCAATAAGCAGCAAACGACGCCTGCGGGTGCAACCGCGAAGCATCCGCAGGCAACCCCTTTTACAACAGAGGCCAAATGAAAGACACCCGAATATACAACGAATACGTGACCTGCAGCTGGTGCGGTCACAAGAAATACTGCAAGCTCGAAGACCGCAAGTGGGTCTGCAAGGCCTGCGACACCACCCACCCCCAAGGAGTTGACCGTGAACATCGCGTATAGGCCGCAAGTCCCCACCTGGAAAAGGAGCCTGAAGAACCAGGAACTCTACGAAATCGTGAACAAGCTCCGCATCGAAATCCAGTGCGACTGCATTCCGGGAACCCTGGTGTATGAAATCATGGCGGGCTACATGACCGACTTCAGGAGCGGCCCTTCCGTCGTGAACCCGTTCATTCCTAAAATAGGCGACATCCTTCTTGCGCTCGCATGGCTCATCCACGATGTCAACTACCACGGTTTCCTCTCGAAGAAACTTGCCGACCGGCTCCTACGCGAAATGCTGGAACACGCAGGCATGGGCACCGTCAAGCGCAACGCCGTCTATTACGCGGTCAAGTTCTTTGCCGGTTCCCACTACAACACGCTCGACGAAGACCAGGGCGACATCTACAACCACAACAAGACCCTCGTGAAGATGCAGTGGCTCGACAACAAGGGCTTCATGCTTAAGCGATTCAACGGCAGGGCCATCACGGCAAACGCATTCAGATGATTACCCGAAAAGGCATACTCAAGGTCATCCAGACCACGGCAAAGGCGGCCTACTGCGTCGCCTTTGTCGCACTCACTATAACCGTACTCTACATGGTAGCCTCATCACTATAGGAGTCAAAATGAACAGTCCGCTAGTATCCCACACCGAGATAAGCCCGAACAGGACTACACCCCGAAACCACAAGATCGACACCATCACCATCCACTGCACCGCAGGTCACATCAACGTGCGGGCGCTCGGCAAGCTGTTCGCAGCCAAGGCCCGTAAGGCCTCTGCCAATTACGGCATCGATGATCAGGGCCACATCGCGCTCTATGTCGAGGAATCCGACCGCAGCTGGTGTAGCAGTAACGCCGTCAATGACCACCGTGCAGTCACCATCGAAGTGTCGAGCGATGAAAAAGCACCTTACCGTGTGACCGATGCGGCATTCTCAAGCCTCATCTACCTGGTCGCTGACATCTGCAAGCGTAACGGCATCACCAAGCTCCGCTGGCACAACGAAAAGGCCCTGGTCGGCCAAGAGGACAGCGACGGCGAACTCATCCAGAACATGACGCTGCACAAGTGGTTCAAGAACAAGGCTTGCCCGGGCAAGTACCTGGAAGAACGCATGTTCGAAATCGCCGCCAAGGTGAATGCCCTGCTGTAAAGGAGTAAAAGATGAAAGAAATCCTGATGAGCATCCACCACAAGTGGGCGGAACTGATCTACAGCGGCGAAAAGACGCTGGAACTTCGCAAGACCGCCCCGAAAGCATTGGACGGCGACGGTTTGAAGGTTTACCTCTACGACACCGACCTTAAAAGTATCACAGGCGTCATATACGTGAATTTTTGCCACGAAATCACCGAAATAACGCCCAAAATTGTCGAAAATTCGTGCGTTTCTCTCGATGAAATCGAGAAATACAAGGCAAAAGGCA
Source organism: Fibrobacter sp. UWR3 (assembly GCF_900143055.1). Classification (NCBI taxonomy): domain Bacteria; kingdom Pseudomonadati; phylum Fibrobacterota; class Fibrobacteria; order Fibrobacterales; family Fibrobacteraceae; genus Fibrobacter; species Fibrobacter sp. UWR3. The sequence goes on along the minus strand of NZ_FRCW01000001.1, from coordinate 173,439 downwards.
GGGGTAAGCTCTACGGTTGGGAGATTTGCGGCGTCGATGAATACGGTCCCGATTGGCTCTATCCCGAAGATTTGCACATCAAAAGGGCCCCGCAAAGCTGGCAATTCGTGAGGTAAACGCTATGGAATACGTCTTGAAAATCAGAAAAAGGAACTTTGAATCGCTCATGAACGGCGACTTGACCTTCGTCATCCACAAGGTTGACAGGCTCTACTGCGTCGGCGACCGTCTGGTGCTCTTCGAAACCGAAGGCGGCAATGAAACAGGCCGGAGTCTGACCGTGCGTATCACCTTTATCATGCATGCAGAAGATGCCGTGGGAATCAAGGATGACTACTGCGTCGTGTCCGTCAAGCGCTCCGGGAAGAACACCCGCACAAACGTGGGCAACCGTCCTGCAAGCGAAGACGAAGCCGTAGAGTACGCCGCGAAGCTCGGCAAGTCCGCAGACTGCGCAAGGCGCTTCTACAACTACTATTCGATGACCGGCTGGAAGATGAAATCCGGGCTCCCGCTCTCTGACTGGCATGCCGCGCTCAGGAACTGGAAGGACTTCCAGGGCTCACAGAAGACCCCTGAACAGGCTGAAACCGACAACCAGCTCGAACTCCTGCTCCCCATGCTGCTCAAGAAAACGGCTGAACTCGCCAAGCAGAAAGAAAAGCTCGTTTTCCACGATCCGCACATCGGCACCGTCCTCCAGTTCTACGGCTTCGACCGCTTCGATTATAACTTCAACGTTTTCGAAGTCCACGAAATGGTCAAGAAATACGCCACCAGCAGGAAACTCGGCACGGGATGCCCGCAGATGCGCTCCCCGAACCCCTACGGCAAAGGAACGCTCCAAGTGCCAACCATCGAAGAATTCGCCGCCATATTCCAGAAGAAAAAAGGTGAAAAAACCGAAGGCTAGATTTGTATATTGGAGGTAATATGCCCGAAAATCAAAGAGAAAAACAAAGAGATTGCATCCATACAATAGCACTAAATATCTGTAATTACCATGGCTATAAATATGGTGATTGCCTAAAATGTCCTCTCTACGATGAATACGAAGAAGATATCTGCTACGACGACCAAAATTTCGACTTAGACAAGTTTGAAGAGTGGCTCTTAAAACGCATATCCATTCAACAAAAGTAATTCCCACCACCCGCAAAAATTTAAGGCAGGATCTAAAATCCTGCCTCTTTTTTTGTCTCACAAAAAGCGACAAACCACAAAAACATGTCCGCACCAAATGTCCGCACCCCAATTTTCAATAAAAATTCAAAACGCCTTTAACGGCTTAAAAACGCCAATTCACAAAAAAAATGTCTCACGAAAAGTGAAACATCTTTTTCCGCAAAATGAAGAAACCGCGAAAATAGTGAAAAAACGGCAAAATCAAAAAACACTCATTTTTCGGGTTAAATGAGAAAAGAAAACCCAATAAAATCAAGGGCTCCAGCCACATTCACTGATTCATTTCTTTTCTCATTACTTCCGCTTTGGCATAGCGACCCCAGTATGACCGACGAAGACGCCGAAATAATGGCTCAGACAATGAGAAAGCAGCCCAGCTACGCGATGCAGCAAGCCCAGTGGGATTCGCAACAGCGCGCGGTTGCAGACGAAGCACAGAAGAGCGCACAGGCGGCCGATGCAGAATACAAGCAAATCGAAGAAACGGCAGTCAAGTTCCGGAACGCCATTGAGGAATTCAGCAAGAGCAAGGGCGACTGCGGGCTCATCTACAAGAAGATGGACAAGGCAAGCGCAGCAAAGTACGTAAAGAAGGCTCCACAGGAATGGGAAACGCTCATGATTCGGGTAGATTCCGACGTTCTCGCATTCATCGGCGTCAAGGACAGGAAAAAAGTTGAGTTGACCTTCGACTGGGAAGAACCCAAAATCACAAAGACTGCAATCGGCGGCACCGGCTACGCCGCATCCAATGTCGAAACAACGGAAACAAGCAAGAGCATTCCCATCACCATCACCAATATCGAACTGTACGAGACATCCGACAAGAGCAGCACGGCAAGGGAATATGTCATCTCGACAAAGGAAGGCAAGGTCATTCACCTCTGGCAGAAATGGGACAACGAAAAGGTGACAAGCAGCGTCAACTTCAACGGACTGAAGAATGCCTCTAGTTGGAGCTGGAGTGAAACCGGCGGGAACTAAAAAAGAAAACTATACAAGGATCCTGCGCAACATTCCCTGGCTATTGAACTGGATCGAGATACTCGCGTTCATCATCACGAGAAAACGCATTGGCGACAGAATCGCCAAGACAGATGTCATCGCGAAATAACATTTAGCAGCGAATCTAATCGGACAGACAATTGTTTCGCGCCAGCAACACTCAGATGGTCGCAATCGTTCGTCATTGCATCCGTGTAGTCATGTGCTCCGAATTTATTCTCGTCCATCAAGACGAAATGAGGATACACATTCGCTAACGAATCAAAATACGCAGCCACTTTCATCGCAAGGCTTCTACTAACTCCATGCCGTCCATAACTTCCCGTATTAGCATATTCCGGAGATTGCGGGAAAATCAACCCAACTATTTTAAACCCTTTGTCCTGCGTACTATCAATAAAAGCAGTCAAGCTGTCAATACTTTTCATAAAACGTCGGTACTCACCCTCTCGCATAATCGAGTCCCGATCAATTATAGGTTCATCCCCCCAACCATGTGATTCCTTCTTAAGCAATCCGCGCGTACTAACATAGAGCAACGAATCTTCGCTCGTATATGGGACATTCGCATCAACAACCCGCACAAAGTTTTCTGGCACTCCATCCTTCCAGAAGTTATGGTTCTTATCATAAAAGTATCCCGATGCTTGCCCTAATGCAGTTTGATTTCTGGCATTCAATGACTGATTCATCAAATCATACGATATTTCGAATATTAAATATTTCAAATTCCTTGTATGCGGCACGAAATAGTTTTCCACCAAATAGAGACCAGCCCATATATCTCCGCCTGGATATCCAAAATTAAGCGCCTGTTTCGAAATATATGCGGGATCAAATCCACTTTCCGTGCGAGAACTACCTACAGCAATCACCTCCAAGGAATCATGCATATCCCAGAACATCCGCATTTTCAGCCCTACAGTTCTTAAGCCACCCTGATAAATAGGGTCCCAATACATGCCGGCACTGTCCAAGTCAAAATAGCCATCACCGAAAGGAACTTCCGGCATCACCCATAAATTTGGATGCCATAACTCCTCGCCCTCAACCAAATCCACCACGCTAGAATCAAGAACATTCACTAGTACAAGTTTTACGTGTTCACCTTTTGCATTAACTAGCGCAGTCACCACCCAATTATCACGATTGACCCATTCCGGATGGTCAAACGAATATCCTTTCGGTGCTGGAATTGCATGTATCAACTTTCCGGTACTATCAACAACTAGTAGCCGTTCGTGTACACCATACTTCTCGTTAGCAAACGCCCTTCCCACATCACCGCCAAAATCAAGAAAAAGCGTTTGATTATTTCCATCCTTCGAAAGCGACGCATTACACGCCTGCGCACCACCATACCAGATTTCATCCTTACCATTTCTATGCACACGAAGGCGGCGCGCACCTGAAACAGCATAGCGGTCAGCCAGTGACACACCCCCGTGATAGGCACCCACCAAAATTTTCTCCGGTTTCCCGAACTGCTCATTTGAAAAAGGAACCATCCATGTTCCACTCGCAAAAAAATCAGCGTCATTGCTATTGTCACCGGCATTATCAACATAAACGATAGAGGTATCTCCATATTCACTTACATACCAACGAGGAATTGCCGCATTCTCCACGTCAAGTTTGATAAGCCGACCGGCCGCATTCAGGCTCCTCACATATACCGAAGACGGGCCACCGACACCTTCCATCCCCGTACAAAAAGCGACCTTATTGCCATCTGGAGAAATTTCCGGATGATAAACGGGCACACTATCAGGAATCTCAACAACACCAGGCATTCCTCCATAAAAATCCACATACGCCAAATTACCCGACTTATCGTTCCTAAACGCAAGTTTCGAATGGACGGTTCCCATTTTTTGACGAATATCCGAAGAAAATGTTTTCAATGTCACTGGATTCAAAGCGACATCACCACCAGCATCCAGCCAAGTGGCATGCGGAATTTTTCCAAAAGCAAGACGAAAGCCCATATACGACGAAAAAGCCGAAGCCTGCACCGGATAGACATCCTTCCTGCCACCTAAGTCCATGTTGTTCGCCGACTGATACACAGAACCTCCCTTTACCACCTTCTCAAGCAAGATGTTCCCCGCTAGCGCTCCCATGCTGCTCGCGATAGTCGCATCAACAATATCGCCAGCCCAGTCATTTGTCAGTTCAAGCACGTTTCCTGCCAGGTCACAAAAGCCTAGCGAATCCGGGAAAGCGCAAGGCGCATGAATCTCGTAATTCGAATTCGACGAATTCCAACTATACTGCCAAGGATTCCACGACAGCGATGCAGCCATCACCCATTCCGCCTCCGTTGGCAAGCGGAAACCATCCACATCCGTACGAACCGCAAGGCCCTCCAGATTCACGAAATGTGAACTCGAGTTAAATAATTGCCGGTGATAGGTATAAACTGTATCATAACCAAGCGATTTACTGTAGGCATTTGCAAAAAGCACGGCATCATAATATGTCACATTAGTCACTGGCAAGTCGTCTTGCGCACAATCCAAAACGAAATACCAATCTTCTTCCCTAGCGACAGCATCAAATTCTCCACACGTCACTTCGTGAATTCCAAGCGAATAATCATAATCCAATTTTACCCGCATCCGGCCATCGCCCAACAGGACATATGCCCCGTTAGGCGCGACACGCATCATTCCCGGCCTAAGGGAATCGACCGATATCACAGGCACCTTGACCGAGTCAACTGCCAGGATGCCCACATTTTCGCTGGAATCCTCCACACATTCCATCTGGGAATTCGAGCACGCCCCCAAAAGCGCCAAAGCGAGAATGGCGCAGTACTGCATAAATAGGGGCAGCCAAGGTTTCATGATTTTTAAAATAGAAAAAGAACGCCCCGATAAGAGACGTTCTTTTTTCAAATGATTTCTGCGCGGGTTTAATGCACCAAAGATGGCTACGACTACGGCACTTCGACGCTGTCGAGAATCTTCTGCACCACGGTCTCGGCAGAAACTTCTTCCGCTTCGGCCTCGTAGCTCAGGATAATGCGGTGGCGGAGCACTTCCATGGCGACGGCCTTCACGTCTTCGGGCGTCACGTAGGCGCGGCCCTGGATAAACGCATGGGCCTTCGATGCCTGGGCAAGGCCGATAGAGGCACGCGGAGAGGCGCCCACTTCCACAAAGCCCACCAGGTCACTGCGCTTGATGCTGCCCGGATCGCGGGTGGCAAGCACCAGGTTCACGATGTATTCGCGCACGCGTTCGTCCACGTACACCTGCTTCACCAGCTGACGGGCGGCGAGGATATCTTCCTTCGTGGCGACAGCCTGCGGCTGGCGCAGCCCCGCACCGGCAACGGCGTCGAGAATCTTCATTTCGTCGGCCTTGTTCGGGTAGCTGACCTTCACCTTCAACAGGAAACGGTCCACCTGGGCTTCCGGCAGCGGATACGTACCTTCCTGCTCGATGGGGTTCTGCGTGGCAAGCACCAGGAACGGTTCGTCCAGCTTGAACGTCTCGTCTCCGATGGTGATGTGGCGTTCCTGCATCGCTTCGAGAAGCGCGCTCTGCACCTTCGAAGGAGCACGGTTGATTTCATCGGCCAGCACCAGGTTCGTAAACAGCGGGCCCTTGCGGGTCTCGAACTTCGCTTCCTTCGCGTTGTAAATCGTGGTACCCAGCAAGTCGGCCGGCAACAGGTCGGGCGTGAACTGGATGCGCTTGAAATCCAGCGACACGGCATCGGCAAAAGCCTTCACCGCAGTCGTCTTGGCAAGGCCCGGCAAGCCCTCTAGCAGCACGTGACCATCGGCCAGAATACCCGTCAAAATGCTTTCGACCAGAGCCTTCTGGCCAATCACCGTCCCTTCCACTTCACGCAGCAAATTCATGCAAAAAGCACTCTGCTGGCGCACCTTTTCCGAAAGTTCCTGAATATCCATTGTTTTACCTCTGTGAGCAAATTACAAATTTTTCGGATTTTAAGATACAAAATTCCACGGAGAAAAGCAAATAGGGGATTAAGTTGGCATAACTTAGAGCTTAGAACTTAGACATTTTGCCCTTTTTTAAAAGCCTAGCCATCAGAATCAAAGCCATAATTTACCATAAAATAAAAGCGATTTCTCGGTTCATCAAATTCCCGTCCATATCGCAACTCTACCGAGAAAGCCTTATACGCCAAATAAATTCCGGTACCAAACTCATGATAAAAACCCGTAGCCGGAGAACCTAAACCAGCTTCATTCTTATCTACACCGTGGGCATTACGCGAAATGTGTTCACTTAGCCCCACTCTAAGATTTTTACTTACAGGATATTCTTCGATTAACATCAATCCGCCGTAAATAGGGACTTGCTTGTCAACCACTAAAACAGACATACCGAACCAGCCTTGAACGCCTACGTATTCCCATCGGGAACCAGCAAGGCCGCTTATCGAATAAAGATTTTCCGAATAAAGTCCCAGAACCAAATGGCTGTATCTAAACAAAAGAGAAACATCTAAATCACCAAAGAGTTCTACATCAGAATAGTCACTCTGCAACCGATTCTTGCCTCGATGGAGGTCACCGATTTTAGCGGTCCCTCCAACAACAATATCACCTTCGTCTTCTTTCACATTCATAAACTGTGCCGCAGAAGGCGGATGACTTGAGCACCCCGCAAGCAGCAGGGCACACACCATCAACACAATCCATAAAATTCCGCGAGCCATTATCTATAAAATAGAATATCTAGGCAAAAACCGAATTCATTCCATCCAACAATTTGCAGGCTTTATCAAATAAAATAGAGCCAAACAATGTCAAAACAGTTAAATACACACATAAAACATTGACTTTTTTGTGATTTTTATGTATATTTCACATAGAATCCACCCACTTAAAAGAGGGCACAATGGCAAATCTGACGATTACACTGGACGACGACGACAAAAAGGGCATCGCCGATTTTTGCGAAAAGGTGGGAATGACCATCTCGGGGCTATACAACGTATTTACCAAGCAGGTTCTACGCGAAGGAAGAATCCCTTTTGAAATTTCCATCAACCGTCCGAATCGGGATACCATCAAGGCGATGGAAGAGTCCGATGAAATTTATGCGAAATACCAGAAGAACCCCTCGAAGATGAAGACGTATACGGTCAACGAAGCCATTCGGGAGATGAAATCTTGGTAGAGAAAGGACCTAGATACAAAATCCTATGGACATCACAATACAAGAAAGATGTCAAGCGAGCAAAGAAACGAAATTACGATATGGAGGAATTATACGCCGTTATTTCAAAGCTCGCAAATGACGCCCCTCTTGAAGACAAGTATCGGGATCATGCTCTTGGAGGAAATTGGTCCGGGCATAGAGAACTTCACATCAAGCCGGATTGGCTCTTGGTTTACCGTAAACAAGACGATGTATTGATATTGGAACTTGTCCGCACAGGAACGCACTCGGACCTGTTTGACAAATAAAATCACACCGCGGCCGGCGCTCACCCCGTTGATAAGCACATCCGTCGGAACTTATTTCTTCTTCGCTTTCGCAGCAGGCACTTCCGGGAGCATCGCATCAAGAAACTCCAGCCCAAGTACGGCATAACCCTGCTCGCCTTCGCTGCAATCCCCGAAGCGTGCGTCAAGAACTGCTTTTCGTAAAAGCATAAAAAGGGGCACCCCCTAACACCCCCGTGGCTACTTGCTGTAATTCCATTCCTCTAAGAAAATGGCATAGTTCAACTGAAAATAAAAGCGGTTGTTCGACGCCCCGATTTCTCTTCCATAGCGAAATTCCGCCGAAAAACCTTTATACACAACATAAGCACCGGCACCAAATTCTGGATATACCTCAGGATACAAAGTATTGATAGAGCAACACCCCGGATCATCGACAACCATATACGAATTGCGGGATACATGCTCACTTATTCCCACTTTGAAATTTTTAGATACAGGATACTGTTCCACAAGCATCACTCCACCCACATGATACATTCTCGACGATGCCCCATCGCGGCGCTCATCGATTGCAATTCCGTACCACCCCTGAACCCCAAAATACCGGGATCGGCCACCCATAATGGTTCTGTAAGTATAATCTTCTAAATCCAGCGCCACTACCGCATATGGAAAGGCAAAAGACAGCGCTAAATCCGTATTCCAATACCCTTCTTCATAAGATACCGATTCATCGTCCCGCCCAGGAATTTTCCTGTTATCTAAATCCCCTGTTCTTACCGCTCCGCCAGCAACGAAATTAATTCCATTCCTCACATTCATAAACTGCGCCGCAGAAGGCGGATGGTTCGAGCACCCCACAAACAGCAGGGCGCACACCGTCAACACAATCCATAAAATTCCGCGAGCCATTATCTATAAAATAGAATATCTAGGCAAAAACCGAATTCATTCCATCCAACAATTTGCAAGCTTCATCAAACAAAACGGACTTACAAATACAGTCCGAATCGGACGTCGCACTTGACGCCGGCAAAATCGGCGTAGTTCATCCACACGGCGCAACCGGCGCTCACCCCGTTAATCAGCACGTCCTCGTCTTCGATGATATTCTTGTGGCTCTGCAATGTATGCTCGTAGCGCACGCCCACTGAATAATGGTACAAGGGCTCAACACGATCCTCGCTATCGAACGGCCTATAAGATGTCACGCCCATGCCGATTTCAGGCGCAATTTTCCAGATGCCGTTCACGTCGATTGGCGGCCTGTAGAATAATTCCCCATTGAGAAAGTACATCGACGCATTCGCTCCCCCGCCCGCCATTGCGTAAAACTCACCAAACCGAAAAACCAAACCGACAACAAGATCCAGTCCGAACATCACCTCCCTATCTTCGGCGACAAACGGGGCCGCCAAGGACAATCCCAAATAATGGTCCTTGTAGTTCCGGTTTTTCTCGTTCCACTTTTTCCTGTTCTCCTTGAGTGTGCGCTCCCTCTCCCGTTCTCTCGCCTCGCCTGCACCTTTCTCGTCTGCCGCCTTTCTCCGCTGGCATTCCGTATCGTCCTTGTCGCAAGAAGTCGCCCAATCAGCAAGGCCCAAAATCACCTCCAGAACGGTCGGCTTTTCATCTTCGCTATATGATTTTGAAGAACCCGCCCACGCCGGAAAAACAAGCATGCACACGCATACCAGAATCATCCACAAATTGTGTTTAGGCGAGAACATAACTAACCCCCATATTCATGAAGATATATTAACGCGCTTGAAAATGAGCGTAGGTTATCAGCAAATTCCGTGCGTTCGTCGGGATTATAGATCCCCGCCTTGGTTCGGCGACGCTCACCACAGGTCGCGGGGATGACAAGTAAAGCGACGGGAATGACATTCTATCGACTCTTCGAGCCTCCAGAATAACATCACTTCTTCTTTGATGGCTTTGCGGCGGGCAGTTCGGGCAGCATCGCGTCCAGAAGCTTCGCCAAAAACTTGCTATCGGCAATCTGTTCGTTGGTCACACGGAGCATGGGCTTTGCACCTTCGTAGGGCAGTTGCTTCTTTGCGCCGGGGAGCATCGCCACAGCCGCCGGCATGGGCTTCACCAGCAAGCGGTCATCGTAAATCCCGCCGAAGATTTTTCCGTCGGCATAGAGGATGTACTCGCCCATCATCTTGCGGGTCGTCACGCGGAAGCCACCTTCAAGCAGCTTTCCATTGAACTGCTCCAAAACATGGTCACGTAACTTCTCTGAACTCGGCATGGTTACAATACAACAATTAGTTTGACTAGCGGTCGAACCGGAAAACGTGCCGGTTGTAGTTCGACGTAAGCAGGTACTGCTTTTCGCGCTGGACCGTCATGAACATGTTCACCAGGTAGGCGCGCAGACCCGTCACCGACTGTTCCAAATCGGTAAGGTCCATAATCTTGCCGTCGTCCTTGATAACAAGCACAAAGTCCTTTTCGCGCAAAAGCACGGCAAATTCGACAAACACGCGGCGGCCGGCATTACGTTCATAAACGCTCATGCCCATCTCCTCGAGCAACAGCATCGCCTTCACGACACTCATCTCGTTCACCGACTTGCGCTTGAGCAGTTCCCCCACGCTGTCGCGGTAGGCAATCAGGTTTTCCGGTGTCAGGAGCATGTCGTGCATGTGCCAGTAATCCGCAACCGTGAGGTGTTCGAGCAACAGCGGGAATCGCGCCCTGCCATAAATCAGCACCTGTACGCCCGCGCATAGCCCCATCGCCAAGAAGGGAGCCGCACCAAAGCCCAGCCACACGTATTCGCCGCCCCACAGCGCACCCGCACCCATCACGCATACGACAGGGCTCAGGAACATCACGAAGAGAATGAATATGAAGGAGAGCACAGGCTTTTCGTGTACGTGGAACGCCGCGTAGATTTTCACCAGAGCAAGCGGGCATAGGCCTACGGCACACGCGCGTATCGCAAAGGCCATTTCGCCGGCAAGTTCCTCGGAACGGATATGGAACACGTGCGTGAGCAGCGGGGCACAAAACAGGAGAATCGCGGTCGCAAGCAGGCTCTCCTTGAGCACCGTCCAGTTCACGAAGCGCATCACCTGGAGCACTCCACGGTCATTATCTTCGCCACGATAGATGTTTATGAGCGGTTCTGCCGCCATCCATATGCCGTTAAACACGACGCTCAGTTCCACGATTTCGTAAACAACCGAAAGCACCGTAATGCGGTCACTGCCGAAATTTGCAACAAAGTAAAGGTTCATGAGGCCAGCGAACAGCGCAAAGAAAAAGAACTCGCACGCCTCCGCGATGCTGAACCGGATTACCGACATGGAATCGCGTATGTTAAAGTGCCACACGAACCGGAGCGAATTGTTCTTGCGGGCAAAGTGCGTACAAAGTACTATGATGCTGAGCATCACCGACAGGAGCGTACCGAGGGCAATCCCGGACATTCCCATGAACCGACAGAATATGCACGAAAGTACGAGGTTGCCGAGCAGGAGCGCGGCATACGAGGCCTTGCAGGTTCCCGTGTCGCCGTCCACGTAGACCATCTCCTGCAACGTATTGTTTAGCGGGATAATGAAGGCGAGCCCCAGGAACCAGCCGTAGAACTCGTTCACGTAGTTGAGCAGTTCGGGTTCAACCTCCATGACGCCGAACATGATTCCCTTGCCTGCAGAAAACAGCACGACCATGAACACGCCGACAATAAACGAGAGAATAAGGCTCTGGCCAAAAAAGCGGTCAGCCTTCTCCTTGTTCATGCGCCCCAGCTCGATGGAATAGCACACGAGGCTCCCCACCATCACGACGGCGCTCATGAAGAATATGAACGAGAATAGCGGAGTGAAGAACGAGATTGCAGCAAGTGCGGTATCGCCCAGAAACTGCGCCGCGACCACCTTGTCGATGAACACGTTCACGAATTCAGCACAGACGGATACCGATGCCGTAAAGAGCATCGACCTGAACCGGCGACCGCTAAATGATTCCCTGATACGCATTTCAGCAGAAAATATAGATATTCCGGACCACCCGACCCAAGCCTAAAACCGGAACGACCTCGCCTTCTACCCCAAAAAGTGACCAAAATGTAGAAAATCTTTTACCAAGAAACAATGTTCCGGCCAGATAAAAATAATTATTTTATACGCCATTCAAAGAACAACGTTATCTACAACAGGAGTAATAGAATGAAACTCGGCATCTCTATCACCGGCGGCGGGGCGCTCGGAATCGGGCCTCTCCAGTTTATGCGCCGCCTCGAAGCGGATCTCGGCAAGAAACTCGCAAGCGTCGGCGATGCCTTTGCGGGCACATCTACCGGTTCCATCGTAGCCACCGGCCTTGCAAACGGGATGACCGCAGAAACGCTCTACAACCTGTACAAGGATAACCTTCCCAAGATTTTCAAGAAGGTCAGCTCGACCCGCATATTGTCGAAGAGCTACTACCGCTACGACAATTCGTACCTGAAGAAGATGCTTCAGGAAAACTTCAAGAAGCACATGTACGAATTCAAGAAGCCCGTCTACATTCCCGCAACATTCCTGAACGGCAAGAGCGTGGAAAAGGTATGGGGCAAGGACGACGGCGATACGCCGCAGTGGTTCGCCGTGCTCTCGAGCTGTTCTGCGCCCACGTACTTCAACACCGTGAGCCGCGAATGGAAGGGCAATACCGAAACCTACTGCGATGGCGGCATGTGGGCGAACGACCCCGTCATGGTTCTCGAATCCGCACTGGTCAGGTACAAGGCCTACAAGGACAACCTGCGCATCATCTCGTTCAACACGGGAATGGACCACCCGCCTGCAGAACTCACGGACAAGAGCATCATCGGCTGGGGCAAGTATATTCTCGACGAATGGGTGGCACGCACGGGCAACTCCGGCAAGTTCATGGCGAAGGCGAACCTCGGCAAGGACAACGTGATGCGTCTCGCGCCCAAGGTAACGAAGCCGTACGAGATGGACAACATGAAGATTATCGACGAAGTTTCGGATATCTGGGACAAGTACTACGACGAAGTCGGCAAGGATGTCGTCAAGTTCATTACCGAAACGCCGGAAAAATAACAAGAACTTACACCTCAACACACAATTTGGGGCAGCCCCTCGGCTGTCCCAAATTTCTTTTGCCCGAAACTACTTCAGGGCGCGCAGTATCTTTTTCTGCTCGTCGGTAATGCGGTAGCTCTCGCAGGCCTTCTGGATAGTCTTCGCGTGAATCCAGGGCGAAAGCCTGCGGTTCTTAATATAGGGGAAGGTCGCGTTCCACTGCTTGGCGAGCGCGGTCGCGAAGTACCAGGCGATTACCATCTGCACATAGTAGCGGTCGGTGGCACGAACCTTACCGCCCGCGGCGCCGGTATCGGAATCGTCGAACAGGTTCTCGTCAATCGCGGCGACCATTTCCAGGTGCTTCTTGTCGAAACGTTCGTCCAAGAAAAAGTTCATCAGCATGTTCACGCCGAAGCGCACCGTGTAAGGCTCGCGCGACTTGAGCCACGCCTTGATGCGGGCCAAAAAACGAGCCTCGTCCCTGAGCAGCGCCTTCGGAGACTTGCCGTCGCAAACCGCCCAGTTGTCTATGTACGGCAAAAACTGCTCGATACGGCGCAGGCACTCGTCCGTATCCTTGATGCGCTCGACCACAAGGAGGTGTACCTGGTTTTCTTCGAAATACTTGTGCGGGAGCTTGTCCAGGAAGCGCGCGACATCGGCCGGCACGGTTTTTGCAGCCGCGGAACCAGCCGCCGCGAACTCCTTCGCGATCTTCCTCATCGTGGGCACGCGCACGCCGATAATCGTCTTCTTGTCGATATTCGGCAGGAGCGACGCGTGAAAGTCGCGGTACTTCAGGTCCTGTTCGGCCAAGAGGCGCTTTACAAGTTCGGCGTAGGTCATGGAATAAATATAATTATTCCGGATTCGAATCCTTCGTCTTGATTCTCGCGCTCAAATAACTGAGCACCAGGTTCTGCCACACCACGTAGCACGTGGGGGCGAGCGCCACCACGGGGCCCGCGTACAAAGTAGAAATCCAGATGACGAGAGTCGTGTTCTTCTGCCCCATGCTCTGCGCGCTTTCAATCGGGCGGCGGTTCCTTTCGACATACCACCCGAGGGCATAAAGCAGTATGCAGAGCAAGAGCGAAATCCCTGCCATCATCGGGAGCTTGCCGCTATTCCACAGGTCCCAGAATCCCATCTCGCGTATGTCGTAACTTGCCTTCGCGAGGATTACGAATACCGAGAAAGTCCACACGAACATCGTGTATTTCTGGAATTTCGCCGCACGGTCGGCAAGTTCCGGGTAAAAAGCGCGGAGCCCGAGCGCGAACGCCAGCGGGATACTGATGATGGGCTGGATGGTGTTGAAAATCTTCATCGAGATTTCGCTCAGGCTCGCATCGGCGCCGGTAAGGTACCCGAAAACAATCGGGATGGAGAAGCACGCGATGAGGTTTCCGCTCAGGAATATCTTGAGGGCGAGCGACGCCGAACCGCCGAGCATCTTGGCCATCGCGGGGGCGGCATTTGCAGGCGGGCAGAGCGCGATGATGGCCCCACCGAGCAGCACCTCGCGCGGGAGGTCGAACAGTTTCACGATTCCGGCAAGGGCGGCGACAAGCAGGAGGCTAACCACGAGCGCCCGGATTTCAATCTTGAAGGTATAGCCGTGCGTCTGCGGGGGAATTTTCGTCACGAAGGTCAGGAACATCATGGTGCCGATCAAAAACGGCATCATGGGCGAAAGCACATGCGCCTGCGGAATCAGAATCCCGAGGAGAATCGCTACAGGCATCAGAATGGCACGCAGGTTCTTCATAACGCGCCCAAATCTAGAAAATTGCTAAATTTCGCACCATGCTTCGTTCCAAGTATCAAGCATTCGCCGATACGACGTCCGAGAACGTCTTCAAGCCGAAGAGGCAGGCCAACCCGATTACCCTGGTGGTTCTCGGCTACCTGATGCTCATAACCGTGGGCGCGGTGCTCCTGCGCCTGCCGGTCTCGACACGCGAACCCATTGACTTCCTCCAGGCGCTCTTCACGGCCACATCCGCAGTGTGCGTGACCGGCCTTTCCGTCATCGACATCAGCAGCACCTTCTCGACATTCGGCAACTGGGTGCTCATCGTCCTCATGCAGCTGGGCGGCCTCGGTATCATGACCGTATCTACCGTGCTCATATTGCTTGCAGGCATGCATCCGGGCTTTAACCACCAGTCAGTGCTGCTCGCCGACTTCACGCAGGAGGGCAACGTCGATGCCAAGCGCATCCTCATGGCCGTCCTCCCCTTCACGTTCATACTGGAAGCCATCGGCGGCGTACTCTACTTTACGCAGTTTGGCGACATGGAACTCTCCGACCGCATCTTCTGCTCGCTGTTCCAAGCGGTAAGTTCGTTCTGTAACGTCGGTTTCACGCTGTTCCCCGACTCACTCGTGCGGTTCCAGCTGAACCCGGTCATGAACATCACCACCTGCATACTCGCGCTGGCCGGCGCCTTCGGGTTCCTCGCCATCACCGAACTGCAGTACGCCTTCGACTTCAAGGAACGCAAGTTCCGCAAGATATCGCTCCATACCCGCGTCGCCACGTTCTGCACGTTCGTCATCATTGGGGTAAGCATCGTCGCCTTCATGATAACCGAATGGGGCAACACGCTCAACGGCCTAAGCTTTTTCGATAAGCTCCAGACGACGTTCTTCATGGCCTTCACGAGCCGTACTGCGGGCCTCAACACCGTAGACACCCCGGCACTGTGCGCCTCCTCGCTGTTCTTCTTCGCCATCATCATGTTCATCGGGGCAAACCCCGGAAGCTGCGGTGGCGGCATCAAGGTCACCACGGCGGCGGTCATCGGGCTGCTCGGGTTCAACCGCCTGCTCGGGCGCGAAAAGACCCAGGTCATGAATCGCACCATTCCCGAAACCACGGTCGACAAGGCCGTGCGAATCTTCGTGGTGGCAATCGTGGTCATCGCGCTCGCGACGATGGTCCTCCTCATTACCGAAATCCCGGCGGGTACCGGGTTCAACGAGAACGGCTCCCCCTTCCTCAAGATTCTCTTCGAGGTCATCAGCGCCTACAGCACCTGCGGGCTCTCGATGGGGCTTACCGGCGAACTTTCCACCGTGGGCCAAATTGTAATCTGCTGCGTGATGTTTATCGGCCGTATGGGTCCGCTTTTCCTGATTTCCGCGGTCGCGGGCAGGGTGCAGAACACCACCTGGTACGCCGAAGAAGACATCATGGTAGGCTAAGCGGCGTAGCCGCATGTGAAATGTGTAATGTGTAGTGTGTAATGTAGAATGTGGAATGATTGCTTTATAATTTCTCATTTCACACCCCACACTTCACACTTTTTCTCCCGTCTCTCGTCTAAAAATCTATCTTTCAGCCCATGGCATCTAAACAGTACATCATCATCGGCCTCGGAAACTCGGCTATCTTTTTGGCGCGTCACCTGACGAGCCTCGGGCACGACGTGCTCGTGGTCGACAACCACCCCGAGAAGGTGCAGGACATCTCGAGCATCGTATCTCAGGCGATGGTCGCCGACTCTACCCGCAAAAAGCAACTCGCGAGCATCCCGCTCCAGAAGGCGGACTGCGTTATCGTCTGTATCGGCGAGAACCTCGAGGCGAGCCTGCTTACCGTACTGAACCTGAAAGAACTCGGCGTGAAGCACATCATCGCGAAGTCGAGTAGCGCCGCACACTCGAGCATTCTCGAGAAACTCGGCGTCTCCGACATCTTCCACCCGGAACGCGACAGCGCCATCGCGCTTGCCGAGCGCCTGAACCGCCCGAACATGCTCGACTTCCTCCCGTTCATGGAAGGCTTCAGCATCGTCGAGGTGGTATGCCCCAAGGACTTCATCGGAAAGACGCTCAAGGACCTGAACATCACCCACAAGTACGGCGTGCAGGTCATCGCCATCCGCGACCCGCAGGAACCGACCCCCAAGATCGGTAACCTCGCCGACATCGTGCTGCAAGAGGACGACGTTCTCTTCCTCATCGGCCCGAACGAGGCGGTGGACAAGTTCAAGAGCTAGGCCACCGCAGGGGAGCAGGCAGTGAGTTCTTCGGCAGTCACCTTACAGGAACACAGGATTCGCCCGTCGGCACAGCGGGTGCAAATCCTCGACTACATCAAGAGCGTACACAGCCACCCCTCGGTCGACACCATCTACAAGGCGCTGCTGCCCGAAAACCCCGGACTCTCGCGCACCACCGTGTACAACACGCTCGAACTCTTCGCGAAGCACGGGCTCATCCTCTCGCTCGATTTCGGGGAAGGCTACCTGAGATACGACGGCGAAATCAAGCCGCAAACGCACTTCAAGTGCGAAAAGTGCGGTGCGGTGAGCGACATCTTCACCATTCCCGAGAACTGCGAGAAGATGCTCCCCAAGGGATCCTCCCTGAGCGCCGTCTCGCTGTACCTGTACGGGAAGTGCGCCGCCTGCAACAAGTAAATCCAAGGCCCGAGCGGCGCTTACATTACTTTATATAAAACAAAAACAGGCTTCCGGGAAGGAAGCCTAACTTGTTTTGTATCTTAGACTTAGGGTGGAGGTCCGAGCTAGAATACCGGGGCCGCGGAAGCCTTTTCCTTCTTCGGCTTGCCGCCGGCAGTTTCCTTCATGAGCGTGCGGTGTTCCACATAGCCGAGCACGAAGTACTTGCCGCCCTTCTTGATGACTGCGGTGAAGGCGTTCAGCAACTTGACGCCGTACCACTCCTGGTAGTTGTTGCGGCCATCGACCAGGTTCGTCTCGTTGACCGTAGGCGCCTGGGCGGGCTTGCCGTACTTGAGCGTAAACTGGTCCGACATGTATTCGGCGGCCTCGATAGCCTTGAACTTGCGGGATTCTTCCACCTTGCCGGTACGGATCTCGAAGGCATAGAACTTGTCGTTGCCGTTAAAAATGAAGGACACCTGGACCGGCAGTTCCCCGAACCTGAACATCGGAAGCACGACGCGTTCACCGGCACCCATCTGGCCGTAGGGCTCGTAGCCCATCTTCATGACTTCTTCGATGACAGTTTCACGGGAAGCACCGAACGGAATCCCTGCGAACTCCAATTCGTTATTGCGCTGGGCGAACACTTCCATGGAAAGTGCGAGGACCAGCAACAGCAATATGTTTCCAAACTTAGACACTAGGATATCTCCTAAAACCTATGTAAAAGATAATAAACTTTGAGCCCGTAGCGAGTCCAAATGTGACCAAAAATGTTTTTTTTGCGCATTATCTATATTTTGGGGCATGTCTAGCACTTTTGGCAAAATTTTTTCCGTTACCACATGGGGCGAATCCCACGGACAGGCAGTCGGTGCCGTCCTGGACGGCTGCCCCGCAGGCCTCCCCCTTTGCGAAGCCGACATCCAGGCGTTCCTGGACCGCAGGCGACCCGGACAGGGCAAGCTGACCACCGCCCGCGACGAGAAGGACCAGGTCCGCATCCTGAGCGGTGTCTTCGAGGGCAAGACGACCGGCACCCCGATATCGTTCGCGGTGTTCAACGAGGACCAGAGAAGCGGAGACTATTCCGAAATCGCCAAGTGGTACAGGCCGGGGCACGCAGACCTCTGCTACGACCTCAAGTACGGGTTCCGCGACTACCGCGGGGGCGGACGCAGTTCCGCACGCGAGACCATCGGTCGCGTATGTGCGGGAGCGGTGGCCCAGAAGTTTTTGGCCCAGGTGGCAGGCACGGAGTTCCTCGCCTGGGTGGATTCCGTAGGCACGATTGAATGCGGCAAATTCGATACCGGCACGCTCACGCGCGAAAAGATAGAGGCATCCCCGGTACGCTGCCCGGTAGAAACGTTCAGCGAGAAGATGGAACAGGAAATCCTCGCCGCGAAGAAGGACGGGGACAGTGTAGGCGGCACGGTGAAACTGCTCGTGAGGAACGTACCCGCGACGCTCGGCGAACCCGTGTTCGACAGGCTCGACGCACTGCTTGCGCAGGCGATGCTCAGCATCCCGGCATGCAAGGGATTCGAGATCGGGAGCGGCTTTGCCGGAACGAGAATGCGCGGCAGCGAGCACAACGACGAGATTTACTTTGAAGACGGCAAGTTCCGCACACGCACGAACAATGCGGGCGGCTGCGTGGGCGGAATCAGCAACGGCGCCGATATCGAATGCAGGCTCGCGTTCAAGCCGACGGCGACGATTTCGCAGTCGCAGAAGACGGCCAGCAGGGATGGCGAAAACGGCGAACTCGCCGCCAAGGGCCGGCACGACCCTTGCGTCGCCGTACGCGCTCCCGTAATTGTCGAGAGCATGGCCGCGCTCGTGCTTGCAGACCTGTACCTGCAGCAGAAGCGCAACTGCCTGTAATCTGAGGACAGGAGGGCAGCGCCCATGCTTTTTCGCCTGATACTCCTCGCCCTTGCAGGCATCTACTACATTGCGTACAAAGTGCATCACCGCTTTTGCCTACGGCAGGGCAGCCCCCTCGGGCATGCGCGCCTGATTGTCGTCGGGAGCTTCCTTGCGGGCGGCGCGGGCAAGACCCCGTTTGTCGCATGGCTCGCGCAGTTTATTTCCGAGAACGATGCCGCAGGCAATGACGGCAACAGTTCTGCCGCGGGTAAAGAAGGCGCCGCGCCCCGAATCGCCATCCTGTGCCACGACCGCGCGCAAGACGAAGCCGCAATGCTCCGGCAGAAATTCGCGGGCATGCCGCAGGTACACGTAATCGCGACCCCTAACCGCTACCGCACCGCACACGCGCTCGATAGCGATTACGACTTCATCATCTGCGACGACGGGTTCGAGGACTCGCGGCTTTCGGGCGCCATCACCATCCGGCTAGACCGCGCAGGCACCCCGCAGCGGATTGCGGACCTCGTGCCCGCCGGCAAGAACCGCAGCCTCCCCCGCGACCACGAAGAGCCCGCAGTCACCCTCGGGCAAGGCGACATCCGGTTCCGTATCGGGCGCATCGCCAACGCGGGCAACGAGCCCTGCCCCGCGGGCCCCGTCGCCATCTGCGGCATAGGCGACCCGGAGCGTTTCCGGCAAGACCTCGCCTCCTATGGCATTGAACCCGCGGGTTTCATCGCCCGCCCCGACCACGACCGCCGTTTTGAACAAACTATCATGAAGTTCCTGGCCCAGGGGGCATCGCTCGTGATGACAGAAAAGGACTTCGCGCGGCTCCCCGAAAAGTGGCGCCTGCACCCGAACGTGTTTGTCGCCTACCAGGAAATCGAGGTTTCCGCCCCCGCGGCGGAAGCCATTAGGGCCTATTGCGGGCTCGGCGCCTAAGCCGGGCACATTCTACAGGAATCTTATTTTTATATTATTTGGCAGATTGCCGCGGCCACCGGCCCCGCATCAACATAATGACTAAAAGGGATTGAAAATGGCTTTGAAACAGCGCATTACCGAACTGATGGAACAGCTTTCCGTAGGGATTCCGGAACGCGAGTACTGCATCCAGCTCGCATTCCTCACCATGATTATCGGCGAACCGTTCTACATCTACGGCCGTTCCGGCTCGGGCAAGGGAATTATCCTCGACAGGCTAATCGCCGCCTTCAAGGACGCCAAGGCGCTTAAGGTAGGCCGCCGCCAGCAAGAAGTCCCCTCCAAATTAAACGCCTACGACATCATCGTGTTCAAGAGCTACGACCCGAGCAACGAGAACATCAGGAACTGGGTACAGATTGCGCTGCAGGACCGCGACCGCATCCCGCTCATCGTTTCCGGCGACATACGCCCCGAGGTGGCCCTTACCCGCGGCGACATCATCGACAAGCTCGCCCTTACCGTATCGTTGCCCGACAGCATTTCCCCGCAAAGCCTGTGCCAGCTGCTGACCGCACAGAACGACGTGACAGAGACAAACATCAATCCCGACCTCACCATTACCCGGGATGAATTCGGCAAGTGGGGGCAGGATATCCAGAAGGTCGTATTCTCGCAGAACTCCCTCACCATGATCGGCAAGCTTGCGGAACTCTGCGACAAGAACAACATCTACGTATCCGTCAAGAAGTGGCTCGTACTGAGCAAGATAGCGAAGGCATCCGCATTCTTCAACGACCGTAGCGAAACGAGCCTCATGGACACGTTCTTCCTGGGCACAAACATCTGGGGCCGCACGATTACCAACAACGTAATTATCGAAGGTTTCAAGAACATCGCGGTAGAAATCCTCCTGAAGGATATCCCCGAGATTCTCGGCGAACAATACGATACCGAAGACCTGATGAAGCGCATCAAGCGGAACCTGTTCACCAGCAACAACACGTACGACACCCGCGAATTCGCGGGCGAAACATGCGTCACATACAAGGTAACCATTGCCGGCGAATCCACCCCGCTGTACGTGCCCGTCCGCTATATCGAAACCGAAGAGGACTTCAACCCCTATAACGAACTGCGCAAGGTCGAGACCCGCGTGCGCTGCAACTTCCACGGCACCACGAACTGCAGCATCGCCATCGATTCCTCGGTAAAGGGAATCGGGCTGCGTACCAATGCCGTAAGGTCCAACAACAACGTGACCTTCAAGGGCGGCAAGTTCGAAGACTACGCAACGCTCCCGACGTACATCCTCAAGGAAAACGACCCCGATATCATCGCCCAGAAGAAGGCAGAAATCGAGGAAATCCGAAAGGAAATCAACGAGACGATGGAAAAGGAATCGAAGAACCTCATCCGCCTGCGCGACGTCTACCGCGACCTGAAAAAACACAGGAACGAACTGTTCTGCAACCAGAAACTGTTCGACGAGATCCTGAACCAGATCAAGGACATCTTCGAATCCGCCTCCGGCATTATCACGAAAATCAAGGAAGCGCACGAGCTGCTTGTGAGCAAGGGCGCATAGGTTTTCTACAAACCCGAATGCTGAAAACTAGAGGTTGTCGATACTGTCGGGAATCTCGTTACGGAGCACGAGCAGAATCGCGTTCTGCCCCACGATAACGTACTTCTCGCCGTTTATCTCTATCTCGGTTCCGCTTGCGTGCAGGTACAGGGCCTCGTCGCCCTCGTGCACCTGCAGGGGCACGTAGTTCACCTGCTCGTTGTTCTCGCCGGTAAAGATGGAATCCGGGTCGCGGTTTGCAGGAATCGGGTAACCCGGGCCAACGCGCATCACGAGCCCCGCATGCACGGCATCGTGGTCCTTTACACTCGGCGGCAGGTACAGCCCGCTGCCCGTACGGTTCGACGCTTCGAGAGGCTTTATCAATACGCGGTCGCCAATTACGGCAACATTTTTCAAAGAATCCATCATAGGCACAAAAATAGAATTTATATTACACGTGTGGTATTTATAGCGCTCGTAATCCTCTGGCTTATCATAGCCGCATGCATCGTGCTGCTCTTCTTGCGCACGCAGAAAGGTATGCGCATGTTCCGCGTTCTCTGGCGCAGCAACAAGGTCCGCATCGCCGTCGCGATACCGCCCTTGTGCATCCTCGCCATCGCGCTCGCATTCGTGTACCAGCGCTCCGGCGAAGAGGCACCCGCGCTCGAGACCGACACGCTGTTTACGGACTACTCCCGCGGAATCATCATCGGCATGCGCGACCAGGGCGCCATCACCATCGATACTGCCTGCAACCTCGACCAGGCGCAACCCGAACTCGCCTACATGATGCCCGCCCTCGTCGCCGTCTACAAGGACGTGGTCAAGAAGCCCACCACCGCAAGGCTCGTGCGGCTCGACGACACGCTCACGCTATCGTTCGACGGCTACAAACAGTTCAGGAACCGCACCATAAACATCCTCAAGGGCGTAAAGAAGAAACTCGGGCCCCGCTACACGATGGGCATGCAGAGTATCGGCGAAAGCCACCAGCTGACAATTACGTACAAGGGAACGCAGTGGAACAACGAGCAACTCTGCGCGCTGCCTGCCATGGAGGCAAGCATCCGCGAGAAGGTGGACCCCGCCGTGCTCATGTCGCTCATGCGTCACATTTCCGATTTCGACTTCAATTACGAGAGCGCGAACCGCCGCAGGGGCCTGCTCGCGCTCGATTCCGGCGAAGGGCTGGCACAGATTTACCTCGGGGCAAAGAGACTCCGCGCCGCGCTTGATTCCGCACAAAATAACGAGGACGCCATCGCCACGTTCTACCCGGAACGCGACCTGCAAGGGGTCGGCGTTGAATGGCGCAAGAGCCCGCTCAAGAGCGGGTGGGTCAAGGAAGTGCTGAACGACGTGCCGTACTACAAGGCAAACGGGATAAAATAAATTGCTCCGCGCCTACCTTACACACCGCAACACCGGAATCGCACTAGGCACAATCGCTTTTTTGACCTTCACGGCGATGGGCTATATCGTGGCAGGCATCCCCTTCGGCATCGCCTTTGCCCTCATCGGCTGCAAAAAATTCGAAACGACCCCGCAAAAGAACACTACCTACACCTTCATCTGGTTTTTCATAGCCTGCTTCCTTTCTACCCAGGTCTCGCAGAGTTTTGCCGACACGCACATCGGGCTCGTCATTATTGCGCACTGGAGGAACTTTATAGCAGAACTCCTGATGCTTGCTACATTCCCGCTGCTCCTGCTGGCCATCACGCTAAAGCCGAGACTTTCATTTGCCGTAGGCATCATTCCGTTTTTGCTCCTTTCCCTTGCGAACTACTACATTTTCAAATTCCGCGGGAACGAGTTCACCCCCATGGATTTCTTGGCCATCGGGATTGCAAAAAACGTCGCTGGCAACTACAATTTCGGCTGGACATTCAACCCCACCTGCGGGCTGTTCTCGTACCTGCTTATTTTGCACATGGGCTTCTGCCTCAAGCCCGCACAATTCAACAAGCGAAAGCTTGTACGCATTGTTTCTGCCATCTTGTGTGTGGCGGCGGCAGGCATTTCCATCGCGAGGCTCCCCTCCGTCTACGTGATGAGCTGGGAAAAGATGGGCTCGACCCACAACGGGTTCCTGGTCAACTTCTTCGCGCAGATTGTCACCACCCTCAAGCAGGTTCCGGAAGGGTATTCCTACGAGATAACAGAAAAAATCGCCGAGCGCTACGCCGCACATCCCACCGACTCTGCCGCCGGCACAGTTCCCGCTAGCACAACTTCCGCCGACTCTACACGCGCCGACTCCACTGCGGAGCGCCCCTCCATCATCGTCATCATGGACGAAGCCTATGCCGACATCAGCACATTGAACCCGGAATTCGGCGACACGCTTTTCTACAAGACGCTCCACAAGAACGCCGTCAAAGGGCTCGCGCTTTCGTCCGTCTATGGCGGCGGCACGGCCAACTCCGAATACGAATTCCTGACGGGCAATTCCATGGCGTTCTTCAACCACGGCATATCCGTCTACCAGATGTACATAAAGGCGCCCGCCTACTCCATGGCCACCTACCTCAGGGGGCTCGGCTACGAGACCATCGCCACGCACCCGTTCCATAGGCAGGGCTGGTCCAGAGAAACCATCTGGCCGCTTCTCGGTTTCGAAACTACCACCTTCCTGGAAGATTACCCGCAAAAGAAAATGCTCCGCGGCTACGTGAGCGACCAGGAGATGTTCGAATACATCATCGACAAATTCAAGCACAAGAAAAAGCCGTTGTTCCTTTACGGCGTCACCATGCAGAACCACAGCGGCTACATTCCCGACGGGAAAAGCCAAAAGCTCCAGGTCTCGCTAAAGCAATACCCAGGATACCCCGACGCAGAACTCTACACAGGCCTCATCCGCGAATCCGACAAGGCGCTAAAATACCTGCTGCACTATTTTGAACAAGTTAAAGAGAAAGTCGTCATTGTATTCTATGGCGACCACTTCCCGGGGCTAAACAAACATTTCTACATAGACCTCTACGGCAAAAATTTCGCAACCCTGAAGGACCGTCAAAAGTTGTACAAAGTACCCTTCTTCGTGTGGACAAACTACGAATCAAAATCCGTAGACGTACCCCTGACAAGCCTCAACTACCTGGGCAACTATGTGTACAAGGTCGCAGGCATTGGGCTACCCGCCTACAACAGGTTCCTGAGCGACATGCAGCAGCAAATCCCCGCCATGAACTCCTGGGGATTCTATTCCACAGAACACCACAAGTTCCTCAACTACAACTACGCCAGCGGCAAAGAAAAAGAAATGCTGCAAGAATATAGATTCCTGCAGCACAATTCCATCTTCGACAACAAGCGGAACAAAGTGTTCTTTTAGGCGCTTATGCGCCGTTTGAATTACACCTTGTCGAGGGCCTGCGTGAGGTCCGCGATGATGTCTTCGACGTTCTCGATGCCCACGCTGAAGCGGATCAGGTCAGGCGCGACGCCTGCTTCGATGAGCTGTTCGTCGCTGAGCTGGCGGTGCGTGTGGCTTGCCGGATGCAGCACGCAGCTGCGGGCGTCGGCCACGTGGGTCACGATGCAAATCATCTTGAGGTTGTCCATGAACTGGATGCTCTTTTCACGGCCACCCTTGATACCGAAGGTGAGAACGCCGCACGGGAGCCCGCCCTTGAACTGCTTCTTCGCGAGTTCGTGGTACTTGTTGCCCTCGAGGCCCGCGTAGTCCACCCAGGCCACCTTCGGGTGGTTCTGCAGGAACTTTGCGCAGGCGAGAGCGTTCTCGCAGTGGCGCGGCATGCGCAGGTGAAGCGTTTCAAGGCCAACGTTCAGGAGGAACGCGTTCTGCGGAGCCTGGATGCTGCCGAGGTCGCGCATGAGCTGGGCCGTAGCCTTCGTGATGAAGGCGCCCTTGCCGAAAGCCTTCGTGTAGGCAAGGCCGTGGTAGCTCGGGTCCGGTTCGGTTAAGCCCTTGAACTTGTCGTGATGGGCTTCCCAGTCAAAGTTTCCGCTATCCACGATGCAGCCACCCACAGCCATCGCATGACCGTCCATGTACTTGGTGGTGGAATGCGTCACGATGTCAACGCCGAATTCGATCGGGCGGCAGAGAATCGGAGTCGGGAACGTGTTGTCCACAATCATCGGCACGCCGTGCTTGTGGGCGATGTCGGCGAAGCGCTTGAGGTCCAAAATCTTGCCGGCCGGGTTAGCCACCGTTTCGCCGAAGAAGCACTTGGTGTTCGGGCGGAAGGCCTTCTCGATTTCCTCGTCGCTAGCGTCCTGGTCAACGAACGTGCATTCGATGCCGAGCTTCTTCATGGTAACGCTGAAGAGGTTGCTCGTACCGCCGTAGATGGCGCTGGTGCTGATGAAGTGGTCGCCCGCCTCGCAGATGTTGAACACGGCAAAGAAGTTCGCCGCCTGACCGGAACTCGTGAGCATGGCAGCCACACCGCCTTCCATGGCCGCAATCTTGGATGCCACGGCATCGTTGGTCGGGTTCTGCAGGCGCGTGTAGAAGTAGCCGCTGGCCTTCAGGTCGAACAGGTCGGCCATCGCGTTGCTGGACTCGTACTTGAAAGTGGTGCTCTGGTAGATGGGGAGGACGCGCGGTTCGCCGTTTTTCGGCTGCCAGCCGCCCTGTACGCACAAAGTTTCGATCTTGGACATTTTTGCCTCTTGTTTAATTACGCATTCAAATATAGATAGTCATCGACCCGGGGTCGCCAAACCTATTTGTTATGTAGGTAAATATAGAAAAAGACTATACCTTGTCAATGCGTTTATGCAAATATTTGCATAAATTTAAAATCGACCGACGGTTAAGCATCCCTTTTTCTATCTTTGGCATCGATGACACCCGCGCGCAACAACATGGCCCTCTGGCATATCCTCGCCATCGCGACGATTGCGTTCTGGGGCACGAGTTTCGTAAGCACGAAGGTGCTCCTGAATCACGGCTTTACCGCAGTACAGATTTTTACGCTGCGGTTCGCAGTCACCTACCTTATCTTGCTCGCGGCATCCCACAAGAAGTTCCGCTGCCAAAACTGGAAGCACGAAATCATCCTGTTCATCTGCGGTATCACGGGCTGTACGCTCTACTTCTGGGCCGAGAACACGGCGCTCTCGCTTTCGCCCAGCAGCAACGTCTCGCTCATCGTCTGCACGAACCCGCTGCTCACCATGATTTTCGGGGGCATCCTGTACAAGGCGGAGCGCCTCGGCAAGCGGCAGGTTGTCGGGTGCCTGATTACGTTTGTCGGGATGGTGCTCGTGGTGCTGAACGGCAAGTTCATCCTGAAGCTTTCGCCCGTAGGCGACATGCTCGCGTTCACCTCGTCCGTCATGTGGGCCATCTATTCGCTGGTCGTGCGCCAGTTCAACGGCGTGTATTCTACTTTGTTCATAACCCGCAAGATGTTCTTTTACGGGGCGCTCATGTCGCTGCCCGCGCTATTCTTCGAGGCAGGTGGCGATATCCACAAAACGTTCGATATCCCGTGGCAAAATTTCGCGGAACCGGTCGTATCGTTCAACTTCGTCTGCCTCACGGTTTTCTCGTCGCTGCTCGGCTACCTCGCATGGAACAAGGTGCTGAAGCAGCTCGGCACGGTGCTCGCGAGCAACTACATCTACGCCATCCCGCTCGTCACCATCATTACGGCGGTCATCGCCCTCGGGGAACGCATCACGCCTGTCGCCATCGCGGGTGCGGTAGCGATTGTCGCGGGCATGGTCATGGCCGAGATGAAACGCGGTTCCTAGTCCGCGGTTCCTGATTTACTAGTCCTTGACGCAACGCACGGCGTAGGCGAAGTACCCGCGCTGCATGGATTCCTTCTCCATGTCGTACTGATTCGAGAGTATCCAGGCGTAGTGATTCATGTTGTCTTCGCCCCAGAAATAGGCCTTGGTGCCCTCGCCGTCGCATTCGCCCGTCTTGGCGCGGTAACCTGCCGGGAGAGCGGAGAACCCGCTTGCGTTCGTGGCTGTTACGTTGTCTCCAAAAATCGTATTTTCCCACTCGCCCACGGCGCGCAGGGAGCCGTTGTTGTCGCCGAACTCGCTCTTCGCCGTAGTGGTCAGGTCGCGCCAGTCGCTTGCGGTGGGGAGGCGCCAACCCTCGGGGCACACGGCCGTCGCGGCGTATTCCTGGTAGAGGCGGCCATACTTTTCGCAGTTCGCGGGAATACCGTCGTAGCAGAAGCTGGAATCGATGGAACCTGTGGCAGTAGCACTGTTGTCAAAGTTCAGGTTCTCGGCCATCCAGGTCTTGCCGCCGATAACGACAGTCTTGTAGTTCTTGCCGTCGCGGGAATCAGTGAGCGTGCCGTATTCCACAAGGGAACCGCTACTGGACCCTTCGACAGGCTCAGGGATCTTTGAGGAACTGCTCGACTGCGGTGTGACGGAAGAGGCATCGCCGCAGGGCGCCATGTCGGTCTCGATAAGCGCATCGCCTACGCACTTGTAGAGAATCTGCAAGTCGTAATCGTATATCGTCATGGTGTTCGGGCACGTAATATTCTTGCGTTCCATGTTGCGTACGGTAATGCTTGCCATGCCATCCTTGAAGCATTCCTTCGCGGCAGAACTTGCGGGCGCCGCGGCACTGCTGCTGGACACACTTGTCTCGTCATCGCTCGACATCGGTGTGACATCGGAAGGGCCCAGGGACTCGCTGGAACCCGGCTCGGGCGAAGGTCCGCTGGAACTGTCGTCGCATGCGACAAGCGCAATCCCGAAAGCAAGTGCCGCAGTGGCTGTAGAAAACTTCTTGAGATTCATTTGTTTCTCCTTCTTATTTTACAGTCCTGATAGCCTTTCTTGGGGCTATCGTGAAAATAATTTTTTTATCGTCCTTTTTCAATTCTTCCATAAAATCTGGAGGTATATTACCAAAAAAGAAGCCATGCCGAAGGTATATATTATAATTAGTCATTGTCGCATACAGCTCGTTTAGTTTATATGTATAATTCTTCGTCTTCACCATCGTACCATCCACAAACTCATTATTCACACTCATTTTATCTAGTCGGAAGCCGGAGTCATACAAGAACCCTACAACATCACCACCATAGCCTATCAAATACACGGAAGTCCCTTCGTGGCGAAGAACTATACCATCGTACTTTTTTTCGTATTTTACCTGGCACCCCTTCTGGCAAACTTCTATCCGTTCACCCTTGTAATAGAACGAATACAAATCCGACTGTTCTGCATGGGCAAACAGGCCGAATAACAAGATGAAAAAAATTTCCTTCTTCAAACTATACATTTCTCAAATCGGAGGCAATCAAATTTCCGTAAAGCGGTCCATCTCGACGCCATCGGGGAGCATCACGCGGCTCTCGAAATCCTTGCGGGAGCGCACCCAGAGCGTTCCCTTCGGGTGGTCGGGAGTCTCGTACTCGCTGCGGTACACTACGACGGGTTCAACCGTTTCGCAGTCAAGGGCATCGGCGGTAACGACCGTATAGATCATCGTATCTTTCTTGTAATGGCGGTACCTGCGACCGGCAATTGCTTTAGACATAGGTTCTTCTCGACTAGATTCTTCGACTCCGTTTCACTCCTACCCAAAGGGCATAACTCAACTTGAGAACTAAAGTTCTTAGTTTCGTATAGCTCAGAATGACACGTCATTTACTCTCTAAGAAATTCAACAGCTTTGGCATGAGGGCGGTCATGTCCTTCACGCCCAAATCGTAGAGGCGCGCGAGCTTGGACTTGTCCTTCTCGAGGCGCGAGATATCGAAACTTTCGCTCGGGCGGATACGGAACGCAGTCCCGCGATTGCACCATTCATCGAGCGTTTTCAGGCACTCGTTATAGCGTATGTGGCGCGTCCTTACCGCCTCGATAAACTTCGGGTACTTGCGGTAGATGATTTTGAACAAAGGAACAAGCGAGTTCGGTTTCTTCACGTAACCCTCGGGCTGCGTCACGATGACGATCAGCTTTTCAAATCCCTTCTTCGCCATGATTTCGAACGGGATGCTGTCGGCGACACCGCCATCCAAGAGCTTCATGCCATCGACATTTACGATGTGGCTCATCAGCGGGAGCGATGCCGACGCACGGATCCTGTCCATGCCTTCGGGCGTGTCGAGGTCGCGGGTCAGCAGGTAAGCCGCCTCGCCCGTTTCCAGGTTCGATGCCGCCGCATAGAACTCGGACTCGGTCGCATTCTCGCGGAACTTCTCGAAATCGAACGGGTCAATAACGTAGGGAATCTGCCTGTAGCAGTAATCGACCTCAAAGAATTCGCCAGTGCGGATGAGGTTCCCCCAGCCCATGTAGCGCTTGCTCGCCGAATGGACGACATCGATGCGCCTGTTTCTTTCGCGCTGTTCCGAAAGGTAGCTGCAAAGGTGCGTGGCACCCGCGGACGTCCCAGCATAGCCACCGAACTTGAGCCCGTTATCGTGCATCACGTCGAGCACGCCCGAAAGGTAGGCGCCACGCATTCCGCCGCCTTCAAGCACGAGGGCCGCATTCCTGTACATCGTCATTTTGCATTCTCCATGAGCCACTGGTAATCCTTCGGGTGATCCACGAACTTTTCGGGGTGCAGCTTGCGCTTCGCGAAAAATTCATCGCGCGTCATCCAGACAAAATCGTCGACTTCACCGGGTTGCGGCACGAGGGATGCAGCCTCCTCGTCGGTGAGGGTAGTCCTGTAAACGTCGTAGTATTCGTTGTCCAGGTAGCTGCCGCCGTTGAGCACACTTTCGTGTGTCGCCTCGAATAAATATTCGAGGTCGCGCGAACTTTTTCGCACGCCCAGTTCCTCGCGCAGTTCGCGCACGGCGGCGTTCACGCTGGTATCACCCGCAGAGATATGCCCCGCGCAGCTCGTGTCCAGAAGTCCGGGGTTATTTTCCTTCACGCGGGCCCGCAACTGGAAAAGAATTTTCCCTTCGCGGTTGAACGCCCAAATATGTACCGTGCGGTGCCACAGGCCTTCCGCATGCACGCGCGTGCGCCCGCAGGAATAACCCGCGGGGGTGCCGTCGGCGTTCAGGATGTCGATTTGCTCTTCTTGCATAAAAGACAAGATAATAAAAACTATCTGGCAGCAGAATCCTCGCGACCATCGATATCGGGGTCTATTTCCACGATTACGTGTATCGCTTCCCCTTCCCATTCTTCGGGGCATGCGTTGTCTTCACGCTTGGATACGGACATCATCTTGGCTAAAGTCGACTTTTCTTCCCAATAGCCGTAAAACAAGGTGCCGTAAATATCATCCCCTCTCTTGAGGTCGAAGGTATGCTGGCAGGGGGTTCCCTTGCTATGGACATAGACACACCTATCGGTATTACGGCAAACGATACTGTTATCCACATAAAAATCGTATACCCCGCCATCTTCCGCTACGATGATGATGTCCTGGGTGTCTTTCTTAACGTTCAGCAATATGGCGCAACCGGTGAGGTTAAGCACGGCCGCCAAAAGGACAAACATAAAAAACGGTTTCGTAATAAGCTGTTTCATAATAAACTCGCATCGCTTTTTCTTGTAAAATAAGTTCTTAACGAGCAAAACGAGCGTCGCCAATCGCCCCAAAAAGCAGCCTGTCGGACAAAACAGTATCAGGGCCATCCACGGGTTTGCTATAATTCCAGCCATGGCGTTCAACGAAAGCAATATCGAAAGGCTCCTTTCACAGGGGGAATCCGCCGGGGTGTTCCACAAGGCGGTCGCGGGATTCATTCTGCCCGACGGCACCACGCGCACGGTCGCGCTCAATACGCCCGCAGATACGGTTTTCGACATCGCTAGCCTCACGAAGGTCTGCCCCACGTCGACACTCGCCCTCTGCTACATTCTGGAGGGCAAGTTGCACCTTGACGACCGGGTAATAGACTACATCCCCGAATTGCAGACAAACTACCGCGAGGATATCTGCGTATTCCACCTGCTGACGCACAGCCTGGATTACCGCGTGCCGATGAAGACCTTGCGCACGCTCCCGCCCGAAGGTATCCTGAACGCCCTATTTACATACAAGTTTGCAAAGGCGCCCGGAGCGGATTTCAACTACGGGAACCCGGCCAGCGTGCTGCTCGGGATTATACTGCAGCGTCTTACGGGCAAGGACCTGCAACAGCAGGGCCGCGAGCGGTTCTTCGAGCCGCTCGACATGACGCGCAGCGGCTGGGACCCGCTGACCCGCGAGTGGAATGCGATTCCTCGCGAAGAAATTGCCCCGACGGAAATATGCGAGTTCCGCGGGCGCGAGATTTGCGGGGAGATTCACGACGAGAGCGCGTGGGTATTGCGCAAGCTTTTCCCGGTAGGGAGCGCCGGCATGTTCAGCTGCGTGCCCGACCTGCTCAAGTTCGTGCATATGGTCATGAACGACGGGATTGCAGCCGGCGCGAACGGGAGCGAGATCCGCGTCGCACCCGCGGGCATATTGAAAATGGTAAGCGAGAACGCGTTTACTCGGGAAGGTGCCGCACAGTTTTTGCCGGCGGGCAATTCTACTGCGGGAGATTCGCCGGCAGGTGCTGCGAACGGCGCCTGCACAGCCCTCGGCTGGGAACTTGCCCAGGGCAAGTTCATGGGGTCGCGCGTGTCGCCCCATGCGTTCGGGAAGACCGGGTTCACCGGGGCGAGCATCGTCGCCGACCCCATCGCCGGCGCCGCAGTCGTGCTTCTCAGTGACTTCACGTACCCGCACCGCGAGGCAAGCGCCGACCGCATTCACGCCTTCCGCGCATCACTTGCCGACGCGTTTTTTGGATTTTAGCAGACCTGTGGCAATCAAAAGTGCGATTTGGTCTGCCGTTTTACGGATAAATTAAACAAATTCGGGCTGCAAAAGAGGCAATTTCTCCTATTTCGCCCCCGTCTGGCCCTATTTTGCCTCCCCGAACGCCTTTTTTGAGGCCTTTCTTTACACACAAACTATAAAAAAGCAGACTAAACGTGCGCCTTCCACCCATTTGGTCTGCTTTTTTCCAAAAATCCGCTATAAACATAGATCCCCGGCCGGAGCCGGGGATGACAGTGGACGCCCTTGCCCCTGCGGGCTTCGGCGTGACGATGAAAAAAATGCGGGCCGCATTCGCATTAGCGGCCGGCGGCTCTCTTCTGCATCTCCTTGCGCTGCGCTTCGGCGAAGAGTCGGGCCATTTCCATACGGTTGTTTTCCTGTTCCTTCTTCTTCGTCTCTTCCTTGCAGTTCACGCACTTGGTGGCAGTCGGCACGGCCATGAGGCGGGCCTTCGGGATAAGCTTCTTGCAGACCTTGCACACGCCAAACGTGCCGTCGTGAATGCGCTTCAACGCCTCTTCGAGGTACACGAGGTACTTGCCTTCGCGGGCCGCGAGCGAGAACGTGGTTTCGAGCGTATTGTAGTCCGTCGCGGAGTCGGCGCTGTCGGAATCGCTACCGTCGCCCGCCTGGTTCTTCTGGCCCTGGAACGAACTTGCCCTTTCAGAATCGCTCTGAGCCGTCACCAGCTGGCGACGTTTCTCGATGAGCATCTCCTCGAAGAACTTCAGATCGGCATCACTCATTTTAGCGGGTTTCTTTTCACTCATGGCACGCTCCTTTCATAGGGTCCGTTAAACACATTATATGCGGAAAATATCTTTTTTTTTACAAAGTGGAACATTTTTTTTAAAAAATATCCACATTTAACTTCAAACCGCTCTTTTTTATATCGGAAGTCAGCTTGTCGATGTCAACCGAAATCTTGTCTAATTCCTTAACCAACTTTCCCTTGCCCGTAGCGACCAGGCCGGCCGTATTGTCGGTCTTGTCCAGCCTTGCCGACACCGCGTCAAGTTCTTCCTTGGTGGCCTTCACCTGGGCCAGCACGCTATCTACGTGGGCAAGCATGGCAGAACCCTTCTCGACAGATACCGCCCCCTTGGAGGCAGCATCGTCAATCACGCCACGGACCTTCTGGAGCGTGGACTCGGCCTTGTCGAGCACGGCCTGCGCGTCGTTGCGCGTCTCCGTAACCAGGTTCTCTCCCGCACGCACCAGGTTCTTGCCCTTCTTCACGATTCGTTCCATCTTCTTGCCCGACGTACCGATCGTAAGCGAATCCTTGAGTGCCACCACCATCTGCCTCATCGTGTCGAGGTCGGCAATCGCGTTCAGGAACACCATCCCGACACCTGCAATGCCGTCGTCGTAGGCGCCCAGCACGGTATCGCCGTCTGCAATCCAGTCATCGTCATCCGCAGTCAAGATGTTCATTTCGCGTTCGCCCATAAGGCCCGCGTTGATGAGCCTGAACTCGGAATGCCTGGAAATCTTCGCATCGGCAAGCACTTCCACCTTCACGAACACGGCATCGTCGGTCAGTTCCACCTTCAGGATCTGGCCCTTCGCGATACCGCGAACCACCACGCGGTTACCCGGCGAGAGCGTACCGACTTCCTGGTAGCTCACCACAAAGCTGTAGCGCGCGTGGTACGGGCTCGAGGGGTGGTAGAAGTACCATCCAAAAACACACGCCGACACCAATATCATGAACACGATAAAAGGGAACAGGTTTGCCTTGATTGTCTTCAGGAGCTGGTTCATCGGCGGGAAAGATAGCATTTATAAGGTTATTCGTAGAGCGACCAGTGCTCGATGTCCATTTCTTGCAGGCCATCGGTGTACTCGCCCTTCGCTTTCGCCTTGATTTTCTTCATCAGGTCCTCGTTGAAGTCGCGGGCCACGTCCTGGCCGTTCATCTTCATGAGCGAGTTCATCGCGATAACCTCGGAAATCACGGTGAGGTTCTTGCCCGGCGCCACGGGGAGTACAATCTTCGGGATATGGACCCCCATCACGACCTCCTCCTGCTCGTTGAGGCCCGTGCGTTCGTACCGCACGTCGCGCTGCCACGGCTGGAGTTCAACGATCACCTCGATTTTCTTCACCTTGCGGATAGCGTGAATGCCGAACATGGAGCGGACATCGAGAATGCCCACGCCGCGAATTTCCATGTGGTGGCGTATCAGCGGGTCAGGGCGCCCGGTAATCGCGTTCCCCACGTGACTGATGTGTACAACGTCGTCTGCAACCATGCGGTGCCCGCTTTCCACGAGTTCGAGCACGCATTCCGACTTGCCCACGTTGCTATCGCCAATAAAGAGCATGCCGATGCCATACACGTCCACGAGACTCCCGTGGATAATGGAGTGCGGCGCAAAGAATTCCTCGAGAATTCTCTGGGCAACCTTGTTGAACTCGTAGGTATGCAGCGTGGTCGAGAACAGCGGGATATGCAGCTTGGAGCACATCTCCTTGAGTTCGGCATGCGGCATCTGCGCGTGGGTCACCACCCACATCGGGGCACGGAAAACGGAGAGGTTCTCGAACACCTTCTTGCGGCCCTCGGGCCCGAGGCTTTCGAGGTAGTTCCATTCCGTATGGCCCACCACCTGAATCTGCTTGGAGCTGTAGACCTTCGTGTAGCCCGCCATCGCAAGCCCGGGGCGGTGGATACCGCTTTCGGCAATGTTCGTGTCGAGGTCGCCTTCCGGGGAATGGAGCGCGAGCTGCAGGTCCTTTCCGAAATGTGCAAAAAAGTCCCGCACCGAGAGTTTTTCCCGGTGCAGGATCTTGATGTCTTTCAACCTGGATTCAGACACGGCTTACGTCAGGTTGGAAACGGGTTGTGCGCGGTGGTCGTTCTGCTTGTCGTTCGCCTTCTTCAGCTGGACCTTCACGCGTTCGAGCGCCACGTCTACCGCCTTGCCCATGTTGTCTTCGTCGGCAGAGCCCACGACCACGGAACCGGTAATGTTCACGGTGATTTCGCAGTGGCGCTGGTGTTCGACTTCGTGGTCAAGGATTACGGAAGCATTCGTGATGTTAGGGTAGAACTTGGCCAACTTGTCCATTTCTTCCTGAATACGGTCCTGGAGACCTGCAGATGCGTTGAAGTGACGAGCAGAAAACTGAATATCCATATTGATACCTCCGTAAGTAAAGATGGCATTTTTTGCAAGGCCGTTCGCCTCGCATCTAGAGTATATACATCTTTTTTTCCGAAAAAACCAAGTAAATGAAAGTTTTTTTACGAATAATTAATCCGAATTGGAATATAAGGGCCCCAAAATGGCGAAATTTGCCCCAAAAAGGCTTTTTAGAGCAGCTTTCGCTGGCGGGCGGGGAGTATCTTGAGGCGTTCCTCGCGGTATTTTGCCACCGTGCGGCGCGCCACCTGGATGCCCTGGGCAGCCAGGGCGTCGGCGATGGCCTGGTCCGAGAGGGGCTTTTTCTTGTTCTCGCCGTCCACCAGGTCCTTGATGGCCTCGAGGATCCGGGCCGAGCCGACGACATCCTCGTCACCCTCTTCCCCGGCGTTCACGGCCGGGCCCAGCGGAGCATCTTCGGCGGCAGGCTGCACGCCCGCGCGCTTGCCCTGCTGGCGCACGCCCGAGGTAAAGAAGTCCTTGAGCTCGAATATCCCGAAGGGGGTCTCCACGTACTTGCCGTTAGTCACGCGGCTAATCGTCGAAAGGTCGCGTTTCACCTCGCTCGCGATATCTTGCAGCACCATCGGCTTTAAAAATGCAGGGCCGTTCTTGAAGAATGCAGGCTGCCGCTTCACGATAGCCCTCATCACGAGTTCCATGGTAGAGAACCTGTTGTTCGCCGCACTGATAAACTCTTCCGCCTTGCGCTTGTTGTTCAGGATGTACTCGCGCGTTTCCTTGTCGAGCTTGGAACCGTCGGTGAGCATGTCGGCATACAGCTTGTTCACGTGAAGGCGCTTGACCTTCTTCCAAGAATCCTGCGTGCATTCCACCTCGAACTTGCCACCCTTGCGTTCCACGCGCAGGTCCACCTGCTTTATCTGCGTGGGTGCGTTGGAGATGAGCCTGCCCGGGTGCGGCGTAAGCTTCGAAATATACCGGACAGCCTTCAGCACTTCATCTACCGGCACGGAGAGCGCCTTCGCAATCTTCGGGTAGCGCAGTTCCATCAGGTCGTCGAAATGTTCCTTCAGTATACGGAGAGTGAGTTCCGGGAAGCCCTCGACGTACTGCGCCTGGATAATGAAGGATTCCTGCATCCCGCGGGCTCCGATACCGCGGGGAGTGAACCCCTGCAGCACGTGGAAAGCCTCCGCCACGGGCATGCTCGCGCTTTCCAGCGGAATCTCGTCGCGGATTACGCGTTCCATCTCGACAATAAACTTGTCCTCGCCCCTATCGGCGGCCATCTTCATCATCACTTCGTCGGGTGCACCCTGCAAAAAACCGTCCTCGTCGAGGCTATCGATAAGGTACTGCACCAGCGTGCGGAAATGTTCCTCGGAGCAGCCCTCGTCCTTGAGTTGCTCCACCAATAGCGAATTGCCGTTCCAGTCGCGCAACTGGTCGCGCAAATTATCTTGCAGGCTCTTGTCGCGGTCCTTCTGCGGGCGGTCCCACTCGTCCGAGGCATCCTTGGAAGGCGCGTTTAAATCCTTGAACGGAGCGTCCTCGTCATAGGACCCGTCAGTCAAGCGGCGCTCCATGTCGGTATCGATAACGTTGTCCGAAATGTCGTAATCGTGGTCGGCGGTATCCTCAAGATTTCCGCTCTCGAAATCCATCTCGCGAATTTCACCGTCGTCGCCCGAATCGTCCGCACTCTCTTCGGCACCCGTATCCTCGGGCACCTCATCGTCCATTTCAAGGAGCGGGTTTGCCGAAAGTTCCTCGTTGATGGCGATATCCAGTTCCTGCGAAGTCTTCTGCAGAATAGCAGCCGCCTGCAACATCTGCGGCGAGATGTTCTGCTCGAGTCGCTGGGACTGTCCTATTTGCATGCCTAAGTTCATCAAAACTCCTAGTCCAGGCGGAAACTGTCGCCCAGGTATATACGGCGCGCTTCCGGGTCGTTCGCCAGGTATTCGGACGAACCCTCGGTCAGCACCTGGCTCTTGTACATAATGTAGGCACGGTCGGTAATGGAAAGCGTCTCGCGCACGTTATGGTCGGTAATGAGGATGCCCATGCCGCGGTCCTTGAGCCCCGAAATGATGGACTGGATGTCGGCAACGGCAATCGGGTCGATACCCGCGAAAGGTTCATCGAGCAACAGGAAGGAGGGGTCGCTCGCGAGCGCACGCGCAATCTCGAGGCGGCGGCGTTCGCCACCCGAGCAGCTCATGGATTTCGTCTTGCGGATATGCGTAATCTTGAATTCCTCGAGCAGCTGTTCCAGGCGCATCTTGCGCTCGCGGCGCTTGAGGCCCTGCGTCTCGAGAATTGCCATTATGTTGTCTTCAACGGAGAGCTTGCGGAATATGGAAGCCTCTTGCGGGAGGTAGCCCACCCCGAGGCGCGCGCGCTTGTACATGGGCTTGTCCGTCATCTCGATATCGTCGAGGAATATGTGGCCCGAATCGGGGCGCACCATGCCCACAATCATGTAGAAGGAAGTTGTCTTGCCGGCACCGTTGGGCCCGAGAAGCCCGACGATTTCGCCCTGCGAAACGCTGATGGACACGTCGCTCACCACCTGGCGACCGCCGTAGACCTTGCGGAGTTTGTCCGTACGGATTGTACTTACCAAGCTTTTCATGGAGATTCTTCCTCCTTCCTTTTGCTTTCCTTCGCGCGTTTTATCATCTTGTTCATCGAGGGCCTGAGCGCGTTCGGCTTGCGGCGCTCCTTCTTATCGTTACCGGCGCGGGTTTTTGTCAAGCCGGTCGTATCGGAGACGCCGGCAGCCGCAAGCGAATCCCTGAGTGCCTTTTCCTTCGCGGCCTTCTCGCGCTGTTCCTTTTCGAGGTCCACGTAGCGCCCGCTCGCGATGGTACTGCGGCCCAGCAGCCTGAGCGTCTTTACCGCATTCTTGAGCGGGTCGAACACGATGTTGATGGTATCGCCCGCGGCCTCGTTCTTGCCCGAGACCGTGCGGTCCTTCTTCACGTAGAAGTAGGTGCTCTGCGCCTTGCCCGAAACGACGGCGTGGTCCATCTTGCCCTTCTTGAAATACATGTCGAGGCGGTTCCCGTCCATCAGGTTCCTGTAGTCGGGCAGGTCCGTCTCGTAAAAGAACCCCTTCGCGTTCAGGTTCACGTACAGGCGCTCAATCTTGTTGTCCTTGAACTCGCAGAACAGCGTATCGCCGAACGCTTCCGTCACGTTGCCAGGCGCGTTCTTCTTCGGGTTTTCCTTCGAGATGCCGTGTGCGTTCCTTATCACGAGTGCCGAGGTGAGGGTCTTCTTGTTCTCGTCTATCGTGAGGTAGATGGAATCGCCCGTGAGGTGGTAGTTCTTCATATCGAACGTAGGGTGGCCCTTCAGCGAAAGCCAGCTGTTCGCGCGGTCAAAATAGCCCGTATCGCAAGTGACCACCATGTCGCTCTGCGTCACCTTCACGTTCTTGTACGCCTCGGCAAAGGAGGCCTTCTTGTTGTAGATAATCTTGTTCGCCTCGATGGTGAGCGTGTCCGTACCGCCGTCCTTGCGCTTTTCGTACTGGTACAGCTTGGGCTTCTGCGGCATCGTGAGGATTTCGTTCTCGCGGTCGTATTCCAAAAAGTCACCCGTAAACCTGTACGAGCTTGCGGAGTCGCCCGCAATTACATCGCCCATCGCGGTGGCAAGGCTCTGCTTTTTGCGGTACATGCCGCTCTTCGCCTGGATAAAGCCCGAGGGGTGCGTGAACAAAAAACCGCCGTCGCAGTTCACAACTTCCGCATCCTTGTTCCAGGTGGCGCGCTGGGTACGGAACTGCACGCTATCGTGCACAAAGAACACGCGGCCTTCCAGCAACAAGGAACCCCGCTTGCGCGCGACGGCGAGGTTATCCGCGTGCTTCATGATAAGCGGGGACGACTGCGCGAACGCACCTACCGGGAGGAGCAATGCAAGCGCAAGCAGGATGGCGAAAACCCGCAGGCAGACCCGCGGGTAACGGCGCCCCCGCAGTTCAAGACAACGTTGTCCAAATGCCTGCATCATTCGCGCCTCTTTGCCCGCGGGCGCGTTCCCCCATTCGGGTCTGCGGCAGATTCTTCTTGAGGTGCAGGCATCGCGGCAGTATCTTCCGTAATTCTCTCGGAAACACCCCGGCGTACAATCGACTTGAAGCGGCCTTTCTGCCTGGTGGACGCGGAATCCGCGGGCTGAGCGGCCGGAGCCTTGCCCGGCGCATTCTTTACCGGCGCAGCATTTGCAGGCGCAGCCTTTACCGGAGCAGGTTGTGGCGGAGCGACTTTCGCGGGCTGTGGCGGCGCAGCTTTAGCGACCGGAGCCGGGTGCGCCACGGCAGGCGCCGCCGTAGAATCGGGCTTCTTCTCGAGTTCTTCCGCCTGCTTCTTGTCCTCTTCCTTCATGCGCTTCGCCGCATCCTGGAAAATACCCGTCACGTTCGAAAGAATGCGCCAGTTGTCCATACGGGCGTCGCTCTCGAATCCCTTGCCCTGCAGCACGTCGCCATCCTCGGAAACCACGCGCACGTAACTGTCGGTGCGCACCATGTTGTCGCGCTTGTTCCACAAGAGCGAATCCGCACGCACCGACGCCCCCTTCGGGGTCAGCGCGTACACGTGCCCGTAGGCATACACGTAGGTAAAGTGCATATCCATGCGGCCCGAGTCCGCACGCAAGAAGGCAACGCGTTCGCCCACGGAATCGTAGATATCTACGAGCACCGGACGCATGAACACCACCTCCTTGTCGGACCAGCGTTCCAAATACGCGGTCTTCAATTTCCACGAGAGAACGTCCTTGTCGTAGCAGTCCAAAAGCGTCGTGTCGGTAAACAGCATCTGCGGACGGTCCACGTGAATCCACGGCTTTTCTTCTTCGATTTCTTCGCAGCCCATGAACAGGGCCACGCACAGCGCCACAGGCACAACGGCATAACGCGGTCCGGGCATACACCGAGAACCGCGGTACAGCGCACATTTCAGCGCGCGCAGTATATACTGCAAAAACCGTGCCATTTATGCACAAAGTACAAATATTTAAGGGCCCGGATTGGTGTTTCCGGACCCTCAAAGGCCTAAATCAGGCATAGATCCTATCGGGTTCTGCGAACCCTCCAGGATGACAGTTAGCGATTAGCCTTCGCGGCCAAGCATGAACGCCTTCTTGTTGCCTTCGTGGAACTTTTCGGCGAAGAGCTTGTTCAGGGCGACCGTCCACTGGTCCACCGTGAAGTCGAAATGCTTGCTGAGCTTGCCGAGCATCGCGACGTTCAGGGCCTTCACGTTCTCGAGCTTCGAGACATCGATGTCCGCCGGAGTGAGGAGCACGCCGCCCTGCTTGAGGAAGGCCTCGTTCACCACGACCTGCGTCTCGTCGAATACCACCAGGTAGTCGGCCTCGCCCGTCGGGATCATCGGGGACTGCACCTCTTCGCCCTTCGCAAAGCGGACGTCGCTTGCGATGGAACCGCCGCGCTGGCTCATGCCGTGCACTTCGGCCTTCTTCACGTCGTAACCCTGTTCGAACACGAGTTCCGCCATCACGTCGCTCGCCTTGATAACGCCTGTGCCACCGAGGCCGGCAAATTTCACGTTAACTACGCTCATACAAATTAATCTCCGTTAAAAGTTGCCGTTCTTCTTTGCAGCGGCTTCGGACTCGGCGAGAGCCTTTTCCGCCTTTTCCTTGTTGGCCTTGTCCCAGGCGAGGATGCTCTTGAGAGCGAGGATGCAGGGGCTCTTCGCCACGATAAGCGTGAGCTCGTCCTTCTCGAGCGCTTCCTTCACGAGTTCCTTGAACTTCTCGGGTTCCTTGACCTGGTTCACTTCGTACACGTTGTCAAAGCCGGCAGTCTTCGCGATGGCGCCGTAGTCCAGCTTGTAGGCCGGGCTATGGTCGAGGTGACGGCCCGTACCCGGGTGTTCCTGCTGGCCCGTCATGGCGGTGATGCTGTTGTCGAGAATGATGACCACATGGCCGGTGTCGGGGCGGTTGTAGCCCGCTTCCACGAGGCCAGTGATGCCGCTGTGCACGAAGGTGGAGTCGCCAATCACGGAGACGACCTTCTTGGCCTGTTCGCGCGGGAGCACGTTACGCAGGCCAATGCCCATGCCGATAGCGGCGCCCATGTCAATCATGTAGTCCATCGCGCTGATGGGCGGGAGGGCTGCCAGCGTGTAGCAGCCGATGTCGCCGGAGACGATGCAGTCGAGTTCCTTGAGAACCGCGAAAGAGCTGCGGTGCGGGCAGCCCGGGCAGAGCATAGGCGGCTTGCCCTTCACCGGAACCGGGTCCGGATTCTTGTCGCCCGCGATAATGCGGCGCACGCGGTTCACGTCAAGTTCGCCGAAGCGGAAAATCGGGTCGTACTTGCTTTCGCACTGGATGCCCGCGGCCTTGATGTTCTCGGCGAGCCACGGGTCGTTCTCTTCGATCACGAGCAGGCGCTTGCCCTCGAATTTCTTCGCAAAATCCTTGATGAGCTGCATCGGCAGCGGGTAGGTCATGCCGAGCTTGAGGATGCTTGCTTCCGGGGCGGCTTCACGCACGTGGTGGTAGCTGATGCCGCTCGTGATAATGCCCATGTCGGCGCTGCGCATTTCCACCTTGTTCGGGCCTTCGGCCACGTTCCAAGCTTCCATCTCGTCCATCTTGGCACGGAGCTTGCGGCCCGCGGGCTTAGAGAAGCCGGGCACCATCACGTGCTGGGCGATGTTACGTTCGAAGTTCGGCACCATCGCCGGAAGTTCTTCCTTCGGCACGACGATGGACTTGGAGTGGTCCACGCGGGTCGTCATGCGAAGGATTACCGGAATCTTGAACTTTTCGCTCGTCTGCATGGCGATGCGGAAGAAGTCGTAGGCTTCCTGCGAGTTGCTGGGCTCGAACATCGGGCAAACAGACGCCTTCGCATGGTTACGCGTGTCCTGTTCGTTCTGGGAACTGCCCTGGCCCGGGTCATCGGCAACAATCCACACCATGCCGCCATCTACGCCCGTGTAGGTCGCGGTGTAGAGTACGTCGCTTGCCACGTTGAGGCCCACCATCTTCATGGTGACCACGCTGCGGGCATGGCCAAAGGCTGCACCCAGGGCCACTTCGGCGGCGACCTTCTCGTTCGGGGCCCACTGGGCATACCCGCCGAGTTCAGAATAGTCCTCGAGGATTTCGGTAGAGGGGGTACCCGGGTAACCCGCGGCAAACTGCACGTTGCAGTGGCGCATGGAAAGCGAGATGGCCTCGTTTCCCGAAATCAGCATCTTTTTCGCATTCGGATCAAAAGCTGGCATAGCGTTCCTTTTCTTGTGTCAAATGGTTCTTAAGGCACGGCCTTAAACACACGGAAATATAGAAAAATGGCCGGGATTATTTATCATGCACCTCCCAATGGCCTCCACGATCCCCGCCGATGCGAGCAATGCGCCCAGACTTTGTGAGATTTCTCAATTGCCATTTTACGCCGTCAGCAGTTATTCCACAAATTTCTGATAACTCCAACCTAGTCACATTAGGATTATTTGATATCGCATCAAGTATTTTCTGGGTAGTTTTCTGGGTAGTTTTTTTGGGTAGTTTTTTGGGGTAGGATTGGGTAGTTTTTTTCAATGCGTAATAGAAGGATTTTCAACGTCCTCCTTTGTTTGGTTGGGCAGTTCTTTTTTTCGCGAGTTCCTTGGCCTCGTTGATTTCACCGACCAATTGCTCGGTGGTGGGCAGATACAACTTATACTCACTAGCGAGGATAGTTTTGTTGCCTTCGGGCAAAGTCATTTTCACAGCAGAATCGTTTTTGCCCGCGCACAAAAGAATGCCGATGGTCGGGTTCTCTTCAGGCAATTTCTCGACTCGGTCGTGGTAATTCACGTACATCTGGAGTTGGCCTATATCCTGATGCGTGATTTTGCCCGTCTTGATTTCAATAATCACAAAACAGCGAAGCAGCCTGTTGTAAAGAACGAGGTCGATGAAGAATTCATCGTCTTCGAGCATAATCCGCTTCTGCCGTGCAACAAAGGAAAAACCCTTACCCAGTTCGAGAAGAAAATCCGTAATATGCGAAATAATCGCACCTTCCAAATCGGTTTCATAAAAGGCCGAATTCATTTTCAACCCAACAAATTCCAATATCATCGGATCCTTGATGACCTCTTGCGGAGTTTCAGGGATGCGCTCCTTGCGAGCGACCGCCAGCACGGATTCCTTGTCGTTACTGAGCAAAAGGCGTTCGTATAGTTGGCTGTTGATTTGGCGTTCGAGTTCGCGTTTAGTCCATGCGTTATTTACCGATTCGTGTTGATAATATTCCCTTTTATCTTTATCATGTATAGCCAGAAGAAGCTTGTATTGGGACCAGTTTAATTGCGAACACACTGTATTCGCAATTGGATAGGTAATGAAAAATTGGCGGCAAAATTCCAATTGACGCTTAGAAAAACCGCTCCCATATTCCGCTTCCAGCTTTTCAGCAAGCGATTTCACGATATACGCCCCGTAATCGGCACGCTTCTTACCATGCTGTTCTTCTTCGAAAATCCGACGGCCAAGATTCCAATACATCTGGACACGACAGAAATCAACACTCCTGACCGCATTCTTTCGCGCATTTTCGATGATTTGCTTGGCATCTTGGATCAGCTTCGTAGAGATAACTTCTTTTGACTTCATTATAGCCTCCATGAGGTCGCAATTTGCGACCGGTTACTTCCCGCTCCGGGCTGCGGCAATTTAAAATGGAAAACAGCCGTTCAAAGCGGGAACTACACCTACACTGTAGGCGCAATTAGGGTTTCTTTATGTTTTGGGATGCTCTTGCGGTGCTGTTGGCGAGGGTCTTCCTCGGCGTTACCTGGCGCGGCTTTCGCCACACACTCGAGCAGGTCGTGTTCCTGCCAGCTATCCAACAACATCAACAAGAAGGTTGATGAACCCCACCGCGGATGCACGTACGGGCCGCAAGGCCTATGCCGACTGTCGCAGGGATTGTCGTAATACGGGGATAAATATACAAAGAGACCAGCAGGAAGTCAACGCCTGCGCGTTACTTCCCGCTCCTGGCTGCAGCGATCTCAGCGTTGATTTCGTCGAGCGTCATGCCTGCGGAACCTGCCTTCTCGGCATCGGCGGAAAGCTGTTGCATATTGTGCAATGCCTGCCTGCGCAATTCCAAGAAGGCATTCCATCCAGTATTATCTTTCTTGTTCTCTTCTTCTGATTTTTTCTTCATCGTATTTCTCCATTAGTTGCTTGAAGGGCGCATCT
Organism: Fibrobacter sp. UWR3; assembly: GCF_900143055.1. Lineage (NCBI taxonomy): Bacteria > Pseudomonadati > Fibrobacterota > Fibrobacteria > Fibrobacterales > Fibrobacteraceae > Fibrobacter > Fibrobacter sp. UWR3. The sequence goes on along the minus strand of NZ_FRCW01000001.1, from coordinate 128,820 downwards.
TCACAATACTCTTATCTTGCATTTTCAAATTCATTTACCCATTCCTTGACCTTCGCCTGCAATAGTTTCTTGTCCGGCAGGTACAGCTCATAGGCGGAGGCGTAAATATTCGCATCTTCGGGCAAAGTCAACTTCACAAGGGTATCCTTCTTCTCCTTGCAAAGCAGAATGCCGATAGTCGGCTTTTCAAAATCCTGCTTTACATAGCGGTCGTAATAGTTTACGTACATCTGCATTTGGCCCAAGTCCTGGTGCGTCAACTTATCGACCTTCAAGTCAACGAGCACATAGCACTGCAGCAGACGATTGTACAAGACCAAGTCCACATAGTAGTTGTCCTCGTCAAAGGAGAAACGCTTCTGACGCGCTTCGAACAGGAATCCTTTCCCCAATTCAAGCAGGAAATCTTGCAATTTACCGATGATAGCAGATTCCAGTTTCGATTCCGAATACGAAGCGTCCGGCTTCAAGCCAACAAATTCAAGCGTCACCGGATTCTTGATGATATCCTCCGGTTTTTCCACCACGTTGCCAACCCGCGACAGGCGGGCGACCTGTTCCTTGTCCCAGCTCAGTGCAAGACGTTCGTACAAGCTTGAACCATACTGCCGCTGCAACTCGCGAACAGACCAGTTCCCGGAAGTGGCCTCAATTTCGTAAAAGCGCCGCTCATCGGCATTCTTGATGCGCATGAGAACCAGGTAATGGGACCACGAAAGGGTAAAATCGGGCAAAACTTCAGATTGGGGCAACACTGTTGCCCCAATTTGCTGGGGACAATAAATACGATAAAAGAAGCGACAACGCTTGAGCGTATCAACGGTCCACCCACTTTCATAGGTTGATAACAATCGTTCTGACAACTTCGATAGAATCTGCTTGCCATATTCCGCTCGATACTTACCTTTTTGCTCATCTTCTACGATTAATCGCCCAATCTGGTATTTCGTGTAGACTTCGGCAACATTCATTGCCGCAGCCACACGCACGCGGGCCTGCTCAATCAAGTTCGAGACCTTGTTGAACAGTGATTCCACCGCTTTTGCAGGGACGTTCTCTTTATTTTTAGTCATATAGTCTCCATGTGGTCACAATTTGTGACCGGTTCCATCCCGCTCCGGGCTGCGGCAATTTCTGCATTTTTTCAATTCGCCCGCCGTCGGCGGTCGATTTTAACGGAGAATTACCGTTCAAAGCGAGAATTGCGCCTACACTGCGGACGCAATCAAGGTTTGTTTATGTTTGATTTGGGATGCTCTTGCGATGCTGTTGGCGGGGGCTTTCCCCGGCGTTACTTGGCATGGCTTCCGCCACACACTCGAGCAGGCTGTTTCTCCTGCCAGCTATCCAACAACATCAACAAGAAGGTTGATGAACCCCACCGCGGATGCACGTACGGGCCGCAAGGCCTATGCCGACTGTCGCAGGGATTGTCGTAATACGGGGATAAATATACAAAGAGGTTTGAGAAAAGTCAACGCCCGCGCTATTCTTCGACGGCTTTCCATCCGCGATTTTTGCGAAGGTCTTCGCCTTCCCATATTTCATGGGGCCACACTTGGATTTTATTTCTCAACAATTTCCCAATGGCCATTCTTGCGAGCACCGACTCTACGGATAAGGCCAAGTTCCTGGAGTTTTTTCAAGTTCTCACGAACAGTATCGCGGTGCTTATTTGTTAACGACGCTAAATCATCATAAGTATAATTGTTGTTTTCTTTAACCAAATCCAATAGAACTTGTTGCGTCTTATTTATAGGCGGATTTATAGGCGGATTCACCCCCCCCTATATTCCATTTACTAGCAAGTTCCTTATACTGGTCGCTTGCACGGCATTCAACCGTAAGCCCGCCAAATTCGGCCTTTGGCTTAGGGAGCTTGGAATCAGTTTCTTCGCAAGCCAATTCAATGTTGTAATAGCCGCGTCCCCAGCTTTCCACATAGCCGCTCTTAAAAAACACATTGGCGATATTGGGGTTACGCGGTTTAGAAACATGCTTTTTGAAAAGGTCCTTCACCTTCACTTCTTCCGGCATGTTGCCCGGATTCCACATCCAGATACGGTCAGAATAAATCTTGATTTGGATAGGAGTCGTTTCAGTGTAATCCTTATGGACGACGGCGTTCAACAACAATTCCCTGAAAGCGTCGGGCGGGAAAAAGAACCGCTCCTGGCGATTGATTCCCTCGTAACTCACCAACGCCTTCATGTATTTCGTGAAAATCAAGTCCATCGCCCGCTCGACCTGAATCAAAAGCGGTCCATGGATTTCGTCTTGATACAAAATATCCGCTTCGGTCGCGAAAAAACCAATCTTTATGTACGCTCCCGTAACCCAGCTTTCCGGGTCAGGATAGAAACACATCATGGCCGCCCGTGTCATTTAGCGCTCCGTGATCCAACTCCTTCGTCGAAATTCCGGGAACAGAAACGGAATCCCAAGTGCGCCCCTGCATGAACAAAGCATAGCCTTTATCGTCAACGCCGACAAAAAGCGACCCGCCTTCGGTATTTGCGAATGCGCAAATCCATTTCAGGTATTCATCTTGCCAAGACTGTTTAAATTCAGCGTATTGACATTCTTTAACCAAAACTTTCGTAGCCATGCAGCCTCCATGTAGCCGCGTTCGCGGCTAGTTGATGTTAGAGGCGTCCCCTTATTCCTGCACCGAGGTCAAAAATTTTGACCTCGATAAAATCGGAATAAAAAAAACGCGACTCTCCATTTGACAGAGAACCACGTGCAGCTTTAATGTACCTAATATCTAAAAAGTTGGCAAGGGGCCTAAGAAAATTTTACAAGTGCGTCAACCACACCCAATTCAGTGACTTTGTTTTGCTGCAGGCTTTCATCGTCCCATTTCTGGGAATTACCGTTATCCCAAATTTCATGGGGCCACACTTGGAATATTTCGCACTTTTCGTCTTTAACAATTTGACGAATTTTTTCGTAATCTTTATCCAAGGCGCCTTCCAGCGAAGCGTTCACGGCACTTTGCTCCAGCGCGAGTATCAGGCAATGAGGCGTTCCCGCAGGCTGGAACACGCGGCCCACTAGCGCACGGAAATGGCGGTTGCGCTTACCCCACATATCATCTTCGTTGGGCTCAACGATATCCTTTGTTTCGCCTTTCTTCGAAAAATACGGATCGCCGTACTGATCGTCGTTTTCGTACTTTGGGACAAATCCGCGGATAAAGAAGTTCGGCGTGACGCTGTAGCCTTCTGTCACCGAGTCCCTGTAGCGAACTCCTTGATGGACACCCGAACTATAGCATTCGTCATTGCCATCGACAAAATCGGGAGAGAAAAAGTCTTGGACATTGTTCTTGGCGTAGGTGTACTGCTTTGCAACCGACTGGCCGAGCACCTCGTTTTCTTCTTTATAATACTTGCTTTCGCCAATGTGCCAAATGCTTTCGCTCCCGTCGGCGAATATCAGCGACTTTTCCTTGTACAGGTGGTCGATTATCTTGCCGTCTTCGTTTTTCTTCTGCGGTCGTCCTAATCAAAAAATTTCTTCTTGTTCACCAGCTCCATGTAGATTGGCGAATCGCCCTGAATAAAGGGCGTCTTTTTTGCTTTAGTCCGCTGCCAGTTAATCCGGTTGTTTCCGCTACGCTTGTTCTTGGCGACATAGACGAACAGGTTCTGGTTTTTCTTGTAGACCAGTTCCATGCTGCTCATGACATCGAGCAGAGTCGCATAGCGGGCATCGCCCCTGAACTTGGAATGTTCCATGTGGTCCGGGGAACGGACGCTAGTTGGGCGTTCCCCGCGCACGCGCGGGTCGGGCTATATTCTAGGGGCAATCGCCCGCGCTTACGCTTGCCGCTCGCCTCCTAGAACCAAGCCTCGCTATGCGAGTCTTGTCCCCAAGGGGTCACTATCCCTAACGCAGCCTTTCTTTTTGAGTAAATACAATTTCATACGAATATAATTTATTCAAGAATTTTCTATTTTTCCCACATAAAAAAGGAATTTCTATGTCGGTTGCTTTCGCACAAAAAAGAATAGATTTTATCAACAAATGGCCAAAATCAGATTTATTTCCTAAAGAAATAGAGTATAAAAAGAAATGTGACGATTTTACAGATATAGGAAAGTTATTTACACCATTTACATTATGGTATTCTGATGACGAAGAGTACAATAAAGCCATTAGCAGTATTATAGATGCATTAGAAACCATGCCTTACAAACCAGATAAAGCGTTTTTCTACATATTTATTGGCTTTGAGAATTATTCAGAGCAGTTATTCTCCTCCACAAACATTACCAAGCGATTAAAGGATTTTATCGACGAAGTTGATCAAGATGCAAATAGAAACAGCGACTTAAATGATATAATAAAACATCTTTGTTCAGCCATTCCCATACAATTGAATATCTATTTTATTGACAGAATCGTTACTGAACCAAAAGTCAAACAAAGAATTACTGAAAATCAACGTAATAATCTTATATCGGATCAATACGATTTAGTGGAAGCTATACTTCGCAAATATCCTGATTTAAACTCATCAAATGTAGTCTCAAAAAGAAATGCTGCATGCTTGTTCAAAAAAATTTTCAACCAACAAAGCGTTTGCGTTGATAATTACAATTGTTCTCCGTCGCGCAAACTTCTATTATACTTCTTATTCCTAGGAATACTATACTCTTTAAGAAATGACAATGCACACGGCTCATCATTTTCTTCTACAAAAAGTAGTAAGACTACATTTAAGCGTTATGCAATGAATCATTTTGCATACTTAGCCACTTATACATTTTTAATTTATCTCCTCATAAAAAAAGGCGATTCAGCATTGTTCTCAAACCGTATTAAATTATTAAAAGACAATGTTGAAGAAAATGTAAAAGAAATGAAGCGCTTTTTCGGCTCAAACCTAAAGTAATTTTTCCAATAAAAAAGAAAGGTTTCGCTGCAAAGAAGCCTTTCTTTCATAAAAGACGATGTGCCCTTTAATAAGTTTGGATCGCCCTTCACTTATAATTCTTGGTGCGGAATCTAACCGTATTCTTGTTCAGCTTATTTCTGTATCAAAAAAAATAATTAATCACATCAATCACTTTCGGGGAGTGTGCGTTTGTTGCATCATTTCCCTTATACGCGTTGATGGATTCCTTTAACTCGCTTACACTAATAGAATCGTCAATTTTATAATTGCAGATTTCTACAACGATATAGTCTTCAGCGGAATGTGCGCTGCCAGAAAATCCAACTTTTCCCAATTCAACCTTCAATTTTTCAGCATCCATTACAGAGATGTTTTTCGAAATATCCCCTCGAATAATTCGACCGTCATCTGTATAGCCGATAAATTTTTGGCAATGTTTCAAATCGGGATGGATTGGATATTTGAACCCGTCTTTTGTTCTGTAGAAATAAAATAAAAAAGATTCTGGTTTTAACAATGCATCGGCAATAAAGTCAAAATAAGGTTGCTTTAAATAACCGACCATAGTCAGCTGATTGTCAACATTTTCTTTTGACTTTCTTTGCAAAGTCTGTGAAGTATCGAGTATTCCAGAGAAAACGTCTTGGAATTGAACTTCGCTTCTAACTTTATTGAGTTCGTCCTTGCAGGATTTTCCTTTTATATACGCGTTCCATACAAAAGACGGCCTTAAAAACAGCAGATACAACGGAACAAGAGTTTCAACGCCCCAATCCATCATTGTCACATGCCCGCGAAGCTTTATGTTTTCCGTTTCATATAAATCAGATAGCATGGGGAACAAGAACGCGTTAAAGACGGTGCAATGGTATTGACTGAAAATGTAATCAAGGAAAGCTTTATGATAGACAAACTGCTTTACAACATCTTGAACACCAGGATTTCCACTAATTTTATTATTGGTTATACGAGGTAAATAGTATTTTCCGTCCAGAATGTAAAAGAGTTCTGAGCCGTCAGAATATGTGTGTCTTGTGACTATGTCAGGAATCAAAGTGTCGGCTTTATTGTCGGTTTCACCATCCAATTCCCACAAAGGCTTTGGAATATGCTTTTTCAATGCTTCATACTCATTCCCAAATATCTGTCCGCAGGCTTTTTCCCAAACCAGGTTCATGCAATTTGTCCCATAGAGGCTATAAGAGTTCTCTTGCGAACTTGTTCCGGATGTGGCGACAAATGTGTAAAGCGTTTTTAAAAGATTCTGCTTTCTTGTGATATATTGGTTTGCGATTTCTCGTTCCAGACGGTAGAGAATATAATCCGTGTCGCCAAAGTCCTTCAAATCTAATTCACTTAGAAGAACCTCCGGCATATCAAAGAAATCCAATATCGTCAATTCCTTAAGATATTTGGAGCATTGAGTAACGATACATTCATGCAGACGCTTGAAATAATCAAAATCGTCATTTTGCGATGATCGAGTTTTCAGTTCCAGATAATAAGGGCGATTATCTTTTATATAGGCAAAAGTTTCATTAATTGTCCGGTCCCAATCGATTTCACCATCGCCATTGGTTTCTATGATTTCTTGAATGTTCGTATAGACTCCGTTCTCGAAGTAATCCTGCAAAATGTGCAACGACAAAGCCAATTTGTTATACTCGCCGTTATCGTCCCTATTATGCAAATGAACCAATTCGCCTTTAGAATCGTATTTGCGAATAGCTTTAATTGCCAACTTCAATTCTTCGAGAATCTTTTCTTTATCGGAATATGTAGTATATTTAGGGTAGCAGAAGACTACTTTATCTTTTACAGCGACAATGCCAACAAAGTCAAACTTGTAGCTTGCTCCTGAAACTTCTTCTGCAGAATCCGCTATGACAAGGTCATCGTTGGTCAAATCCGCGAAATCAAGACTGTCTTTCTTGACAATTTTCACAATCCCGTATTTACGGAGCGTATTTATGTAGGCTTTAACATTTTCAGGAGTACATCCCAAACGGTCCCTAATCTCATTTAGGGAGTACCGCTTCAATTCTTGAAATAGGGATGGTTTTACTTCTGTCATTTCTTGAAGTTAAAAATGCCTTGGCCGATTTCGTCAAACTTTTTGCATATATCCGAGAAACGCAACTTGCCAACAGCATTTTCATCAAAAAGGTCGCCAGGACGCATTTTTACGGCATCTTCAAAAAGATACATCAGCACCTTGCTCTTGAAGGCTTTGACAAATTCATCGGCTTTTTCTTCTTTTTTGCCTTCGACCAACTTCAACTTTTCTTCTGAAATAAAATAGGGACCAAGCAACTTGTCTTCATTGATTTTCATTTCTGTCAATTTGTCATTGATAGAATGGCGAAGACCGTTCCACTTCACCCATTCATGAGAACCATCTTCTTTCTTTTGAAGTGGAACATCATAATCCTTAATTCCATCTTCATTTTCATCAATTCCAATATACTCGAATTCCCAACGACGCTTGAAGGCAGTGTCCATCGGGAACACGCCTTGGTCAGCACTATTCATTGTCGCCCAGATGTACATGTTGGAAGGAATTCTCAATTCTTCACAATCATCAATTCCGTTATCCTTTAAATATTTCTTGACATCTTCACTAGCAGCAATGGGATATTCACTAACGCCATTTTTTCGGTCAAGAAGCTGAAAAACATCTCCAAAAACAGCGGCAACATTAGCACGATTAATTTCTTCAATGATTAAAAGAAAATTGTCATCTAAACCAGCCTGTTTCGCTTTCATCGCTTGAACATATACTCGCATAAATGGACCAGGAATGTATTCGTATCTTATAACGGTATTATCGTTTCTATCTTGGATTGGCTTATACGTTCCAACAAATTGAGCGTAGCTATAATTAGGATGGAATGTAACTCGTTCATATCGATGCGTTACTTTTTCTTCTGTGTCGTCTTCAAAATAATTCGCTGATTGAGCCCCGTTCCAAATCCAAGATGCCTGCGAACTTGTTTTGCTTAGATTTAAATCATTAATGATGTCGCCGGTACTTTTCCCATAAAAATATTCTGAATACTTAAGTCCAATAGCTGCAGAACCCGCCTGCATTAAAAAATGTTCGTTTTTTAATGCTTCCAGTTGATTTTTTATGATATCATCGATTTTTTCAGCATCATATTCAGGGAGCTTGCTGAAAAAATCAACAACCCTAATGCCTTGATTAATTGCATATGCGCCATCATAGGTTATTTTAAACTTTTGAACTAAGGATTTCGGATTTTCTTTTTTTAAAGTAGGCGAGTATTTAAAACCAATTGCAAACAAAGATGCCGCTGTTTTGTCTGATTTTTGGATTTCTTCACTTATTTTTTGCCACACATCTTTTGGAGAGATGTCTACAATTGCCCCAAAACGATTCTCCGCTTCTTTATCGATAATAAAAGTTTTCCCTGTTCCTGGTGCACCAAAAACAATACGGTTATAAGGTAGATCTAATCGCATTTTTGAATTGGAGAACATTTCCTGCAATAAGGAATGTTCAGTTGTAAAACTTGAAAAATCTATCTTAACAACTTCAGATGCCAATTTATCAATATTCTCAACAGTTAAAGGCATCTCTCCATCTTTATATTCACCTTCAGAAACCCATACTAACAATTTATTTAAGGTTTCAAAAAAAGGTCGTGTTTGTGATTTGAAAAGTGATTTTGCCAGATTATCAGAAAGATAATCTCCTGCCTTTCTCCATTCATCTTCGTTATATTTTGAAGTAAACGATTCTAAATGAGCTTTTATATCATTAAGCGAGGAAAGTAAGGAATTTATGGGCAAAGAGAAATCTTTTACATCTTCTCTTTTCCCGCTATTACTTAAGATAAATACCCCTTTCGTAGGCTGGATGGAAAGCCTATACTTTGTTTGGGAATCCAAACTGCTTAAAAATGTTTGTAACGGCTCCATAATTTTCCCTCTACTTGGATAAAATTTGATTTACAATTTGTTCAGCGACTTTATCCACTAAAGGAACGGCGACACTATTGCCAAACTGCTGGTAGGCGCTACTCGTGGATAACGGCAATTTAAAATTTCTAGGAAAACCTTGAAGATTTGCCGCTTCGCGGGGTGTTAGTTTTCGAGGTTTTTTCTCTTTCTGTGAAATGAGTATTTCATGTCCATCCTTATAATAACGTCTCAACAAAGCACTTGTATAGGAAGAGTCGGCATTGAAAACGCTGTATGAGAAACCGTTCCCTTTTTCCTCATTTCTTTTTTTTCTTCGCTCAAAGCCTTCCCATAATTTGTCGGAAATTGTGTATTTTTCTAAATTCCCACGTTCCAGAATTTGTCCAACACGCGTTTTCTCATGGGTAGGCTTTGGATAATCAAATTTTTCCAAATTCAAATCTGCTCGCCATAGAACTATATAAATACGTGGTCTATTTTGCGGAATTCCAAAATCCTTAGGATTAAAAACAAGCTTTGTCGCATCCTTTTTTAAATTGGCTATCGGACCATTTTCGATGGTTTCCTGAGAAATATTGCACACATATCCCATACCTGTAATTGTTTGCAAGATAACTTTTAGAGTTCGCCCTTCATCATTGCTTATAAGCCCCCGAACATTTTCGAGAAAAACAGCCTTTGGACGCTTTTCTTTTAAGATTTCTGCAATATGATAGAATAACGTTCCACGAGTGTCTTCGATGCCTTTGCGTAATCCAATATTGCTAAAAGGTTGACATGGAAAGCCCGCACACAATACATCGAAATTATCTGGGATTTGAGCTTTTATTTCAGGCTTCGTAATGTCCCCAAAAGGAACTTCTCCGTAATTGTTAAAATAAGTCTGTTTCGCAGCCTTGTCCCATTCAGAAGAAAAAACGCATTTTCCACCATGAGCTTGCATTGCTAAACGAAAACCACCTATTCCAGCAAACAAATCAATAAATGTGAAATTGGGGTTGTCTTGTGGCTGAAAAGGAAAATCTAATTCATTATAAAATTTTTCTGCTTGCTTTAATTTGCCCTCTTCAAAACCGTACTCGTTTACAAGTACCTTCTTTTTCATCGTTTTTTTCTTACCATTATTCATCATTAAATAATGAGTAAGTATGGCTGCATTTTCCTCATAACCATTCTGAGGTAGGAATGCATCAAATTCTTCAAGATTCATATTCATCAAAGTCATTAGTAATTTCTTGATAAAAAATCAACAGCCAGTTAATTTTCACTCTTCAAAATAGTCCGAGTCAATTCGCTTGACATCGTAGGTTTTCTTGGTGCTTACGCCGACATTGAACTCAATCATGAACCGAGTGAGTTCCTGCCCGTTGATAAGCACAATTTTCTTGCTCAATTTTTCGACATAGTTGCGGGCTTCTTTGCTGTAATCGCTTGTGGTGATAAAGACGCCCTTTGTCGCCTTTTGTTCATCCAATGCGCCCGCGAACTGTTGAATTTGCGGCTTGCCAACGGTGATGTCCGCCTTGTAGCGTTTCGCCTGGATGTATATTTTGTCCAGGCCCAACTTGTCCTCGTAAATGATGCCGTCTATTCCGTCGTCATGAACATAGGGTGTCACCTTTGTGGAATCGTCGAACGATCCGCCATAACCCATCTTTTTCAACAAGTCGACAACGAGAGTCTCAAAGAATCTCGGAGTCTGTTCCATGACCTTCTGCAGCAAATCCTCCGCCAAGTCGCGGTTGATGTTGTCGAAGGCCTGTTCTAGCAATTCGGTCGGCGTCATGTCTTGGGATTCGTTTTCGACCGGAACAGGACTCGGACTGACGGGTTCTCCCATAGTGGAGCCGGTAGCATATTTCGAAAATTCCGGATATGCCATCAAGTCTTTTTTAGAAAGTGTCTTGTGCTTTTGCAGATATTCCTTGCCGCGTTCGGTAATGTGATATACGCCCTTTTGCGGAAGGTCCACAAAAAGTGCCCGACGCAGATATTGACGTACCCAATTTATCCGGTCGTTCACCTGAGTGTTGGTCCCGCTCTTTGTCTTGAGAGCGCAATCAGCCTCCGTCAAGCCGAAGTGGGCGATCAGCGCATCACGCATTTCTTTAGAAGACAAATCGCGGTCCTTGATTTGAACCAAGAACGGATAAAGGAACTCTTCAAACTTAGGTACGGACATGGACTAACCTACGAATTTTGAATAAATCACCTTAAATTCCATCATTTAGAAGAAAATTGATTTTATTTTGAAAGCCTTCTTCTAATTCATTGATGTTTTTTCTCATCATACGATGGAAGTCTTGATTTATTGTATATTCCTTGCCTGCGACTTTCACTACATCTCCATTTTTTACATGTCCAAGTTTGTTTCTAAAATATCCTAATTTAGACATATAATAATTTAAAATGTTTTTTGCTTCTTTGTTGTTGGTTGTTTTTGCATACTCTGCAAATATTGTTAGGCGATTATACATGCCAAGAAAGTCGTTGTTTGCGATCGAGACATTTAGTTTGCCATCTTCAAAATCGGCAACCTTCTGTTTAATTTCTTTTTGGTTGTGTTGTAATATTTTTTTGTCTAAAATAGAATCTAAAATTTGTTTCTTTCTTTCCTTCGCACTATCATACAATTTTGTCAAGAGTTTTTCTGCTTGTTCTTCAAAATCACTTGTTGCCTCCAAAACCATTCCACGCAAATTAACAATGTCTTCCGATCGCTGAACGATTTTCGATATAAGTCGATCCACTTTTTCCAGAAAAAGGCTTCGATCTCGTTTTGATAAATATACGCCATCTATTTCTGGAACCATCTCTCTAAAGGACTCTATCATTTCATCATATTGAGATGAATAAAACAAGATATCAGTCAATATCAAATTTTTTCGAATATTTTCAATTATTTTATCGCCATTGGGGCTTCCTTTGGGCAATTTATAGTCCATCAAAATCAAATCATAATTATTTGATTTCAATGAATCTAAATTTAAATTTTTACCCGTTTTTTTTCGTTCGACACAATTAGTTGAAAGAGAGTGGCTCTCAATAAATTCAATAACCTTTCTTGACGCGGCTTTATACCAATCATCATTATCTTCGATCCATAAAATTTTGAATTGATTATTCATGTTTCAACCTTATGTCTATTTTAAATCCTTTCTTGTATTTTACATCAATGGAGACTGAGCCGTCCATCTCTTCAACAAGGTCATGCACTTGTGGCAAACCCATTCCGAATCCTTTTTTTCGTGAGTTTGCAGAAAAGCCGCGCTTGAACAAATCAGCAGCATTTAGCTTTGCGTCTAAGCCCAGTCCATCATCAACAAAAGACACCAGAACAAACTTTTTCTCGTTACTGAATATGATATCAATTTTACTAGCTTCGTTTTTCTGGGAGTTGCTGATAATATTGTCAATAATAATGCCCAACGATGATGGATTGAATTGGCAATTGCTTAATTCTCCATTTTGTTTTAAGTGAAGCGGCATTCTCAAATAATTCATCTTTTCGGAATACTGTTTTACATAGTCATAGACATTCCCTATAGTTTGGTTTTCCAAAGAAATGTTCCCATGGAACGCCAAATCAGCAATCTTTTGGATTTTCGCGTTTACCTGAAAAACGTCAACAAGGATATCGTATGTTTCGTTAGAAATTTTCTCTTTTTTGAGCAAATCCATACAGTCCGCTAAATTACCTTTGTTTGCATCTGCTAATGTATAGATGGAATGCATGCCATTTAGAAGATTTTCAGCATTTTGGTCGTTCGCATTCTCCAAGAAAAAGACCTGTTTCTCGCGGGCTTCGTTTTCGCGTTTTAATCTATCAAGTTCTTGAGACTTTTCAGAGTTTTCTTGTTCAAGCTCTTCATTCACCTGCAGAATCGTCTTGGCTTTTTTCGCCAACATGCGAAACTCTTCATTTTCCGATTTTTTTGCATATTTTTCAAGACGTTCAACTATCGAATACAGATTTTTTGATTGTTCATTATTTTTTGAGAATAACTTTTTGTTGTAGTTTATTTCTACAATATCATTAGGATTAGCATTTGTTATAAACTGAGATATTATTTGGGCGTTAATCTCTTCTGGAGAAATTACATGATTGTCACGATTCTTTAATGGTTCTCCCCAAGCAATCAAATTGACCACATATTTTTCCAACACTGTTAAGATTTTTTTTATAAAAAAATCCTCTAGTTTTTCTACAGCTGGAGTTTTTATAAAACCATGCGCTCTGCTAGACGTTTCCATAAAGTCAACATCATTGCCTATTATAGAAATTCGCCCCATCAATTCGCGAGAGCCTAAAAAACGATTATAACCTTGAGATTTTCTTCGATCTATACCAAAAAAATCCAGTCCTGGTTCTCCGTATGGATTTACACGAAAGCCATTTTTATAAATAAAAACGGAGCCATAATCTCTTGGTCTAACCCCTCCCATCTGTTTTGTGAAAGCAGCTTTTGCAACGCTATTCAAATAGAAAATCGACGCATGGATATCTCTAAGTTCTGAATAATCCCTATTTTTTTCTTTTAAAGTGAAAACTTCAACTCCACGATCCGACAACTTTGTAGAGATCGTCTTCCCCTTTTCATCTATATCAACAGTAATGCTTGTTGTCTTTATGTCTATTTGTTCCAAAATGTCATTTTTTACAATTCCATTAACCGTATCACGCCAAATATTCACTCCCTCTTGTCCTCGTACTTTATCGTCGTTTTCTTTTTCATTGGGGACAATCAGTTCGATAGAAAAATTTTTTTCATCACTATTAAAATCGGGACTTATCAACTTCATCAAATAACGTTTGAGAGAAAGCAGATCGTTTCTATTCCATTCTTCTCTAAGATTCGATACCAACAACATGGTTCCATGTTTTTTTTGCAGAATGGATTCTTTCTCTGTATGATAAAGAACAGGTATGTTTACAAATTCATTTTTGTCATCTACCTCAAACTTATTCCAATCAATATCAACGACATGCGTCTCTGCTTCGTTCTTTTTTTTAGAGAAAAGCTTTAGTTCCGATCCCAGACGATCACAAGAGAAACGGCCTATTCCTTTGGCACCCGCAAAATGACGCGTCATTTTGTCAACATATGATTCAGAACGATTCTTTTCTTTTTTCCCAGAATATGCAACAAAAAGCCACTTTTGTGTAATGTCATCGTAATTCATGCCAACACCATTATCTTCTATTATAATGGTGTATTTGCCACTTTCGTTTTGTTTATAAGTGATGGAAACGCATGTTGCTCCTGCATCATAGGAATTTTTTACTATTTCAAAAATTGCGATATATTTATCGCTTATCAACTCTCGGCCAATAACACTTTTCAAACCCGCACTAATGCGGAAATTAAGTTCTTTGCTTTTATTAGCCATGGCCCATCACCTCCATCAAGGCTCTTCCCACTTGTTCGGCAAACAATGGTGGAACGGCATTCCCAACCTGCGTATATCGGGGAACTTCTTTCTTCCTTAACTTTCCACCCGAAGTGTATTTCCCCTTAAATTCGAACCAATCGGGGAAACTTTGAATTCGAGCTTGTTCGCGCACGGTAAGAATTCGCGGTTCTTCGTAATGAACGAGTTCATCTGGAATTGACGTTATTGTCGGTGCTTGAGAATTTGCGTCAAGGACTGTAACACCACGTCTTTTCAGATTATCAACATATCCGTCATCGGGCGTTATTCGCTTTCCTCTCGGAGCATTGTCCAACAAATCTCTATGCAACTGAATTACAGCAGCAGAATGGTTAACAAAACGATGACTATCGACAGCCCCTCGATGATTCTGGAGGCCTTGACGCATCAACTTTTGGTAACCCGACTCGGCGCGGCCATAGAATCCAGCCTGGAAGCGTTTCGTATCAGGGGACTGGCATGTGCCGTTCGATTCCTCCAAATCGCCTATGGCATCTTGAATAGTCGCAGACTGCTTGATACCTTTTTCTCGGCAAAAACAACCTTTGTTATTCTCCAAGTGCTTAAAAACTTCGGAGGGATTTGAATCAAGCATTGCGACAAGGATAAATCTGCGCCGCTTTTGAGGAACACCATATTGAGAAACATCGATAACTTTAGAATCCGTATGGTAACCGAGTTTCCTAAGTTTTTTTATGACATAGGATGAATATTGGGATATTCGGCCCTTTTGACTTTGAAAATGAACTGTAAAACCATGAACATTTTCAAATATGAGCGCCTTAGGCTTAACCAATTTGACAAACCTTATGTACTGTTTGACAAGCATGTTTCGCGAATCACTTGTATTTCTTTTGCCAGCCAATGAGAATCCCTGGCACGGCGGTCCTCCGGCCACCAAATCCACTTGACCTTCTAGCTCACGAAGTTTATCTTCGTTTTCATCCAAAAATTTCTTGATATCATGTTCTTTCACATCCAACCAATCGGGCCACTGGAAATGATGACCATGATCAATCAAGTTATATTTCAGTGTAGAGAATGCGTCTTTATTTTTTTCAATAGCGAATATGCCTTGCCAACCTGCGTTTTGCAAACCAACGGACAAGCCGCCGCACCCAGCGAATATGTCGATATAGCGCATTTACGCCTCCATGCCTTTCACGAGGTTGCCAGGCCTTTTGGCCTTGTTGTCAAGAAATGTTGAATGCATACAATATCTCAAGTTTAATATACATATTTTCACCATTTAGGTAAATAGGAACATCTTTTTTCGCTTACGTAGAGCCAGGGCGTTGCGGGGCCGGCGTCTGAGGCCCCACCTTGGTGGCCATGCGCACTAAGGAGCAAGCTCCTAAGTGCTGTCCGCCCGCAGAGGGGGTGTCCGGAAGACCCAGCGGAAAGTTGGCTTGTGATTGCTTCGCTACGCTCGCAATGACAACTTGGAGCCGGGGCTGCAGGCAGGGGACAACTGTGCAAGGCGAGTGTCGCGACAGACCGCTTGCGGGCTGGCATGATCGAGCCGAACAGTTGGGACTTTAGTCCCACGCTTCCCCCACCTTTATCCGTTCGGGTTGGCGGGGGCCGGGGTTGCTTTCCAGAACACTTCCCGGAAGAAGGGGTTGCCTGCAAGCCTGTTCCTGATTTTGAGGATGTTCCTGTGGGCGAGTTCTATCAAGATGCAGTTCCGTTTCAAATTCAGTGCGGCTTCCCCCACGACGCCGCTGCCGGCGAAGGTGTCGAGCACGGTTTCGCCCTGCCTGGTCACGAACTGGAGGATTCTTTCGCACAGGGTCAGCGGGAGTTCGCTCTGGTGTATCTTGTTCTTCCTTGCGACGGGCGGGATGTCGAACATGGCAGGGAGCATCTGCGCGGTGCCGCTCATGTACTGGGGCGTCCCGGTGTCTTTTGTCTTTTTGGCGTCGATGCGCAGGCAGCGCGCCTTGCCTTTCGAGAATATCATCACGTCTTGCGTGTTCTTGGACTTGCGCCCGGTATTGCTGACAAAGTTCCCCTTTTTCCAGGTGACTTTCGAGTAGTAGAGCAGCCCGCACTGTTCAGCGTATTTCTTTATCTGGTAGAGGTAATCGTAGTTGTTCTCGTTTTCGGCGGGGAGGATTTCGACGAGGAAGCAGCCGTCCTTGAGCACGCGGGCTTTTTCTTTGAAGTCGTCGAGGGTGTACCTGAAGCAGTCGTATGTGGCGAAGTTGCGGTCGCCGCCCTTGTTCGACTTCTTGTCGAGCCACGGGTGGTCGGTCAGGATGCAGTCGATTGAGGCGTCCCCGAGCATGGAGAGGTCGCGGCCGTCGCCTTCTATCACGACGCAGCTTTCGTCGCCCTCGATTGTCTTGTACAGGCCCTTGGCGACGCGCTCGAATTTTACGCCGAGGTTGTCGTAGATGCGTGCGCGGACGGTTTCCTTCGGCTTGTCGGAGTTTTCGGAATAGGCGTCCTTGAGCGAGAATTCGCCCTTGTCCTTGAAACAGGAGTAGATGGTATTTGCGAGTGATTTCATGCGCAGAAATATAGATCCGGCGGAGTGACAATTTGTGACATTTTAGTGTTCAAAAAATTTTGTATATTGTCTTAAACACCAGAAAGGGTGGTATTACGGATCATTCCCGCGCAAGCGGAGAGGTCCGTTTTTGTTTATAACGAGGTGAAAATGGCGACGGATTTCACATGTGCAAATTTTGCACATGTGGGTGCTGACGCTGATCAAACTTACAAGTTGCCAATGAAAGGACGATAAGGAATGAAAAAAATGTTGCTTTTACACGTTGTTTATACTATATTTTGTAGTTGTATCAACTGCGAGGCGCATATGGCGATGTCAATTCTACAAATCCGTGTAGACGATAATCTCAAGAACGAGGTGAGCGACCTGTTCGAAAGGCTCGGGATGGACATTCCGACCGCGGTCCGTATTTTCTTCAAGCGGGCTATCATCGAGAGGGGACTTCCGTTCAACGTGAACGAAATCCCTTCTGCCACCACGCAAGACAACAGTCGGCTGATGCAAGCCCTGTATGCGCTCAACGACGAGGCTCACAAGAACGGGACCGCCGGGATGAGCGAAGAGGAAATCGAAGCCGAGATCAAGGCGGCTAGGGCCGAGAGGAAAAAGAAACATGGTGTACGCAGTCGTTGATACAAACGTCTTGGTTTCTGCCGCACTGGCAAAAAACAGGGGTGAATCCATCCCACTAAAGATTTTTCTAGGCATTGCCCAAAAGAAGTATATTCCCATTATTGACAGCAATATTATTGAGGAATATCGGGAAGTCCTACAAAGGGGAAAGTTTAATTTCTCGTTAGAGTATCAGAATTCTTTTATTGACGAGATTTCAAAATACGCGGTCAATGAGCCGGTAAAAGAGTCTGGTGTTGTTTTGCCAGATATGGATGACAAGATTTTCTACGATGTTGCTTTCGCTCATCAGGATAAGAAAGCCTTTCTTGTGACGGGGAATTTAAAACATTTTCCAGGATGCCCTTTTGCAATATCGCCCAAGGATTTTTACGAACTGATTAGGCCTACTCCGTCGGGATTTGTCATAAACGAGTCTCGCATCGATTACGACGTTTCCAGGCTGATGCAAGCCCTGTACACGCTCAACGACGAGGCTCACAAGAACGGAACCGCCGGGATGAGCGAAGAGGAAATCGAGGCCGAAATCAAGGCTGTTCGTCATTCCCGCGCATCAGGATTATGACGTCGTTTCTGTCGAAGTCCTTGCCGAAGGCTTGCCGGTAGCTCGATTCCAGCGCCTCTCCGGGGGTGCAGTTTTCCCTGAACAGGACCATGCCGCTGTCCAGGCATTCCATGTTGAGTTCGCCGTCGGTGTCGATGCTTTCCGGCCGGAACGTGGACCATAGGCAATAGTCGGTGAACCCTTCCCGGATGTCTTCTTCGAGCAGGTTGTCGCCGGTGCCCGCCTGGACTTTCAGGAACGCCTTTGCGCTCTTGACCCATGCGAGTATCGCGCCGCCGAACGTGTCGTTTTCCATAGTGCCTCCGCCCCGAAAGATAGATAACGTCAGTGACAGAAAATGTCTTTTTGTGGACTGCGAATTTTTTGCGATTTTGCCCGGGGAAGGGGTTGACAAATTTCAGTTGACCGAACCTGCAAATAAATGTAGATTATGGGGGTATTATGGCTCTTGAAATAAGAAATATCCCGGTTCTTACAGGCTCTACGGCAGAGTCGTTCGTTCGTGCTGCCGAAGAACACGAAAAGAATCCGCGTCGTCTCGGGCTCAAAGTTTCCTTCGCCCAAATCGACGAGATGGCTGCCCGCGCCCGTTCTTACAGAGAGGCCCATAATGGAAAGAATCCGTTTAGCATCTGATTGCACCCTTTACCCCATCGACAAGAATACCGACCTGTCCTCGTTCTGTTGCGGCGATGAGGATCTAGACGATTTCTTTCGGAACGATGCGTACTTGTACTCCGCTCAATTGTTGGGGAAAAGCTATATCGCTGTAACGAATACGGAATCGCCGCAGATAGCCTGCGCCTTCACTTTGTCCAACGACAGCATCAAATCGACAATGATTCCCAAGTCTTCGCGGAACCGTCTGGAACGCAAGGTGCCCAATGCAAAGCATACGCGTACGTATCCTGCGCTCCTGATTGGACGATTGGGAGTTAACGGCCAGTTCCAACGCAGCGGCTTGCACTTGGGGAGTCAGGTCATTGATTACCTGATTTCCTGGTTTATCCACCCGGATAACAAGACCGGTTGTCGCTTTATGGTTGTCGATGCCTACAACAGGCCCGAAACGATAAATTTTCACCAAAAGAACGGTTTCCGCTTTTTGTATTCGGACGAAAATCTCGAGAAAGAAGCCTTCCGTGTTGATTCGAGCCAGTCGTTGAACACCAGGATGATGTATCTGGACTTAATCGACTTCGTGTCGTAGAGATTTTGACACCACTGGTGACAGTGGGCACGAACACGTTTTTCTTCAATCCCGATTTTAATTATACCGAATTCGGTACAATTAAAAATATGGCAGGAAGCAACAATTTCGTCCTTTCGACAAAACAATGGATACTTTCCACTAATGCCCTTGGCATAGTAGCAAAAACAGGCCGATATGGGGGAACATTCGCCCATAGGGATATCGCCTATCATTTTGGAATGTGGATTAGCCCACGATTTCACCTACTTCCCATTCACGAATACCAGCGTCTCAAGGCTGCAGAAAAGGCTCAATTGGGCTGGTCCGTGCGGCGAGAACTGTCGAGATAGCCATTTCTCAGATGACTGTGCTGGAATCGATTGGGGAAAACAAGTTATCGAAATAAACTAATAAGGTTTTAGGGGCGGTGAAAAAGGAGTTTTTTGATGAAAAACGGCGAAAAACCGCTAAAATCGCCTTTTTTGAATTATTTCTTTGGAAAATATCCGAAAACGGCGAATTATTTGTTTGGAAAATATCCAAAATTGACTATATTTTTCTTTGGAAAATGTCCGGAGGCGGTTCTAGAATGTATTTTGAGCGAAAAATTGACAAATTCTTGTTGGAATGGTCCAAGCAGAAAGACCACAAGCCGCTACTGCTACGTGGGGCACGCCAAGTAGGGAAATCTAGTTCTGTTGAACACCTGGGTGAGCACTTCGAAAATTGCGTCAGCATCAATTTTGAAAAGAATCCGGAATACAAAGAGGTTTTTAACAAAAATCTGGATGTGAATAGAATCGTTGCTGAAATTTCCGCTATAAGTGCCCAGCCTATTATTCCTGGACAGACGCTCCTTTTTCTAGATGAGGTTCAGCTTTGCCCCGAAGCGATCATGTCGCTCCGTTTTTTCAAGGAGGATTTGCCCTGCTTGCACGTGATTGCCGCCGGATCACTGCTTGAATTCGCCCTACAGGAACTCCCGACTTTTGGCGTGGGCCGCATCCATTCCATGTTCATGTACCCCATGACCTTTGACGAGTTTGCGCAGGCAAACGGTTTTGACGAGCTTCTAAAAATCCGCGACCAGGCATCGAGCGATAAGCCGTTGCCGGAAACGATTCACAATAAATTCGTGGAACTTTTCAGAACCTACCTCATGGTGGGCGGAATGCCAGAAGTAGTCGCCAAGTGGGTTGAAAGCAAGGACTATCTACAGTGTCAATCTATCCAAGACGACATTCTGATTTCGTACGAAGATGACTTTGCCAAATACAAGAAGAATGTCGACCCTACTTTACTCAGGACTGCATTCCGAAGTGCGGCATTGCAAATCACAAAGAAATTCACGTATGCAAAGGTAGGGAACGGTTACAAAACAGAAAAAATCCGTGAAGCCATGCAGTTGCTTACCCTTGCGGGAATTGTCACTCCCGTAACACGTTCTGCAGCAAACGGACTCCCTTTGGGGAGCGAAGCGGATCCGTCTTACCAAAAATACCTGCTTCTCGATTCCGGTTTGCAATTACGGCTAATGAATATGTCCCTTGGCGACATTTCCGAGACAATCTCTGCGATTCTCACGGCAAGTGCCGCGGATCTTGTGAACAAAGGCTCGTTGGCAGAAATGGTTGCCGGGCTTGAACTTTTACGGAACAAGACGCCAAATATGCGGCACGAATTGTTCTATTGGACGCGGATGCAAAAGAATAGCCAGTCCGAAGTGGATTATGTGGATTCCCTTGGTGGACATGTCATGCCTATCGAGGTCAAGGCAGATACCCAGGGGGGCATGAAGAGCCTATGGAATATGATGCGCGAGAAAAATCTTTCGAACGCTTATCGTATTTCTCTTGAAAACTTAGGGCAATTCGACTATCATGATTCCGAAGCGGAAAATGCAATTCGCCACGTTCAAATATGTCCGCTTTACGCCATATCGCAGATAAAGTAGAATTGGTTGAGCAAAAGTTCTTTAAGGAGCCTCAAACCCGTCCAAAACCTTGTACAGCAGGGTATACAGGGTCTTGGCTTCGGCATCGGAGAGGTTCACGCAGCTGGCCATAGACTTGGGGACGCTTGCGGCCTTGCGCTTGAGCGATTCGCCTTCGGCGGTGAGGCTTACGGAAAGGCAGCGTTCGTCGCTTTGTTCGCGGGTGCGCTGGACATAGCCCTTGGCTTCGAGCTTTTTCAAAAGCGGGGTGAGCGTCCCGGAATCGAGGAACAGCTTTTTGCCGAGTTCCGAGACGTTGCACTTTTTCTATTTTTACACCCATGAAACGCATAGAAGTCGTGGCAGGCATCATTTGCGCGGATCCTTTCGGGAATCCGGCTGCGCCTCGCACGCCAGGCGTTCGGTTTTTTGCCACGCAGCGCGGGTACGGCGACTACAAGGACGGCTGGGAATTCCCGGGCGGCAAGGTGGAACCCGGCGAAACCCCGCAGCAGGCCCTGGTTCGCGAACTAAAAGAAGAACTCGCCATCGACGTGAGCGTTGGCGAGTTTATATGTACCGTCGACTACGACTACCCGGCCTTCCACCTGACCATGCACTGCTTTTACTGTGCAATCGCGGGCGGAAAAACGCCAGAACTGCTGGAACACGAGGCGGCCCGCTGGCTCAACCGCGCGGAACTGCACAGCGTCGACTGGCTGCCTGCCGATATCGAGGTCGTGAAGGCCCTGGTAAAAGGCTAGCTACTTGCCGGCCTTGACCTGCTCGAGTTCCTCTTCGAGTTTCTTGGTCTGGGCGTTGTTCGCGTCGATGATGTTCTTCAGGTTCTCGATCTCGGTTTCCTTGTCCGAGAGCTTGTCCTCGAGGTCCTTCACCTTCGCCTCGGACTCGTGCTTCTGCTCGTTGCTCTTGCTGAGCTGCGCAAGCAGGCTATCGGTGGAACTGCGGAGCTTTTCGGCGGTCTCCTCGGCATCCTTCACGGCAGGGTTGTCGGAATCGTCGCCGCAACTGCAAGAGCAGAACTTGCCGGGGAACTTCTTGTTGAGGGCAAAAGCCGCCGCGACACCGAGAGCAAGGCCCGTAAGGAAACTGCTAGTCTTCATAAAAAACTCCTTGGAACAGATTGTCTTTAAACCGATTATGCTTGAAATCTATAAAATTTTCAAAAAAGTCAAGCATAAAAAATGAAAAAAGCCCCAAAAAACAAAAATCCCCCGGATTGCTCCGGGGGACCTTTGCAGCGGGAAGAGCGAGATTCGAACTCGCGATAGGATTAAGTCCTATACGTCCTTAGCAGGGACGCGCCTTCGGCCAACTCGGCCATCTTCCCATCTTGGGGACACTAATTTTACTTAATTTTTCGCCATTTTTCAAGGGGTACCTTACAAAAAATGCTAAATTCCCTATATAATAAAAGGCGCTGCGCTACCACGCAGGGTCTTTTTGGCGATTTTATGGCAAAAAGAAAAAGGAAAACTAGGAAATCTGGTTCCATGATAGGAAAGCTGTTCAAGATTACCGCTGCATTCGCGCTGGTCGGGCTCATTTGCTGCATTCCGGCGTACATCTTCGTGTTCAGGATTCTCCCGGAGAGGGACCCCGACAACCAGTTCAACCGTGATTCCATACTGCAGGTGCTTTCGGGCGAGACCCGCGTGTACTACAACGACGGCGACGAGCTCCTGGGCGCATTCTTCGATGCGAACCACCGCATTTACGTGCCCTACGGCGACATTCCCAAGGATATCGTGAACGCGCTTATCGCCGCCGAAGACGCCGGCTACTGGAACCACAACGGGTTCAGCCTGCAAGGATTCTTGCGCGCGATGGTCGCAAACATCAAGAGCGGCCACATGCGCCAGGGCGGCTCCACCCTCACGCAGCAGACGGCAAAAAACGTGCTCGGCCGCGAAGAAAGGAGCATCAAGGCCAAGTGGAAGGAACTCATCAACGCGCTCAGGCTCGAGACGCATTTTAGCAAGGAAGACATCCTCGAGTTCTACCTGAACCAGTTCCATGTTTCCGGTACGGGCAAGGGCGTGGCCATTGCCGCGCAGTACTTCTTCGACAAGGAACTCAAGGACCTCTCGCTCGCGGAATGCGCGTTTATCGCGGGCTCCGTGAAGGGCCCGTTCAACTACGACCCGTTTATCCAGCGCACCGAAGAACGCCGCGAAAGGGCAATAAAGCGCGGCGAGGACCGCCTGCGCTACGTGCTGGGCCGCATGGTCGAGGAAAAGTACATCGACAAGGAACAGATGGACGAGGCGCTGGCACAGCCGCTGCGCTTCAAGCACGGGAACTTCCGCTTCAGCGTTTCCACCACCCTCGAACGCATCGACGAAAAGCTCTCGAGCGACTTTTACCAGAAACTCTTCGAAGAGAAGGATATCGGCGACTGGCGCAAGGCGCAGCTCGAAATCGTTTCTACCCTCGACGCGAAGAGCCAGGATGCCGCAAAGCGCGCACTCCAGACCAACATCAGCAACCTGCAGATGCAACTGGGCGGGTTCATGCTCCCCAAGGCGCAGTACGCGAACAAGGCAGTGAGCGCACGCAAGGGCGACTACCTGTACGGCGCAATCGACACGGTACTCTACGACGACAAGGGCGGCCTCAAGGCGCTGCGCCTGAACTTTGGACAGCTCAAGGGCGAGGTGGGTACGGAATCCCTCAAGGAATTCGGCAAGCAGGTCGGCAAGGACCCGGCCGCAGTACTCGGCAACCAGACCAAGAAGGGCGCAATCCTCTTGGTGAGCGTCACCGACGAGACCAAGGTGAACGGGTTCGTGCCCTGCAAGATAGAGACCGAGCCCGTACTGCAGGGCGGCCTTATCGCCATCAAGAACGGCAAGGTCGTGGCAAGCCAGGGCGGTTTCCACAACACGGACTTCGACCGCAGTTTCAAGGCGCTCCGCCAGCTCGGCAGTAGCTGGAAGCCAATCCTCTACGCGCTCGCGCTCAAGCACAACTGGAACTACCTGAGCATCCTCGAGAACGACTACAACGTGTTCCAGTACGTGAACCAGTTCTACTACCCGCGCCCCGACCACAAGAACAAGGGCGACCTGGTGACCATCGCGTGGTCGGCAACGCGTTCCGAGAACATCGCGAGCATCTGGCTTTTGGACCACCTGCTCGACAAGCTGAACCAGGACGAGTTCAATTCCGTGGCGCAGGAAAACGGCTACGCCCGCCTCTCCGACGAAGACACCAAGGCATACTTCGCGAGGCTGCGCGACAAGTTCGGGCTCACCCTCAAGGAAGACGTGAAACGCGAAATCGAATTCACCCGCGCCCAGTACGCGCTCGCCGCGGAATACGAGGCCGAAGAAAAATTCGACCGCGCCATCGACGTGCTTGACCTGCGCTACGGCACCTACAACGACGTGGCCATAAAGCAGGCGAAGAAAGACGACAAGATAAAGGCGTTCATCGCACACAACTTCAAGGACTACTCCGAGATACTCCGCAAGCGCGAGGTGCAGGAACTCGACCCGGACCTCTCCGAAGCACTCCCGCCGCTCGATTCCGTAAAGCTGTTCAGGAACTTTACCCTCGGCGACCTGAAGCGCATTACCGTCAAGATGCAGCCCGTGAATTCCGAGGTGGACTACCTGGATGCGGAGCACCTGCGCTACTGGCCGGATTTCCGACGCTCCCTCTCCATGGCGGAATACGCACGCTTCGCACATGAAATCGGCATCAACCAGAAGTTGCAGAAGGTGTTCAGCATGCCGCTCGGCGTGAACGAGATTACCCTTGCCGAAATCAGCACGGCATACCAGTCCATACTCACGGGCAAGGTTTACAAGTGCAAGGACGGCGACTGGAACGAACCGTGCTTTATCAAGGAAATCAAGAAGGACGGGCAGACGATATTCAGGAACTCCGTGGAATCGAAGGTGATTCTTGATTCGCTCGTGACATCGCAGATGGGCGCCATGCTGCGCTCCGTGTTCACGAACGGTACGGCACGTAGCCAGGTGGGCGCCCTCACGGTAACGAGCCCCGACAAGGGAACCTCGCTCCGTTACCCCGCCCTCGGCAAGACGGGTACCACGAACGACTACAGGAACGTGGCGTTCATGGGCGCACTCCCGGTGTACGTTACCGAGAAGGAGGCCGTGGCGCTCGATACCGTAGTGGCAATCGGCAGCTACGTGGGCTTTGACAACAACAAGCCGCTCAAGTCGGGCAAGACCCGCATCGCGGGCGCCTCGGGTGGCCTGCCGCAATGGGCCGCCTTCGCTAAAGAAGAAATCGAAATCCTCGGGACGCCGAACATGATTGACTTCTTCGACATCTCGATGCTCGCCGCAGGCGAAGTCCCGCTGCACCTGGCAAACGAGCGCGGGCAGATTAGCGTGGATCCCGTCACCGGGTTCTACATCGCCGACGCATCGCAGGGCAGGCCGCTCCCCTACATAGAGGTACCGGGATACGTACCGCCGCAAATCCAGGAGAAGGCGGCCGAGGCCATCGCGACCACCGGGATTATGACGAGCATGCCGATGCCGGGAACGATGCCCGCCCCCGCGGAGAATAACGGCGCAGGCGCCCCTGCAGAAGCGGGCCCGGATGCGGGCGCCGTGCAGAATAATGCTGCACCGGTCGCGGAACAAGCAACAGTGAATTCTGCAGCACAGGCGCCTGCAGAGCAGCCCGCCGCGCCCGCAGGCAACGCTGCGGCGGCACCTGCGCCGGTTGAAAACGCGCCGGCCGAAGCGCCTATAAACAGCGGCGCGGCATTAAACGGCGCGGCATTAAACGGCGCGGCCGCCCCGGCAGAACCGAAGGCCGCCATGCCGAAGGACGACGACTGGGATCTGCCCGCAGGTATGGACGGTGGCGCATTCGTACCTATCGAGGCGGAATAAGACCAGGTTAAAGAACGGCGCGATGCGCCGACAGAAGTGTGAAATGAGGAGTGCGAAATGAGCACGAAATTTTTGTACAAATCCCTCCTGATGCCGGCAGTGGCTTTCGCGCTCGCCGCCTGCGCAGGGAACACGCCCTGCCCCGCGACCGACGCAGCACCGCAGGCAAGTGCAGGTGAAGTTGCGGCCGACACGCAGGCCGTTCCGCAGGGCAACGCGCCCGCGGGTGAAAGTTCCATAGCCGGCGACAAGTCCGCATCCGCGCCCGGCAAGCAGGCGGTGGCTCCGCAATCTGACGCATCGCCCGTCTTTACATCGAGTGCGCTCGACAGCTACAGGCTCGCCTCTCCGGATTCCATTCCCGCGACAAGCCCGCACAAAGGCGGCAGTGCAGACAACGTTACCCATAATACGCCCATTCCCGTATTGAACGACGTTCCCGTAGACCCCTACACCGCCTTCCCCGCGCTGGTCTCCCGCGTGTTCGCATACGCGGATTCCCTCTACGCGCAGGGCCTGACCGATTCCGCGAGCGCATACCTGCAACGTTTCCGCATCATCAAGCCGCTCTGGAACACCTGGGAAACGCAGACCGATTCCATGCTGAACGAGTTCGGCAAGACCCGCGCCGAGAAGGCGAAGGCGTTCGAGCCCTACGTGCTTACCATCCAGAACATGAACCGCGTGCAGGCCGCCTACAGTATGGTCAAGGAGACTGCGGATAGCCTCATCGCGCTCGCCCCGGGCGACTCGCTCGTGAACTGGGCGAACGGCCAGATGCAAGTCGCCTACAAGAACACGCTCGCGAAGGCAAAGAAGGAATACGCAAGCATCAAGGCGCTCGCCGATGACCACGCCCAGTTCAAGGAGGCGGCACAGAAGGCAAACGAACTGCAGATGCGCTACCGCGATTTCGAGAAAGAAATTCAGATCCAGGCGCTTATCGACTACATCGCGGGCCTCATGGCCGCAAACGACGAGGAGGCAACCAAGTACTGGGAATCGCACGACCCCGCCGAGGCCCTCGCAAAAGCCGGCGAACTCGTAAAGGCAGGCAAGTACGCCGAAGCCAAGTCGCTGCTCACCAAGCTCAAGGCGAGCAAGCTGCGCAAGGAGGCGGGCACAAAGTACCAGGAACTCGCCAACACGTTCTGCAACGCGCAGCGCAAAACCACATCGCAGATATTCGCGAAGGCGCAGAAGCAGAAGGATGCCACAAAGAAAAAGAAGTTGCTCCAGGACGCCATCGCACCGCTTGACAAGTGCCTCGCGGAATACCCCGAATACACGCAGAAGCAGAAGGTCGTAGACAACAAGAGCTTCCTCGAGAAGGAACTCGCGAAATGATTGACTCCGAAGTGTGGCAATATGCGCAGTACCCCGCATTCTTTGTGCTGGGGGCAGTAGTCAGCCTCATCAACAGCATCGCGGGCGGCGGTTCCACGCTGAGCCTCCCCATCATGATTTTCCTCGGCATGCCCGCGACCGTCGCGAACGGCACCAACCGCATCGGGCTCATCATCGGGAACTGCAGCAGCGCATACAACCTGATGAAGCACGGCTACCTGAACAAGAAAATCTTCATGCAGCTCGTGATACCCACCTTCCTGGGCGCGCTCGTGGGAGCATGCTTCCTCGTGCACATCGGCGACAAGGCGTTCCAGGCGATACTCGCGGTCGTCATCTGCGCCGTGGTGGTCATGAGCAACCTCCGCAAGGACATCCTCGGCAAGCCTCCCGCGACACCCCCCGAAAAACTCACGTGGAAGGGTGCGCTCGGGTTCTTCGGCATCGCCATCTACGGCTGCATCGTGCAGGTGGGTGTCGGGTTCGTGCAGATATTCGGGCTTACGCGCTACACCGGCATGGACGCCGTCCGCGTGAACGCGCTCAAGAACGCGCTCACCAACGTGTTCCTTATCGTGAGTACCATGGCACTCGGCATCGCGGGCAAGATCGACTGGCCCATCGCCCTCGTGATGGCCGCGGGTGCATGGTTCGGCGGTTACCTCGGGAGCTTTACGCAAAGGAAAAAGGGCAACAAGTTTGTCCAGCACTTTATCAGCGCCTGTAGCGTCGCGATGGCCGTGTATCTGATTGTGGACCTTGTTATTTAATTCGCAATATTATGCGAATTAAATGCGTTTTACAGGTATAATTCATTTAATTTAATGAATTAGAATTCACGCATCCTGAACGGATTCCTTCAGTCGTTTCCGTTTATCGCGCAGCTTTTTTTCGCAGGTCTTGACGGTTTTATCGCAGGTCTTGGCTTTTTCATCGCAGGTCTTGGCTGTTTTATTGCAGGTCTTGACTGCGCGGCGTTCTTTCCTTTCACGCGCAGACTTTTCCTCGAGGGTTTCGTTCAAACCCGCAAGCAGTTCTGCCGCAATCGCATCGTCACCGCCGGCAAGCAGTTCCTTCTGCTCGCGGGCCAGTTTCTTGATACGCGCCTCGAGCCTGAGCGCCTGCTCGTACGAGGGCAGTTCGAACTTGCGCAGTATGCACTCCGGCGGGAACGCCTTGGTGAACTTCGCCCCCTTTCCGGATTTGTGCTGTTCAAAACGCGCCTCGACATCTACGGCATAGCCCGTGTATATGCGGTTACCCGCACAGCGAAGCATGTAAACGAAGTGGGGCATTTTATGGCAGTCGGCAGATTTTAGTTGGCAGAACTTAGTCGGCAGTGGGCAGAGCTTAGTTGGCAGAGCCTAGGTCGCTTCGTTCTTCGGCTCTTCAGGAGCGTCATGCGGCTTCGACACGATGTTCATGTATATCGTACCGAGGATTGCAGCACAGAAGCTTCCGAGCAATATGCCGAGTTTCGCGGAGTCCTGGCGGTCGCCCACGTCGAAGGCAAGGCCCGCGACAAACAACGCCATCGTAAACCCGATACCCGCAAGCATGCCGCCACCCCAAAGGACCTTCCAGGGGTAGCTCGGCTTCTTGGAAATGCCAATCTTGACCGAGAGCAAACTGAACAGGAATATGCCGATAGGCTTGCCCAGAATGAGGGCGATTGCCACGGCACCCATCACCGGAATCTCGACGCCGCCAAGCTTGATTTCGACACCCGCGTTGCTGAGCGCGAACAGCGGCATAATGAAGAAGTTCACCCAGGGCACCAGCGGCTTGAAGAAACGTTCCTGCATCGAGATACTCTCGCGCGCACCGCGCTTGAGCTGCTGGAACACCTCGTACTGTTCGTTCCTGTCCTTCGCCTCGCCCGAAAGCGCGCCGCCCAGGCTACCCGCAAAGTGGGCAAGCCTGCCCTTCGCGAGCACGGGCTTCGCCGGTACCGAGAGGCCAAGCAGCACGCCCGCGATGGTCGGGTGCACGCCGCTCTTCACAAAGAACGCCCACACCGCAACGCCAATCACGCCGTGCAGCAGCAGGTTACGCACGCCAATGCGGAACAGCACGTTGATAAGCACCAGCAGTGCAAAGCCCGTCCCGAGGGCCACAAAGTTGATGCCGTCGCCGCTCGGGTAGCCAATCGCAATCACGAGGATGGCGCCGATATCGTCGGCAATGGCGAGGGTCAAAATCATCACGCGCAGGGCATGCGGCACCTTCTTCCCGAGAATGGCCATGCAGCCCACCACGAAGGCGATATCGGTAGCAGTCGGCACGCCCCATCCGTGGGCGGCGCTATGTTCGCCATGCGGGCAAAGGAGCAAGTAAATAAGTGCAGGGAAAAGCATACCGCCCGCAGCCGCGATAATCGGCAGGCTCGCCGCCTTCGGGTCGTGCAGTTCGCCGTATGTCATTTCGCCCTTGACCTCGAGACCGATATTGAAGAAGAATATCGTCATCAGGGCATCGTTGATAAACCAGTGCAGGTCGCCCGCGCCAGTCCAGCCGCCAATCGTCATGGAGAACGGCATGTGCCAAAAGTGGTGGTACGTTTCGGGGCTCAGGTTCGCCCAGACAAGAGCGGCAAGCGTCATGACAATGAGCACGATGCCGCCCGTCGTTTCCACCTTCATCAGGCGTTCAACAGGGGTAATGATTTTCCGGACGGGGGTTTCCGGGAACAGATCTTCAATCTTGTCGCTGCTAGTAACTTTTGCTGACATACGAAAACAATATAGATTATTTTGAAAAAATCTTTGACGGAAAAGCGAAAAACTGCAAAATTTTACGATAAACGGGCCTAAACGAGTATATCGCGGTAAGCATCCACGAGCCTTTCGAGCGATATGGCGCAGTTCGCGGGCGACGTGGAGGGGAGTTTAACCGCATCGATGCCTACATCGGCGGCACAGTACTTCTGGTATAGTTTGTGCGCAGTGGCGCCCGTACAGAATATGCGGGTTACCTTCGACCTTGCCACCAACGCGGCTATCTTGTTCGGGACGGCATCCTCGATGCTCGTGTCGCTCGCCCCCACGATGGTACAGCTTTCGAGCACGTCCCAGAGGGCGATGTGGTGCCTCTTGAGCATGGCCTTCTTTTGCGGGATGGTCTCGGGAATTTTTTCGCCGAGGACTGTTGCGAGCACCTTCCAGAAACGATTCTGCGGATGCCCGTAGTAGAAGCCCACTTCCCGCGACTTGGGGGATGGTATCGAGCCCAGCAGGAGCACGCGCGAATCCCGGTCGTAAACCGCGGAGAACTCGTGCGTCACGCGGGCGCGCACATTTTTGCCAGCAGGAGCCTTCTTGCCAGCAGTCGACTTCTTGCCGGCAGCAAGATGCGCGCGGTTCGTTCTCTTTTCTGTTCTGGTGGTCATAAGCAACTGCGGGTAAAAATATGAAATTTTCTATCTTTCCCTGCATGGACAGAGCACGCCGCCGCAAGTTTGGCCAGAACTTTCTGGATGTACCTACCGCACAGATGATTGCGGGCGACCTGCCTGCAAATGCCGGAGAGGCAGTGCTCGAGATCGGCCCTGGGCACGGCGCCCTCACGGAACACCTGCTCGACCGCGCCGTGCAACTCACTGCCGTCGAAATCGACGAGCAGTGCGTGGAATTTCTGCAACAGAAATTCCAGGGCCGCGAGAACTTCCACATCGTAAACTGCGACTTTCTCAAGTTCGACCTGCAGGCATTCCTCGACGCGCACGAAAAGCCGTGGGTTACCGGGAACCTGCCCTACAACGTGTCCACAGCGATTATCGCGGGGCTCATGCCTCGCCTGCACCTCACAAAGGGATTCATGGGAATGGTCCAGCTGGAAGTCGCCGAACGCATCTGCGCCGCCCCTTGCAGCAGCAACTACGGGAGCCTCTCCGTACTCGTGTCCGCGTTCGCCGACACGCAGATATTGCGCAAGATCGGGCCCGAGCACTTCACGCCCCGCCCGAACGTAGACAGCGCCACGATGCTCCTCACACCCAAGGAATGCCCGCTTGCCGCTCCCGAGGGCTATTTCGAGTTCGTACGCGCCGCCTTCACGCAAAAGAGGAAGACACTCGCGAACTCGTTCGGCCGCGCCTACGACAAGAAGAAAATCCAGGAAGCCATCGAGCTTTTGGACTACCCCACTACGGTACGCGCCGAGGAACTTTCCCCCGCGCAGTTCCTTGAATTCTACAAGGTCATCGTCGGGGAATAACCTTATTTTTCGACCGTGGCCTGCTCGAAGTCAGTCGCGGTAAGGCTGCTCACGTCAACACTGCCCAGGTCGGGCGATGCCGCCAAGCGGTTCGCCTGCTTCTCGATGACCTTCTCGAACAGGTTGCGCACGTAGCGCCCGTTACCGAACCTGCTATCCTTCCGGCTCACCGCATCGGCAATGCAGCGCTTCATGGCGGCAGCGGCGGCCGTGCCCATCTTGTAGTCGTATTTGTTGAGGAACGATCTGAAAATTTGCGCAAGCTCGTCTTCAGTGTAGTCGGGGAAGTCTATGTACCTGTTGAACCTCGAGGATAGACCCGGATTCGAATTCACGAAGCGCTTGATTTCTTCGGTATAGCCGGCGATAATCACCACCAGCCTTTCGCGGTCATCTTCCATGCGCTTGAGGAGCGTGTCAATCGCCTCCTGCCCGTAGTCGTTTTCCGCACTGCGCGCGAGCGTGTAGGCCTCGTCGATAAACAATACGCCGTCCAGTGCCTCGTCAATTACCTTGTTCGTCTTGATGGCGGTCTGCCCCATGTAACCCGCAACCAGGTCCGCACGGGTCGCCTCTACCAGGTGGCCCTTCCGGAGCACACCCAGGTCCTTGAAAATTTCGGCCATGATGCGCGCAATCGTCGTCTTGCCGGTACCGGGGTTTCCTGAAAACACGAAGTGGTACGATGTCGGGGGCACGGAAAGTCCCTTCTTCTTGCGTTCATTCTGCACGCGGATAAAGTTGTAGAACGTGACGACTTCCTTCTTTACCGTCGAAAGCCCGATGAGGGAATCGAGCTGCTTCACCGCCTCGCCGGACGGGACGTGTTCCTCTTTCTGTATGCGGAAATTCCGCTTTACGGCATCCTTCAGCGGGGTATCCTTGTAGTTCACTACGCGCGTGGAGCACTTCACGAATCCCGGGCGACGCGCCGCCGAGCGGTTGTTGCCGATATAGCGTTCCAGGTACTGCAGCCACTGCACCTCTTCGGGCGTGAGCCTGCCGTCGATGTTCGCGAGCGCCGCGGAGTAATCGTACATCAGGCGCATGTACTTGCGGACCGCATCGGGCGAATACCCGCCAAAAATTGCGGAGAACAGGAAGAGTTCTCCCGTAGATTCCAACTGCGCGTGGTTCTTCTCGAGGTTATGGACCAGCGGGCCCATCTCTATTTCCCTGTCGACAAACGACTGCAGTACAAGGCGGTTCCAGTCCGTAGTGGCAGGGGCGTTCGTACGCAGGCGCAACAGCAGGGCTACAAATCCGCACGACTCGTAATCGTCCAGGCTCATCTCGTGCCCGAGCTTTTCCGAGAGGTAGTTGACATCCGAGAGGAATATGGTCGAAAGTTCCTGGAAGGTATCCGTGCCTTCGCCCAGTTCAAAATGCTGGCGCAATTTCTCGGCAACGCCGTCGTAGTATATGAAGTCCTTGAAAAAGTTCGAGATGGCATTCACCGTTGGTGCAAGTTTTGTCATGTACTTCGTGAGCTTCGGGTCTATCTTGCCATCGGGCCTTACAGCGACGGCATACTGCGAATCGCCCGCGAGAGACTTTTCCAGCGGGGAGGTCATTACCTCCTTCATGAGGTCGGCAACCTGCTGCGCGGTCTCGGTAGAGCGGTAGCGGGTCCATATATGGAATCCGATAACCGCCACAATCAGGAAAAGCAAAATAAAGAGGAAGTACGAAGATGGGCCGAGAATAGTAGTGAGCTTGATTATCCCAAAAGACCCAAAAAGCATCACCAACATCATGACGATGGTGATGCACGTAAGCATTGTCTGGTTTATCTTTCTTCTCGGCATACCTTTCCAAATCTATAAAATAATATCCGGAAAAGAGCGCCAGGCATGCGGACAACAGAAAATTACTTGCGGTTCGGCCTCTTGTAGCCGAAGGGCTTCAGCAGGTCGTCGCGCACCTTGCGCACGTAACCCTTCCTGTTGGATTCCTTGTCCCTTTCCACGGGCGGCGTATCGCACTGCAGTTCGGACCTGACCGAGACATCGGTCTTGTACAGGTATGCGCCGGTCGCGTACTGGCGTCCGTCCGCCGTTCTCACGTAGCCGTCCTTGTCCGGTTTCTGCTCGAAGTAAAGCGTCATCACGCCCGCATCGTTCGTGTATTCGGGCTTGTCGAGATCCTGCTCGAACGAGAAGTAGTCCACAAAATTCCCGAGCGTCGTGTACACCCAGATTTTCACCTTCATCGTCGTGTGGTACAGGCTCGCCTTCGAGATGTCGCTCCCGAGGGATTCCTGGAATTTCGCAGTGCAATGTTCACGCACGTATTCCTCGACGGTGTGCTTGTCGCCGTTCTCGGAATCAATCCCGTCGTAGTTTACAAGGCCGTCCTTCCCGACAAGGTCATCGAGCGTGGCGAGGCCAAGCGTGGGGCGAATCGTGGAGAGCTTCGTGTCGATGGCGAGCGTCGGGCCAAGGTGCCCCTCGAGTCCCGGGTACGGTTCATCGCCGCTCCCTTCCTCCGTCTTGAAATCGCCGCCACGGAGCGTCTCGATTTCCTTGTCCGCCTTCGAATTGTAGATGGTCACCGCGAAGGTCTGCCCTTCCTTCGGTTCGTTGCTGGCATAGTATTCCTCGGTCTTCTCGCGGGTCACGATTGTCACCGGGGTGACCACGGAAATATCCAGGTCCTTCGAGTTCTTCATGATGACCTTCACCGTATCGCTCGCCACGTTGCCCGCCTTGTCGCGGTAGAAGCGCACAATCGCATTGCCACCCTTCACGAGCCCCTGCTCGGTAAGCGTGTCCATCACCACGGGGCCGTTGCCGTCGTTCCTGTCAACGGTCCATTTCACGTCCACGTAGTTGGCATAGAATATCGCGTTGTTTTCCGGCGAAAGGATTTCCACCTTCGGGGGAATCACGTCGACCACGATATAGATGGACTGGCTAGATACATTGCCGAACGCATTCTCGTACATGTAGGTCACCTCGTAGCCCACGTTGCCGTCCTTGTCCTCGATAGTCTTGCCCTTGGAATCCAGCGCATAGCCCACCGTGACCGATTCACCGTTCCTGTCGGTATAGCGGTAGCTTACCGTATAGACCGCACCCGTTTCCGATTCCACGGGCGCGCCGGTGAAGGCATCCGCCACATACGAAATCTCGACAGCCTTCCCGTCAATCTTCGTCGTGAACGAAACCTTTATCTGCCCGTCCACCACGTCGCCCTTCGCGTTCGTCACGTAAGAGACGGTCACGGAATCGTTCCCGATAGCCTCCCTGTAGCTCACGAGCACGAGGCTGTCGTTGAAGGGCGCCTGCTTCACGCTGCCAGCGGGCATATCGTTCAGCACGGGCTTTTCCGAAGCAATCTTTTCGACCGTCTTGAACGTCGCCTGCGGTACGTTCAGCGTCTCGAACATAACTGCAGAAACGATGATTTCGCGTTCCGTGTACTTGCAGGTAGAATCCGTGTACGTGGAATCGAGAACCGGTTCCTTGACCTTGACGGAGATATCGTTCTGCTTCTTGTTCACGTAGAACGCGGTATCGCCCTCGGCGGGTTCTTCCGCGATGGTATAGATATTCGCATCGGGCATCTTTTCGACCGTCGTAGAAACCTGCACCTCGGGAGTCTTCGTACAAACGAATATTATCACTTCCTTCACGGCGGGCATGTCCTTCGTCTTGTCGTAATAGGTGAGCGTCACCACGTTGTAGCCCTCGTGCAAGTCCGTGAGGGTCGTATCCGGCTGGGGAATGGCGTCGCCCGTCCACGAGAGCGTGAGCGTCTTGTCGTTTATCTTGATCGGTTCCTTCGGGTTCGACTCGCTATAGTTGCCGTTGCCCGATTCCGCGTGGGTCACGACAATCACGGAGGTCTCCATCACGTTCACGATGTTGATTTTCACTTCGGCCACGCTCTTGTTGCCGTCGGTATCCGCAATCTGGACCTTTACCACGTAGTACTTCTGGCTGTCCGGGAGCGCCTCGTAGTCAAACACCTCTCGCGTCGTAATCACACCCGTCCGCGCATCAATCTTGAAGAGTGCGGAATCACCGCCCACGAGGCTAAAGCTGTTCTCGCAGAATCCGGAATTTTCGCCGTCCTGGTCGTAGTAGAGCATCGTACCGACGGTCGCCCCCACGGGCATGTTTTCGGAAACCTGCATCACCGTATCCGTCACGGAAGGCGGATCGTTCTCGTCGACAATCAGGATTTCCACCGCGGTCGAATCTTCGGACGTGCTGTTTGCGCACTTCACAAAGAACACGTAGGAGGACTGCGTCTCAAAATCGAGAACCCCGTTGACGTATATGCGCGTAGTATCGAACCTGAAGGTGGCACCCGTATCGCCCGAAACGATAGCGCAGCTCTCGATGTCGCTAATGCGCAGCTCATCTATAATCCCGACGAGCGTATCGACCGAAGCGTTCTCGTTGATGGTGTACTGGAACCGCACCACGTTTATCGTCATCGTCCTCGCGGAATCGCTGATGTCCGGGTTATGGATGTTCGCCACCATAAATTCAAATGTCGTATAGGGCGAGCCGTACTCGTCATGCGCCGGAGTGTAGTTCAGGCTACCGGGGAACTTGATGAAGTCTCCAGCCGCTACGGGAGCGCCGTTGTACTTGAGCGTGCCCGAGGCAGGGAGCGTCTTGATAATCACGCCGTACTTGTCGAGTACAGTCACGCCGTCATTCTCGTACGCCGGGAAAGCAGTTATCGGCAATGTCTCGTTCATCATGACGGTGACGGAAGTATCTTTCGACACGGGCCGCTTGTCGTTATCCACGATGACATACTCCATCGAGTAGCTGGAATCCGCATTGCGGTCGCCGTCCGGGGTAATCGCCGCCGTCAGGTTGAAAATCTTCACCAGGACGAGCTCGTCCGCTTCCTCGAGCATGTCGTCCTTCGCGTGGAAAACGATGGGCGTTTCCAAATCCTTCGAGAACTGCGGGAACGCCGCATGCCCCGTATCTCTCCCGCACACCGGAATCTCGGTGTAGTTCGATTCCAGCACGTCATTCGCGTTTGCAAAGCTGCAGGCAGGGTCGTCCATGAAGCCGTCGCATTCGCTCGCGGGCTTCAGGGAAAAACAGTAGTCGAACGTCACGCGGGTCGGCGGGTCCTTTGAAAGCACGAGCTTCACCGTATCGCCGCGGGCCTCGTTATCTTCGTAGGCCATGGAACCCACCGCCATGTTGATTACAGGTGGTCTGAACGGCACGTAACGGAAGTCGCCCGCCTTGAATTCGGCATTGATGGAAACCTTCTTTGCCAGGAGCTGCCCCGCAAAGTTGTAATGCTGCTGAAAACTGATTGTGCCACCCGAAATATACGTTCCCTGGATAGTGCAGTTCTCTGCCGGGAACGCGATGTCGTTCGGCGTGTAGAAAAGGAGATTTCCGCCGTAGTTCTTATTCAGCGTGGTGTCCAGGGTACCGCCTTCCCACTGCTGTGTCGTCTCGTTCCAGGAACCCTCCGTCACGTTCAAAATGACTATGTTGTGCAACGTAGATGTAACCGTAAGATTTCCGTCGACAAAGATTCTCACATAACGATTCCCCGACATGCGAATGAACAGGTTGTCGTTGTTGTTGTCCAGCAGCATGTCCCCTTTCACATGGATATTGTAGAACTGGCCGGAACCTGATGGAATGTCGATGTAGTTGGTCTTATCGCTGAACGTGTACGAATCGACTTCTAAGTCATAGGTAATCGAGGAATGGTCTACGCGCGGCACATCCAGTGTGCTATCAAGTGCCGGGATATCATTTGCGGCGCAGTCAAGCTTTCCCCCGCCCTTGACCAAGCCCTTGGTCATGGTAGACTTGTCCCCACGCACGCAGAAGTTCCCGTGAAGTTCCACGTTATCGCTGTTAACGGCGTTATTGCCTATGTTGAAATTTCCGCCGAAGTACGAAGGGCCGGTCACGATATTGTCCTGGCCATCCCCGTTTTGGAAATTCCCTGCAAAGGCGAGCGGGCCACCAATGCTGTGCTTGATGTTGCGCATTTCAAGCCCGGCAATCGCGCTCCCCGAATACCCGACCGAATCAGTAATCTGCACGTCCTGCCCAATGAAGGCGACGCCATAGGCATCCCCACTTATGCCCGTCCCCCATAGTTTGTACTTAATGAGTCTCTGCCATTCGTCGTTCTGCTCCTTATCCGTCAACGCGTCAGGACTCGCACCGAAATAGAACGGCGTAATTTCCGAGGCAAAAAGTTCCGCCACGCCCCCAAGGCACAGGAACAGCGTCCCTAGTGCAAACGACAATTTACACTGTTTCATCGTTTTTCTCCTAATAAATGCTCGAAGCACCCCGTACGTAAAAAAAATATAATAAAAAAAAGTAAACGTTTGTCCGCAATTGCCCCTTTTATAGACAATTCATCCATAAGTATCGAGGAACGTCGGGGAACATTTTTCCTATACCACATTAGATTACTTAATGTCAGGGTGTGCTCCGTAGGTGGATTAGGGCAAAAAAGGAGTACAAATGAGTATTATCACGCGCAGTTTTCTTGCGACGGCGAGCATTCTCGCTTTTTGCGGGCTCGCTTCCGCCTACACCGTGTCGGGCAGCGTTTCCGACGAGCAGGGCAAAGCGCTCGAGGGCGTCTCGGTAAGCCTCCTCAAAGAGGGCAAGGCGACCACCACCGACAACCAGGGCAAATTCACCCTCTTCGAGGACGAAACCATCGGCTTCCATGCCGTCAGGAATTCCGTCGGGTACGTGAGCGTCAACAACGGCGTGCTCTCGTACTCGCAGAGCACCAGCGCGCCCGTCCACGTGCAGATATTCAACTCGCTGGGGAACCAGGTTTTCGGCAAGACCCTGCAGGGCTCCGGCATGTTCGACCTGAACAGGGCCATCAAGGCGCACGGCACCTACTTCGCGCAGGTAACCGTAGGTAACGCAAGGCAGAATTTCAAGTTCTCTACCGAGGGCAGCTACAGCAACACCTTCAGCGCACATGCAAGCGCACTCCTGAAGGAGGTAGCGCAGGGCGAGGCAATCCGCTTCGTGGCAGAGGGCTTCGACACGCTCACGGTACCGCTCGGCACGCTCGACACCACGCTCGACGTGAAACTCAAGGCAGTGGCACCGCAGTTCAAGTTCGGCTATGCGCTGGGGAACGAACCCACCCCGAGCAAGGGCTGCGGTTCCAACTCCAAGTTGCAAAAGGTCAAGAGCGTCGAAAATGGCGACCAGTTCCAGATCAAGGTAGGCAACGACAACCGCACCTACTTCATCACCCTGCCCAAGAACTACGACAACAAGAAGCCGCACAAGGTGCTCTTTGCACTGCACTGCTACGGCAGCAATGGCGAGGACTTCGTGCACCACAAGGCCGACTACGACCACCCCACTCCGTACTACGGCCAGCAAGTGCTCGACAAGAACGGCGACTACATCTTCGTTTCTCTCGATGCGGTTGGCGGCCTGTGGACCAAGGGCCAGGGCGACCACGACTTCTTCGCGCAGACGCTCACCACCCTCGAGGAGAACTACTGCATCGACACGAGCCGCGTGTTCATTACAGGCTTCAGCTTCGGCGCCATGTTCAGCTACTCGCTTATGCAAGATATGCAGAGCCGCGTGCGTGCCGCCGCGACATACGCCGTTGCCGACTACAACATCTGGCTGCCCGAAGGCAACAATATGAAGGACCTACCCATCGCCTGGATGAACGTACATGGCGTAAACGATGGCCGTTGCAATTACGACCGTGCAAAGAACAGCGCCCTTCCGCGCATCCTCAAGCGTAACGGCAAGGCCGACGCGAACGGCGACTTCACCGACGCAAGTTCCGAGAAGCCCAAGGAAATCAGCGGCAATACAGGGCACGTGTGCTACGACTTCAAGAACGTAGACGAACGCTTCCCCGTCAAGTGGTGCACCTGGCCGGGTGACCACCAGTGGACTGCGCACGACACCGGCAACATGGGCGTCGGCTGGAACTGGGAACAGACCTGGGTCCCCGAAGCGGTACACGAGTTCTTCGAGCAGTTCTAAAGTTTTACACCTCCATAAACTACCCTAGGGTCCGCCGGTAACACGGCAGGCCTTTTTTATTTTCCGTTAAGCCGGAACGCCACGCAGGCGATGTCTACGGCACGGGGTAAGCTCATCTCGCGGCTCATGCCCTGCGGCAGGTTCCTGAACCCGACATTGCAAATCGTATCGCAGAGTTTCTGCGCCGCACCCGCAACGGAATCACTTGCGGGGGCAGAACCCTCCGCGGTATTGCTCGCCGCGTTCTGGAGCATATTGAGCAGCATGAACCCTGCACCAAGCCGCTGCTGCCTATCCACAAGCGTCACGAGGCGCGAGGTATCGGCCACAAGGAAACCAATCTGCAAAAGCGAATCGCCGGCGAGTTTCACCTTCACCTGGCGCTCCACCGCAGAGGCAGGCCGCACATGTTTCTGCAGGGGCTGCATGTAGGCGGCGAAGGGGCGCGATTGTGGCACTTCGGCAAGCTCCGACGTGGATCCTATCGCCACACGGCTCCAGGATGACATCTTAGCGCATTCCGCCCTGTAATTCGCCATCACGATTATGTTGTCTGCAAGGTCGAGATAGTCCCCGCAGGCACCGGCGACAAGGATAAAGTTCATACCCGCAGAAGCGAGAGAACGAATGCGGTCGGTCAGCGGAATTAGCGGTTCGCGCTCGTCGCCCAGCAGCTTGCGCACGCGCACGTCGCGAATCAGGAAGTTCACCGCCGAGGAATCCTCGTCGATAAGGAACGTGCGCGCTCCCGCCTCCATCGCCTCGAGCAGGTTCGCCGCCTCGCTCGTGGAACCCGAAGCCGAGAGCGTGCTGAAATCCTTCGTGCTTATACCACCGGGCAGGTCACGAACGAACATCGAGAGGTCGGTCCCGCGTACGCTGCGCCCGTCCTCCACGCCCACACGGAGAGCAGTATCGTCCACGACTATACCCTCGCGCCCGTCGCCCGGAACATGCGGGTACACCGCACGTACAAGCGCCTGCAGCAGCGTGGACTTCCCGTGGAACGCACCGCCGGTAATTACCGTAATCCCCTTCGGGATACCCATCCCGCGGATTTCGCGCCCGCAGGCATTCAACGTCACCGCAAGTTCCGCAGGCGCTGCAAACGGCACCGCCCCTTCAAGCGGCATTTCGCTCAGGCCCGATGCCCGCGGAAGCACAGCCCCGTCGGGCACAAACGCGCAGAGCCCGCGCCCGTCCAGCTGCGCAAGGATTTCCCTGCGTTCGGCAAGCACGCGGTAATGTCGCTGCATCGCGGGTTCGTCGCCCTGCGTGTAGTAGAGCCCCGCCGCTACCAGGTCGGGCATGACCATCGTCAAAATCTCGGCGGCAAGTTCCGCCTGTATCTTGCGCCCCTCGCCAGGGAGCCTCACCTGCAGACACGCGCGGATCTCGCCGTTGTCTATCCACAGGCTGTTCCGCACCAGCATTTCGGGTCCCGCCGTGTCGAACACCACGGCGGCATCCTTACCCGGGTAGCGTTCCTGTACCATACGTCCGAGCCTCCGGTACAAGAAATCGCTCAGCGAAAGCCGGTGCTCGAAATCCGAGCCCCACTCCGGCGCATACCCGAGCGTCGCGAGTTTCGCACGCAACAGCACGCGCGATGCCGGCGCATACGGGTCGCCCTGCACGTGGATGAATTCCAGCACAAAATCGCCGAAATCCCATTCCCGCGTGGCGAGGTTCTTGTAGGTCCCGTAGGGTTTCCCGTCGAGGGAACGTATCTTCTGGTACAGTGCTTTCATATAAAATCAGGCCCGAAAGGCTCGTTTAAAAGAATTTTACCTACAAAATATTATAAAATGCGAGCCACTTCAAGGAAATCTTTATATTTTAGGGTAAAACGCAAATAGGAGTAAGCAAATGAAAAAGCTCTACATTTTCGCCCTTATGGTGGCGTTCCTTGTTACTGCGGCTGTCGCCGACGAAGATCCACCCCCGCGCGGTAAGGCCGCAACCGTGACCATCATTACCAACCCGCCCAACAGCGACGTGTACCTGGGCAATGAACTCCTGGGCAAGAGCCCCATCGAGAACATGCAGGTCAAGTCGGGCCGCCAGACGCTTATCGTCATCGACCAGGGCTACGAACTGGTGAACCAGCGCGTGAACGTGTGGCCGGGCAACGACAAGCGCAACACCTTCGACTACGGTACCAAGATTCCGAAGGGCAACATCGAAGTGACCACCAAGCCGGGCAAGTGCATCATCTACGTCGACGGTGAAAACTCCGACAAGACCGACGGTGCAGCGCTCACCATCCACAACCTGGATGCCGGCGACCACCTGGTTCGCGCAGAATGCTCCAACCGCAAGTCCGCCGAAATGCTCGTGACCGTGAAGGGTGAAGAAACCGTCAAGATCGAGCTCGACGCCACCAGCGGCAGCAAGAAGAAAAAGAAGTAATCGCTCAGTCAGGCATTACAATTAAAGGACGCCTTCCGGCGCCCTTTATTTTTTTATGCACCGTCAGGCGCCCACGAAAATAACCCACAGACCTAAACGTTGTTATATGAACGGAGTGGGTTATTGAGTGTCGGGAGGGTCTTAGGGAGGGCGGAGCCCGCCCTAGTCTCTATTTGCAAACCTTGTCGAATTCTTTGACCTTGAGCTTGCCGACAGCCTTCGTCACCGCCTCGGCCTCGGTCTTGCCCACGCCCTTCGATGACTTGGTAAAACTTACCTTGTCACCAGAAACAGACACCATCACGTCAAAGGAAAGCAG
Source organism: Fibrobacter sp. UWR3 (assembly GCF_900143055.1). Classification (NCBI taxonomy): domain Bacteria; kingdom Pseudomonadati; phylum Fibrobacterota; class Fibrobacteria; order Fibrobacterales; family Fibrobacteraceae; genus Fibrobacter; species Fibrobacter sp. UWR3. The sequence goes on along the minus strand of NZ_FRCW01000001.1, from coordinate 86,498 downwards.
CTGGTTGAGCGAGCCCTTGGGCGTCGCCTTCACCTCGGCCTTGATAACCGGGTCCTTCGCGTTCTTGCCCACGAGCACCCCCTGCTTTGCCATCTGGTCGGCAAGCGCCTTGCAGCCCTCGGGGCTACCCGTGCAGTCAAACCGCACGTTGCACGAAGCCTGCTTCACCTCGTAGGGCACCACAAAGCCCTTCTCGAGCCTTGCCGCCTTCAGGATATCTTTCGGGAAGTCGGGCACGAACGATATGGCAAGCGTCCCCGCCCCAAAGTTCACGTTCGGGATGGTAAACACGGCAGTTCCGTTATCCTGCGTGCGGCGGGAATCGAGCTTCTTGCCGTCCTGCACCGCCTTGAGCGGGAAGTCCGTCACCGCACCCTTCGCGTCGGTAACCGTCACCGTGAGGTTCTCTATCACGTCCTTCTCGAGCACGAGCTTTTCGGGCGCGGTCTTTACCTGCAGGTTACCGAGCTTAGACGCAATATCGGCACGCAAACCCGGAAGGTTATGCTTCAGGTTGAACGACTCGTTCAGGGTAAACACCTGCGCAAGTTCGCTCTTCAGCGCGCTGTAAGGCTCAATGAGCGCCTCTGCGGCAGTGAGCATGCGGATAGCCTCGTCGTAACGCGATGCTTCCAGCGCGGCACGGCCGTCGGCCTCGTACTTCGCAATCTTCTCCTTCGCGTTAGCCATCTGCAGGCGGATGTTGTTCGTCATCTCGTCCACGTCGAGCGTCGCCGTGGCGCGGAACTTCTTGCCGTCCTTCGGGAGCGGCTGCACCTTCACCCACTTGAGGTCGACATTCGTCTTCACGTTCTTGTTCGAGGTGTAGGTCTGCGAAATCTTTTCCTTGCCGCCCGCGGAAACATCCTCGGTACGGAGCCTGTCGTCGGTCACGACCGTCGAGGAAACCTGCTTGGCGACACCCGCGATGGCCGTGTTGTTCGCCTGTTCCTGCGAAACCTCCGAGGAGGCGGTGTACGTGATTACCTTGCCCGCAAAAGCGGCTACAGAAAGGGAAAGCAGCAAAAAGGCAAACTTCTTGATGTTCATACTACTTGAGTTCGATCAAAATCAGTTTCTTGGTAATGTTTATCTTGCGCACGGTCACGGAACCCTTGAGCCCGCGACGGATGTAGCTGTAGACTTCCTGCGAGTCGGCGAACTTGTCCATGTCGGCAAACACGGTCATGTCGATAGTCTTTGCCGTCTGCACGTTCGTGTTCACACGCTTGAACGCCTTCTTCGCGAGCATGTTCACGTCGTCCTGGATATCTTCCACGCGTTGCTCGTCAAAGTCGCCCTGCAACTTCATTATTACCTTGTACTGAACGCCGTTCTTGCGGTCCACTTCCCAGTAGCCCTTGATTTTCTTCTCGAGACCCGGCATGGCACGGTGCGCGGCATCGAATACCGCCTGCGCAATGGCGCCCTTGCTCTGCCCGTTTGCGGCAGCCTGGCTCGTCTGGCTACCCAGCAGGCGCGCAGTCGCCGCCTCGTAGGCGCTCAGCTCGATAAGCACGATACCGCCTTCGATGGAAGCGGAGAACTTGATGTAGATATCGGCACTCAGGGCGAGGCTCGCGAGGTACGAAAGGTCTTCTTCCGTCTCGGCGATATCCTGCTGCATCTGGATGACCTCGCCGAGGGTCTCCTCGCCGGCAAGCGACTTCACCTCGTACTGGCGCTGAGTCAGGTAGCCGTTGATGGCCTCGATGGCCATACGGTTGTTCGGGTTGCTTTGGAACGCCTGGAGGTCGCTCATGCCCTTCGCCTTCTGGGCGGGGACAACGATAATCGTAGGCAACGCCTGGTTGCCCATAGCTATAGACTGCTGTCTGGGAGCGGGCGCCTGCCTGGCAGGGGCCTGCTTCTCGTAGGCGGGCCTCTTCGCGGGCCTTGCCTCGTCGGCATCAAGTTCGTCGAACGCCTTTGCGGAACGGCGGCGGGTGGCGGCATCGTCTGCCGCAAAGGAAAGGCTCGCCATGAGTCCCATAAGGGCGATCAGTGTTATCAGTTTGCGCATATTTCTCCTCTTGGAAAGAAAGTCGCCGGGAATCCCAAGGGACCCCCTTAAAACTTACATAATATATACTTTTTTTCGCGGGTATATACAATTTTGTTTACATTGTCTTGATAAATAAGCCATAAATACCGATAAAATGCGCCGGAACATCACAAAAAAGCGGATTTTGGCACTTTTTCGCCCCAGGGGGCGCCCCATTTTGAAAATTTTTATCTAGTTTCAAGTCTAGAAGTTTTCCTAGGAGCATTTATGAACGCTAAAATCCTACTCGCAGCAGGTGCCCTGCTCGCCTCGCAGTCATTCGCCATCATCGGTATCGGCGCGCACTACACCCCCAATTTCGGCAGCAAGATGACAGGCTTCGCCGAAACCCCCGACAGGTTCGGCAACAGCGTCAACGTCACCGACGCGGGCGAAGTCAAGCTGTGGCACGGCGGATTCGACGAGATGATGCACGGTTTCGGTTTCAAGGTGTGGGTGGATATCCTCCCCATCATCGACATCGAAGCGACCTTCAACATCCAGTTCGGCTCCTACGACGCATCGCTGTTCGTCATCAAGGACCCGACCGCAGTTCTCGCGGGTGCTGCGGCAGCCGACCTGAGCGCCTACCAGCAGATTGACCTCGAGGTGGAACTCGGCGGCACCCCGTTCGGCAAGGCGAACCCGAAGTTCGTGCAGATGAACGGCGACCTCTCCATTACCTACCCCATCACGTTCATCCCCATTATCCGCCCCTACATCGGCGGCGGCCTTACCTACTACATGAACACGTTCATCCTGAACCAGCCCTTCACCTCGAAGGTCGTGGGCGGCACCTACAACGTGGTGAAGGCTGAACTCGAGGCCGAAATGCAGAACGCGATTGACGGCGTGATGAGCAACCCGGCAGCGGCGCTCGACCCCAATTCCATTGCCCTGCCCGACCAGAACGCAATGGCACAGCGCCTTACCGACGCCCTTGTGGAAAACATCCAGGACGCCGCCCTCGAGGAAGGCCTCAAGACCAGCATCGGCGGCCATATCCTCGTTGGCCTGCGTGCAAAGCTTCCGATTATCCCGATTGCCGCATACGCGAACTTCAAGTACTACTTCGGCGGCGACTTCCCGGAAGAAATCGAACCGGGGCGCATGGCTGCTGAAATCGGCGTCGGTCTCGCAATTTAAACTAAATACCCCCATAGGAGTTTAAGGGAAACAAAAATGGCTAACAATACTAGCAACACTAGCATTCTTATTGTTGAAGACGAAATTGCAATTGCAGAAAGCCTCGTAGACCTCTGCGAGCTCAACGGCTACCACGTAAAGCATGTCGCCGACGGCGAAAGCGGCCTTACCGAGGCCCTCACCGGACAGTACGGACTGGTGCTCCTCGACGTGATGCTCCCGGGCATGAACGGCTTCGAGGTCTGCGACAAGATTCGCGAAAAGGACAGAAGCCTCCCCATTATAATCCTCTCTGCAAAGAACACCGACGAAGACATCATCAACGGCCTCAAGTTCGGTGCCGACGACTACATCCCGAAGCCGTTCTCCACCCCGATGCTGCTCGCACGCATCGAGGCCGTACTCCGCCGCAGCCGCCAGTCCATGGAAAACGAAGGCAAGCTCGTGGCAGGCAACCTCCGCGTGAACTTCCGCGAATACGCAGGCACGCGCGGCAAGGAAGAACTCGCATTCACGCGCAAGGAAATCGAAATCCTCGAATACCTGTGGAACAACCGTGACCATGCGGTCCCGCGCTCCGAACTGCTCCGCGAAGTCTGGGGCTACGAGAACGCCGAATCCGTGGATACCCGCACCGTCGACATCCACATCACCAAGCTCCGCAAGAAAATCGAGGACGATCCTTCCCATCCGAAGCTCTTGGTCACGTTCCGTGGCGAAGGCTACCAGATGCGTTCTACACCTGAATGCTCAAAAACCGCTTAATAAAGAAACGTCTCGTTCTCATCTATTCAGCCATCTTCGCCGTGATTGCACTCCCGGTGGCGGGGCTGCTTTACGATTCGTACCTGCACATGCAGGACGAGTCGAAGGCGGAATGGGCCATGCACGCAACGCAGGTCCTGAAGATGGCGAACAACCGCATCAAGGACGACCTCGCGATAGAGAACAAGCGCTCCTTCATGGAGTACAGGTTCATCAAGGTCGCGAAGACCATTTCTGCAGGCGAGCAGCCCACCTACTCGGACCTCGCGCTCAACTTCCCGGTAACATCGTGCAATAGCGATTCCAGCAAGCTGGACTACTGCAGCCAGTACGCCGGACTTATCGGGCATTTCCAGATAGACCCCGACGGCGTGTTCAGTACCCCCTACCTGCCGGCGGGCGCGCTCGGGCAGGTGCAGCTCGAGAACAAGGATATCCGCGAGTCGTTCCAGAACAGGCTCAAGTTTATCGTGCGCGACATGGGCATCAAGAACAAGGGGACGGCCGCCACGCTGGATACCTCCAAGACTGCAGGCGAAAGTTCCAACGCGCTTGACCAGCTCGCCAACGAGGTGGACCTTTCCAAGAGCAAGAACCGCAAGAAGCGCATGCGCGTGGAGCGCACCTCCGAGCAGGAACAGTTCGCGTTCAACGTGGAATCGGCCAAGATGGACACCTCGGGCCTGTACAGGATATTCCCGTACGTGGGCACGATGGACATCGCCATCGAATCGTTCCAGGCGGAACTGAACCGCCAGTACATCGTGTTCTACAGAAACGTGCTGCGCGGCGAGGAGAACTTTGTGCAGGGGTTCGTGGTAGACCTTCGCGAATACCTGAGGAGCATCGTGGATCTCGAGGTGGGCGACTACGCGAACGAAGACAACCACCTCGCCCTGAAGTTTACGTACAAGGGAGACCTCGTATCGTTCGGTATCGACACCCGCTTCGCCGTGAAGGTATTCGAGGAAAACCTCGCCGAACCGCTGAACGCCATCACCATGAGCGTCTACGTCGACAAGTCGGTGCAGGAGGCAGGCGGCAACGGCCAGATTATCAGCAACGGGCAGCTGCTGTTCCTGATAGGCGGAATCATGTTCCTGCTTCTGGGGGGCGGCCTCATCTCTATCTACCGGCTTACGCAGAGCCAGCTCGACCTGGCCCAGAAGCGACAGGACTTTATATCGGCGGTGAGTCACGAACTCAAGACACCGCTCACCACCATCAAGATGCGCGCCGAGATATTACAGACAAGTTATCAGAAGATGGACGACGCCAAGCGCAAGCGCAGCTTTGACCAGATTGCAAGCGAGAGCGACCGCCTCACGAGGCTTATCCAGAACGTACTCGACCTCTCGAAAATCGACGGCAACCGCTGGGTGGCAAACATCAGGAAGGACTGGCCGAAGGCCGTGCTCGACGACTTCGTGACCATGTACACCAAGAACATCGAGGACCACGGTTTTTCACTCACCGTGTCGTGCGACTCGGATATTGACCGCGTGCAGCTGATGATGGACCGCGACGCCGTGATGCAGATTCTCACGAACCTCGTGGACAACTCGCTCAAGTTCTCGAAGAACGCCGACTACAAGATGATTATCATCGAGATGAAGACGGAAGGCGACCACGTGTACCTCGCCGTGCGCGACTACGGCCCGGGCATTCCGCCCTCCGAGATGAAGAAGGTGTTCCAGGAATTCTACCGCGTAGAAAACGAGATGACCCGCACCACGAAGGGCACGGGCATCGGGCTCTCGATGGTGAAAAAACTCTGCGCGCTCTCGAACATGAAAATCGAGATAGAGAACGCGAACCCCGGTTTGCGCACGAAAATCCATTTCCCGCCGATGGTATAGTGGGCGCGGGCTCCGGATTTTTAGTATTTTAGGGTCACTATGACCCAAGAAGACATTCTCGCCAACCCGAAAGATTTTGACCTTTCTATTGAAACCGTCGGCAAAGGCACGCTGAAATCCCCCATGAAGGGAATCAAGTTCGTCTCGGAAGACGACCGCATCAGCCTCACCACCGACATCAAGCGCATACACGAATTCATAGACAAGGGTATCGAGGTCCCGTCGCTCGAGGCGGCCGGCCCGCGCGAAACCATTTTCCACGACCCCGCCTGGACACGCGCCGGCGTGGTGACCTGCGGCGGGCTCTGCCCCGGCCTCAACAACGTGATCAAGGGCCTCGTACAGGTGCTCTGGTTCGATTACGGCGTCCGCAATATTTTTGGCATCCCCTACGGCTACCGCGGACTCAACCCCGCATACGGCTACTCGCCCATCACGCTCAACCCCGACGTGGTCGATTCCATCCAGGAAGACGGCGGCACGATTCTCGGGAGTTCACGCGGCATGCAGGACCCGGTGGTGATGGTGGATACCCTGATGCGCCTCAACATCAACGTGCTGTTCTGCATCGGCGGCGACGGCACCCTCCGCGGCGCACACGCGATTGCCGAAGAAGTCAAGAAGCGCAGGCAGCCCATCTCGATTATCGGCATCCCGAAGACTATCGACAACGACCTGAACCTCATCGACCGCACGTTCGGTTTCGAGACCGCGGTCCTCAGCGCGACCGACGTGATTACGAGCGCACACAACGAGGCGAACGGCGCATTCAACGGGCTTGGGTTAGTGAAGCTCATGGGCCGCGACTCGGGCTTCATTGCCGCATACGCAGCGCTCGCGACTACGGTCGTGAACTTCTGCCTCGTGCCCGAGGTTCCCTTCACGCTGGAAGGCCTGTTCAAGGCTCTCGAGAGCCGCTACAGCAGTGGCAAGACACACGCGGTTATCGCCGTCGCCGAAGGCGCCGGGCAGGAACTGTTCAAGGACCAGGAAGAACGCCGCGACGCGAGCGGGAACATCCTGAAGAACGACATCGGCGAATTCCTGACGCGCAAGATAAAGGAACACTTCGACAAGGTCGGCAAGGAAGTGAACATCAAGTACTTCGACCCGAGCTACATGGTGCGGAGCATCCCCGCGAAGGGAACCGACGCCATCTTCTGCTTCCAGCTGGCAGAAAGCGCGGTTCACGCCGGCATGGCGGGCAAGACCGACATGGTGGTGGGCAGCATGAACGAGCAGTTCAGCCACGTACCCATAGAGTACGCCGTGAACGAAAGGAAGAAGATCGACCCGAACGGCACGCTGTGGCACGCCGTGCTCGGGGCCACCCGCCAGCAGGATTACTTTGCAGGCAAGGGCAAGGGCAACAAATAAAGTAACATTTAATTTTTTTTGTATTATTACCGCACTATGCTCAAGAAAGAAGACAAGATTCTGATTCGCACCGCCATGATGGAATACCGTAACCTGCTGTTCAAGACATTCCACGGCACCGACGAAGAAAAGAACAGGATTGCGCACGTCAACAAGTTTCTGAGGAACTGGCAGACCTAAATGCGTATTGCATCCAAAATAGCACTTGCCGTACTGCTCTGTACGTTCACGGTTTTCGCAAACGACGACCTGCGCTTTGCGGATTCGTGCTATGCGGCCAGGGCCGAACGCGCAAAGGGCGACAAGGCGGATGCACACAATGCGAAACTCATGATTGATGCCTACAGGAAGGCGATGGACGACGCATCTGTTGCCGAGGCGGCGACCGAGGGCTACGTGAAGAGCCTGTACTTTTCTTTCCGTTTTGTACCCTTCGACAAAAAGAAGCGCTCGCAGAAGCTGGACTCCCTGAAAAACATCAGCGAGGCGGCCTATGCGAAGTTCCCGAAGAACAAGGACATCTCGCATATATACGCAACCGCGGTATCGATGTGGGGGGCCGACAAGAACCCGCTGCAGGCGGTAAAGGACGGGATTGCGACAATCGTGCGCGACGTGGCCACAAAGACTGAGGACTGGCAAGTGCTCGGTCGCGCCCACCAGCTTTTGCCCTACGTGCCCCTGATTCTCACGTGGCCCGACAAGGACCTCGCCGACAAGTACCTGAACATGGCCCTGCAGCAGGACCCGAAGGACCTATACAACTACTTCTTCCTTGCCGAACTGCGGTTCGAGCAGAAGCGATACGCCGACGCGCTCGACCTGATAGAGCGCGGACTTTCCCGCGGAATACGTACAAGCTACTTTATGGAAGACAAGCGCGGGCGCTGGCAGTTGAAAGAACTGAAGAAGAAAATCAACGCGAAGTTAGACAAGAAATAATATGAAATGTCATGCCGCAGTCAAGCTTTGCTTGACAAGGGCATCCAAAAAAAATCGGCTGCGAAATAGCAGGCGATTTTTTTGATATATGCTAATGGACACACTTGCCTTGCTACGCAAGGCTTCGGTGTGACGCGGGCTTAACCCGCCTGCACAGCAGTCAAGGCAATCGTGTAGACGATGTCTTCGACGAGGGCGCCACGGCTCAGGTCGTTCACCGGCTTCGCGAGGCCCTGGAGCATGGGGCCGATGGCGATGGTGCCCTGCGCGCTACGCTGCACGGCCTTGTAGCCAATGTTACCCGCAGAGAGGCTCGGGAACACGAACACGGTGGCCTTGCCGGCGACGGTGCTGCCCGGAGCCTTGAGGGAGCCGACGCTCGGCACGGTCGCGGCATCGTACTGCAGCGGGCCATCCACGAGCATCTCGGGGCGGGCTTCCTTAACGATCTTGGTCGCTTCGCGCACGAGGTCTGCATCCGGGCCCTTGCCGCTGTTCATGGTGCTGTAGCTGAGCATCGCGACACGGCTGGGAAGGCCAAAGGCCTTAGCGGTGTCGTCGCACTGCATGGCGATTCCCGCGAGTTCCTCGGCGGTGGGGTTCAGGTTGATAGCGCAGTCGCCGTAGATGTAAGTCTTGCCGGGCATGCACATGAAGAACACGGAGCTCACGGACTTGACGCCCGGGGCGCACTTGATCACCTGCAGGGCAGGGCGCAGTGTATCTGCGGTAGAGTGGATGGCACCAGAGACGAGACCGTCGACTTCGCCCATCTTGAGCATCATGGTGCCGAGCATTACGTTATCTGCAAGAGCCGCGCGGGCCTGGTCTTCGGTCATGCCCTTCGACTTGCGGAGTTCCACGAGCGTCGGAACGTACTTTTCGGCGAGTTCAGCACTGGGTTCGATAATTTCGATGTCAGCCGGGAGCTGCACGCCCTGTTCCTTCGCGACCTTCAGGATTTCCTCCTTCTTGCCCACGAGCACGGGAACCGCGATACCACGGTCGATTACGAGCTTCGCGGCCTGCACGGTACGCGGTTCGCTACCTTCGGGGAGCACAATGCGCTTCTTCGCCTTGGACGCCTTGAGGAGCAGGCCCGCACGGAACATCGCCTGGCTCGTCTTGCGTTCGGCAGGTTCTGCGGCGAGGTCCTTCGCGAGGCACTTCCCGCAGTGCAGCAGGCGGCACGGGCAGAACAGGTCGGCATCCTCGCTATCGGAATAAATCTTCGCGTCGAGCGCGGTCGCGAGGGTGTCGTTGAACTTCTGGGCCATCACGTCGCTCATGCCAACAGCGCCTTCCACCACGACTGCATCCACGGAATCGAAATTCTGCTTGAGGAAGTCGGCGGCAATCTTTTCCATGAGCACGGCGGAGTTGTGCGCCTTGAGTTCGGCGGCGGCTTCGGCACCGTTCACGCACGGCTTGTAGGTGGCGGACTTGAGGCCGGCAGCGGCAACGCCGTCGACGACTTCCTTGACCTTCGCTTCCATGTTGGCAGAAGCAACCAGATATACACGATTCATAAATTATCTCCAAAAAAAACTGTTTGTTGAACGTATAAAAAGTAGGTTTTAACCGCGGGAAAAACCGGAGCCAGACCCAAAAACGGCACCCTTCGCCTTGTAGTAAACTTTTATTTACGTTTCAAGTATGATTTATGCACGTTTTTTGCACGCTTATGTTAAATTGGAACCCTGCCTCCTGTTGCATTTTTACCCAAAATAAGCGATATTTATAGTATCGCCCCACTGATTGGGATGTTTATTAAGGAGCGTTTATTGTGTGGTATAAGGCTATCACCCGTGTCATGTTGTTGACACTCATCGCCTCGATGTGCGCTATGTCACAGCCCGGGAACGGGAACGGCAGAGACAACAACAGGGAAACACCTGCAGAACAGGAACCTGCCGGCGGAGAAGCTGCAGGCGGTTCTAACGTCGTTATCCGGTTCATGCCGAACTGGACGAACACCAACGCCATCTTGAACTACAAGGGCACCGAAACCACCATGACCGCGGTCAAGAACTACTGCGGCTGGTTCGAAGCCAGGGTCAAGAACGCACCCGCCACCGGCTTCGAGGTCATGTTCAAGCAGACCATCGGCAACACCTACGTGACCGCGGAAGGCCCCGAGCACGTAGCACGCGGGCTCACCCCCGTAGGCGAACCCATCAACCTCGACAGCATCGCGGCACTCAACGACACGCTGTGGATTATCGGCAACCCCTCCGGCCCCCCAGACCAGTTTTCCGCATACCCGAACCGCCTGGGCGACTGCCCGGTAAAGACACTCTCGGTAATGATGTTCGACTGGTACGACGGTTCCGAAAGGGGCGGACGCAACGGCTACGAGGCGCGCGGGGTCCCGAGGCGCGGCGAAGGCACCAACGAGGACTTCGGCGCAGACGGCTGCACGCTCACCAAGGGGATGGTCGAACCCGTACTCGGCAGCAACGGCGTACCCGTGCGCGTACAGGAACTCCCCTCCAGCTGCACGAACGCGACACATCTCGACTACTGGTTCTTGCCCGATGTCATCAACACCGATGCGAACGGCAAGAAGTACACGAACGCCACCTGCCGCGACCTGGAACTCGAACTGACCGACGACGGATTCTGGCTCGGCCAGCGTGACGACGGCAGCCCCGAAGGCGGGCTGTTCTTCCTCGACGACTTCCGCTGGCTCGACGAGGAAGGCACTGTCGAGAACGTGAACTACGACTCCCTAAGCGGCAACAAGGGCTACCACAACTTCGGCTTCACCATGAAGATCCAGGCGAAGTTCGAATACGTGCCCGGACAGTACTTCGAGTTCAACGGCGACGACGACGTGTGGGTGTTCATCAACAACCGCCTGGTGGTCGATATCGGCGGGCAGCACACGAAGGCATCGGGCGCGGTGGACCTCGACACGCTCGGGCTTACCGAGGGCGAAACCTACCCGTTCCATATCTTCTACGCCGAACGCAAGCAGACGCAGTCGAACTTCATGATGCGCACCTCCATAGACCTGCGCACCGAGGCGAGCATATTCCTCACCGACCTGCGCTCCACGCCCGCCATCAAGAACTACGACGTGTGGCAGATTGTGAAGAAGGACGCCCTCAGCTGCGACTTCTCCGCGAACGAACTTGCAGACGTCGACACGGTAGAAGGCCCGTCCAACTACAGGCTCACCGGCGGCAACCTCGGCGAAGCGGGCGTAATGCTCGATACCGCAGGAACATGGTTCGAAGGCATCACCATCGAGGACAACTGGTACCAGTTCAGCATCGACTCCGCACGCATCGTAGAGAACAACGGGCTTGCCCCGGGCCACTACTACCTCGAGGTCTCGCTCAAGAACAACCCCGAACAGAAGACCGGCGTGTGGATTACCATCCCGCCGTACAAGGTGCCCACGCTGGTGTTCGCTACCGAGCAGTGGAAGTCGCTCACGTCGCAGGTCTCGGGCGACACGCTCCAGATTGGCCAGTGGGCGTACGAGATGTACAAGGTGCAGGTGATGTTCGAGGAAGACTGGGCGCAGGTATCCATCTACAACCAGAACATAAACCTCTCCTCTAGCGACCCGAACATGAAGACGGTCGACGAGACCGGCAAGGCAATCAGCAAGGTGGTGCTCGACTCCACGGGCCGCGCCACGTTCTACGTTATCGCGAACGCGCCCGTTACGGGAGCGACGCTGCAGGCGAAGGGCGCCGCATCTTCCGCTGCCGTCTGGACCGACCTCGTGTTCCAGGAACCGCCCATCCCGAGAATCTCCAGCGCGGAATTCTACGACCGTAACGGCGACGGGCGCGGCGACAGCCTGCACATAAAGTTCAACAAGGAACTCGGCGGCAAGAACACCCTCGATTCCCTGAAGTTCGCGTTCGGCGAAGGCTTCCCGGTACAGACAAAGGAAAACTGGAAGGTTTCCGGCAACAACACCGAACTTACGATTGTCTCGAGCGGCACCTGCGAGCCTTACAAGCTCTGCGGTTTCAGCAGCTTGATATTCACCGGCGGCAAGGAAGACCTGTACACGGGCAGCATCGACACCTGGTTTACCTACACCGAGAACAACAAGGGGTACCACTTCCACATTGCGGCGGACCCGCTTACGGATAAAGTAAACCCGATTGTTACCCAGGCGGTAAAGAGCATCACCAAGAGCGGGCACGAGCTCACCCTCACCTTCAGCGAGGCGATTACCGAAGACACGAAGCAGTACTTCAAGGACATGTTCCGCTATTCGTGCGTGCGCGGCGGCGAGAAGGTCGACCCCGAAAAGCCCGTAGGCGCAGACAACGGTTCTTCGAACAGTTCCATGACCCTGCTGTTCACCATGAGCACCTACGATGCGGTAATCCCCTCCGTGGGCGACTCCGTAGGCTTTGTACCGCAAGGAGGTTCCACCACGAGCCTCGCCGAGGACATGAGCGGCAACAAGCCCCACAGGTACACGCCGATGGTGCGCATCTCGGGCCAGCAGGACATGCAGATTACCGGCACCGACGTGCTGCCGCTCGACCCGAATAACGAGATTGTGCAGGACGAAGAGAACACCACGCAGCCGAAGCTCATCACCAACAAGGATGCCGACGCGAAGCACGTGTCCGATTCCCTCGGCGTGCAGGGCCACCTGATAGGCTTCGACGTCGCCGAGCTCATCTCGACGCAGACCGCCGAAGACATCGCGAGCCTCGACGCGCTCATCTCCACGCTCCTGAACGGCGGCGAAGACGACACCACGTACACCGTGCTCGAGATTACCGAGGAGGAATCCATCGCGCAGCTCATCGAGGCCATCAAGGCGAGCGCCATCAGCGGGTTCACCGACGAGGCCATCACCGGGTTCATGGACTCGAGCATCACCGCGAACAACTACAAGAAGAAACTGAGTGACGAAGACCTCGAACTGTTCGAGGAATACGTGCAGCGCGGTATCGAGGCGAGCCGCGATACCATCGTGAACATCAAGACCGCGGCCGACATGGACGTGGGCGCGCTCTTCCAGGATATCATCGACGGGAACATCTCCGCGAAGGAACTCAAGAAGAACGGCGTGAGCGAAGAGGTGATCGAGGCAATCAAGAACGGCACGATTACCGCAAGCAACATCGACCAGTTCCGCGACGGCACGCTCTCTCTCGCGAAACCCGACGATGTGAAGCTCAAGTACGAGACGCACTACTACACGCACCTCGGCACCTACGTGGGCGGCAGTTCGGGCAGCATCCTGTGTTCCGACAAGGAAGTCTACGGCGACGCGGGCTGCCTTGCCAACCCGGGCAACCTGTTCCTCGCGTGGAACATGCGCGCCGACGACGGACGCCTCGTGGGTACGGGCGCCTACATCGCCCGCCTGCACGTGAAGGTGATGGTGGGCCACAGGACAGTATCGAACATCACGCGCGACCTGATGTGGGGTGTGCGCCGCGGGAGTACGAACGGTATCAACCTCGGCGACATCCTGAACGAGAAAAAGAAAAAGTAGGGCATCAAAGGGTTTTTCGGAACCTTTATACCCTATTGTAAAATTCCTTTAACATTCAATACGCGAAAAACGCCCCTTTTCGCGTATGTTCTTGTGTTGTAAATAATTATATAGTTGCTTTTTTGCTTACAAAAAGGCATATTTATATAGAAGAGTTATCGCGTTTTATACAGGGATGTTAAAGGAGCGAGATTGTGTGTAAGTCAATTACTCATGTATTGCTGTTGACCCTAGTCATGGCAGTGTGCGCTGCATCACAAACTGCACCCGGGGGTGAACCCGGCCAACCGGCCGCCACCACAAGTTCAACTAAAATCATCCGGTTCATGCCGCACTGGACGAACACCAATGCCGTGCTCATCTACAACGGCACCGAAACCATCATGTCGGCGGTGAAGAACTACTGCGGCTGGTTCGAGACTAAGGTCAAGAACGCGCCCGCGACAAACTTCACCGTAAGGTTCAAGCAGACCATCGGCTACACCTACGTGGGTGCCGACGGTAACGAGGAAGTCGCCGCAGGCGGCATCCCCATAGGCAGCGAAATCGTGCTCGACAGCATCGCCGCCCTGAGCGACACGCTCTGGATACAGAGTTTCAAGAACGACGTACCCGAAATGTTCGCACAGTACCCGGGCGTGCTCGGGCAATGCCCCGTCCGCACCATCCAGGTGATGATGTTCGACTGGCTACACGGAGAAGGTTGTGACGGCATCGAATGCTCCGCTTCCTCGAACAAGCCCTACGCAAACGGCGCCAAGGACCAGTACTTCGGCAACACCCTCTACCTGATCAGCAACGACTTCGGTAGCGGCGGCTGCAGCGGATCTTACAACAACTACAAGAACAACGCGAAGGACAGCAAGGGCACCAGCTACATGGCGGGCATGGTGAGCGAAACGCTCGGCCCGAACGGAGTCCCCGTACGCTCGCCGACCTTCCCAGAAGACTGCAAGCTTTCCGACCACCTCGACTACTGGTTCCTGCCCGTCGTAATCGGCCAGGATGCAAGCGGCAAGCAATACACGAACTCCGCCTGCCGCGACGTCGATCTTGAACTTGACAAGGAAGGCTACTGGTACGGCCAGAAGAACGGCAGCAGCCCGGAAGGCGGGTTCTTCCTGCTTGACGACCTCGAATACCTCGATGACGCCAAGACGGTCAAGAACATCTTCTTCGACCAACTGAACGACAAGAAGAACAAGAAGCACAACTTCGGCTTCACCATGAAGTTCCAGGCAAAGTTTGAATACGTCCACGGCCAGAAGTTCGAATTCAAGGGCGACGACGACGTGTGGGTGTTCATCAACAACCGCCTGGTGGTGGACCTCGGCGGGCAGCATAGCGAAGTCGTCGGTTCCGTGGACCTCGATACGCTCGGCCTTGTCGAAGGCAAGGAATACCCGTTCCACATCTTCTACGTGGAACGCCATACCAGTTCCTCGAACTTCATGATGCGCACGTCCATGGACCTGCACACCGACGCAAGCATATTCCTTACCAGCGACTCGCTCAACGCGGCCGCGATGGGCAAGGCATGGAACCCCAAGAACTACGACATCTGGCAGATTACCAAGGGCGACGCGCTCAGCTGCGACTTTGACGCGAACGAAGGCGGCCAGGTCGATACCACCGAAGGTCCCTCGAACTTCCGCCTCACCGGCGGCAACCTCGGCGAAGCGGGCGTATTGCTCGACTCCGTAGGCATGTGGTTCGAAGGCATCAACATCGACGAGAGCTGGGCGAAGTTCAGCATCGACTCCGCAAGGATTGTCGAGAACAACGGGCTTGCTCCGGGCCACTACTACCTGGAAATCACCCTGAAGACCGACCCGACGCAGAAGACCGGCGTGTGGATTACCATCCCGCCGTACAAGATCCCGACGCTCGTCTACGCGACAGAAGAATGGAAGCCGCTCGGCGCACAGGTCTCGGGCGACACGCTCCAGATTGGCAAGTGGGCGTACGAGATGTACAAGGTACAGGTGATGTTCCTCGAGGACTGGGCGACGGTCACGCTCTACAACCAGAACGTGAACCTCAATTCCTCTGACCTGAACTTGAAGACCGTCGACGAGACCGGCAAGCCCATAAACAAGGTGGTGCTCGACTCCACGGGCAAGGCGACCTTCTACGTTATCGCGAACGCTCCCGTAACGGGCGCGACGCTACAGGCGAAGGGAGCCGCGGCCTCTGCCGCAGTATGGACGAACCTCGTGTTCCAGGAACCGCCTATTCCGAGAATCTCCAGCGCAGAATTCTATGACCGTAACGGCGACGGACGCGGCGACAGCCTGCACATCACGTTCAACAAGGAACTCGGCGGCAAGAACCACCTAGACTCCCTGAAGTTCGCGTTCGGCGAAGGATTCCCGGTACAGAAGGAAGAGAACTTCCACATCCACGGGAACAAGACTGAACTCACGATTGTAACCGAGGGCGCCTGCGAGCCCTACAAGCCGTGCGGTTTCAGCAGCCTGA
Source organism: Fibrobacter sp. UWR3 (assembly GCF_900143055.1). Taxonomy (NCBI): domain Bacteria; kingdom Pseudomonadati; phylum Fibrobacterota; class Fibrobacteria; order Fibrobacterales; family Fibrobacteraceae; genus Fibrobacter; species Fibrobacter sp. UWR3. The sequence continues at coordinate 70,396 of NZ_FRCW01000001.1, read as the reverse complement.
TATTCACCGGCGGCAAGGAAGACGTGTACACAGGTAGCATCGACACCTGGTTCACCTACACCGAGAACAACAAGGGCTACCACTTCCACATTGCGGCCGACCCGCTTACGGACAAGGTAAACCCGATTGTCACCCAGGCGGTAAAGAGCATTACCAAGAGCGGGCACGAACTGGAACTCACCTTCAGCGAGGCGATTACCAGCGAATCGATGGAGCACTTCAAGGACATGTTCCGGTACCACTGCGTACGCGCAGGCGAAGTCGTAGACCCGGAAAAGCCCGTAGGCGCAAGCAATTCCAGCTCGCAGAGCAAGATGGTTCTGCTGTTCAACGTAAGCACCTACGACGCTGTGATACCCTCCGTGGGCGACTCCATAGGCTTTGTACCGCAGGGAGGCTCCACGGTGAACCTCGGCGAAGACATGAGCAGCAACAAGCCGCACAAGTACACGCCGATGGTACGCATCACGGGCCAGCAGGATATGCAGATTACCGGCGCCGACGTGCTGCCGCTTGACCCCAGCAACCCGATCGTACAGAACCCGACAACGACGCAGCCCATCCTCATCACCAACAAGGATGCCGACGCGAAGCAGGTTTCCGACGAGAAGGGTGTGCAGGGCCACCTGATTGGCTTCGACGTGGCTGAACTCATCCAGACACAGACCGCCGAAGACATCGCGAGCCTCGACGCGCTTATATCCACGCTGCTCAACAGCGGCGAAGACGACACCACGTACACCGTGCTCGAGATTACCGAGGAAGAATCCGTGGCCCAGCTTATCGCAGGCATCACGGCAAGCGCGGTAGGCGGGTTCAGCGAAGAGGCCGTCAACGGGTTTACCGAAGGCACGATTACCGCCGACAACTACAAGAGCAAACTGAGTGACGAAGACCTCGACCTGTTCGAGGAATACGTGCAGCGCGGTATTGAGGCGAGTCGTGATTCCATCATGAACATCAAGACCGCGGCCGACATGGACGTCGGGGCACTGTTCCAGGATATCATCGACGGGAACATCTCCGAGAAGGAACTCAAGAAGGCCGGCGTGAGCGAAGAAGTGATTGACGCCATCAAGAACGGCACGATTACCGCAAGCAACATCGAACAGTTCCGCGACGGCACGCTCTCTCTCGCGAAACCCGACGACGTGAAGCTCAAGTACGAGACGCACTACTACACGCACCTGGGCAACTACGTGGGCGGCAGTTCGGGAACCATCCTCTGCTCCGACAAGGAAGTCTACGGTGACGCGGGCTGCCTTGCCAACCCGGGCAACCTGTTCCTCGCGTGGAACATGCGCGCCGACGACGGACGCCTCGTGGGTACGGGCGCCTACATCGCCCGCCTGCACGTGAAGGTGATGGTTGGCCACAGGACCGCCTCGAACATCACGCGCGACCTGCTGTGGGGCGTGCGTCGTGGTGGCAAGAACGCCATCAACCTGGGCGACGTCCTGAACGGAAACGACCAGAAGAAAAAGAACTAGCTCTCTCTTTCTGCAACAAGAAACCCGCGGATAAATCCGCGGGCGTTTTTGTTAAAACGAACTTCGATAAACGAGCGTGCCCGGCAAGCCGGGCGCGGTACGCTATACCTTTCCGTAGAGTTCGGTGATGTCCTCGTTGCTGCGGTCGAGCATCCAGAACTGGTTCACGTGGGCGCAGGTATCCTCGACGAGGTTTATCTTGATCCCGTGCTTCGCTTCCAGGTAACGGTAGAGGCGCAGGGAATCTGCACACAGCGCGTCGACCATCATGGTGCTTACCACCAGGTTGATTTCGCGGAGCTTGCCCTTGTTGCGGGCACGCGCCATCCAGCGGTCAATCTCGCCCATCGTGGATTCGAGCGTCGCGATGCGGCCACCGCCACGGCATACCGGGCAGATTTCCGTCTTCTCGGTCATGAGGTTCACGCGCACGCGCTTGCGGGTAACTTCCATGATGCCGAACTGGCTAATCTGCGCAGGGCTAATCGGCGCCTTGTCGCGGCGGATAGCCTTGCGGAATTCCTGGTACACGGCATCGCGGTCGGAATCCGCGCCCATCTCGATGAACTTGATGATGATGAGGCCGCCCACGTCGCGCATGCGCAACTGCTTCGCGATTTCGCGGCAGGCGTCCAAGTTCGTCTCGAGGGCGAGCTTGTTCCTGTCCTTGCCGCGGGCACGCCCGAGATTCACGTCGATGGAGACGAGCGCTTCCGTCTGCTCGATCACGAGGTTCGCCCCGTTGTAGAGCGGAATGCGGCGCTGCAGGGAACGCGCGTAGTCGTTCTCTATCTTGAAATGTTCGAACAGGCTCTCGTTCTTGTCCCAGAGCTTCACCTTGTCGAGCTTGTCCGGAGAAAGCACCTTGAGGTAGTCACGCAGCGCGAGGTATTCCTCGCGGTTGTCGATATACACGTAGTCGGTGTTCTCGCCGAAGTATTCGCGCACGGTCTGCTCGATGGAATCGGATTCCTCGTAGATGCAGGTCTCGGCAGGCTGGTTCGCGAAGTTGAACTTGGTCTGTTCCCACTTGCTCTCGAGTTCGCGCATCTGCTTCTGGATTTCGAATTCGGATTCGTTGAGGCCGTTGGTACGCACGATGTAGCCCACGTCGCGGGCCTTGAGGCGGCGCACCACCTTCTTGAACTCGCGGCGCTTGGCCGGGTCGCGTTCACGCTTCGACACGCCGATGAAGTTGGTACCCGGCATGCACACGAGGAAACGCCCCGCAAAGCTCAGGTGCGTCGTGAGGCGTGCGCCCTTCGTGCTGATGGGTTCCTTCACCACCTGCACCATGATTTCCTGGCCTTCCTTCAGAATCTCGTCGATAGAGATTTCCTTGGACGGGCCATCTTCGTCATCGTCGTCACCGTATTCGCGGCGCAGGAGTTCACTGCGGTCCATTGCATCGTCCTGGTGCAGGAACCCGGCCTTCTCCATGCCGATATCGATAAACGCGGCCTTGAGCGCGGGCAATACCTTCTGCACCACGCCCTTGTATATATTCCCGAGCACGCGGGTCGAGGAAACGCTTTCCACCACGAGTTCGGCAAGCTCGCCGTCTTCCATGATGGCAATACGCTTCTCGTAAGGCGTCTTGCTGATGAGGATTTCGCGTTTCACCTTGTTGCGGCCGCGCATGTTGCCGCGCTTGGGGCGCGTAGGCTTCGCGGGCGCATCGGACTCCACGAAGTCGTAGAGCTCGGTGATGTCTTCCTTCTGGTCGTTGAACATCCAGAACTGGTTCACGTGGGCGCGGTCGTCCTCGACGAGTTCGACCTTCATGTCGTGCTTGTATTCCAGGTAGTGCAGCATGCGGGCGCGGTCACGCACCAGCACCTCCACCATCGGGGAGCTGAGCACGAGCGTCACCTGCTTGAGGCCGCCCTTCGAGTGGGCACGCGCCATCCAGCGGTCGATTGTCCCGAGGGCCGACTCGAGCGTGGCAATGCGGCCACCGCCACGGCACACCGGGCAGAACTTGCTCTTGTAAGAATCTTCGCGCACGCGTTCGCGGCGAATTTCCATGAGCCCGAACTGAGTAATCGGGGAAGGCTTCACGATTGCCTTGTCGCGGCGGGCGGCCTTCACAAATTCCTGGTAGATAATCTCGCGGTCGTTGTCGGTCTCCATGTCGATGAAGTCCACAATCACAAAACCATCCACATCCCTGAGTCTAAGCTGCTTCGCAATCTCGCGGCAGGCGTCGATGTTTGTTTCGAGGATAATCTTGCCCTGGTCCTTGCCGTGCACCTTGGGGCCCGTGTTCACGTCGATGGACATGAGCGCCTCGGTCTGCTCGATTACGAGGTTTCCGCCACGCGGGAGCGGTACCTGGCGCTGCAGGGAACGCGCGTAGTCGTTCTCTATCTTGAAATATTCAAAGAGGCTCTCGCTAGAGCTCCAGAGCTTCACCTTGTCGAGCATCTCGGGAGCGGCGCTGCGCAGGTAGTCACGCAGCGAGAAGTACTCGTCGCGGTTGTCCACGTACACGTAGTCGGTGTTGCCGTTGAAGTATTCGCCGATAGCGCGGCCCGCGGAATTGGACTGCTCGTACACGCAGGTACCGACGGTGGCACCCGCATAGTTTTCCTTGGTGCGGTTCCAGAGGGCCTCGAGTTCCTGCATCTGTTGCTGGAGGGCTTCCTCCGTCGCTTCCATGCCCGAGGTACGCACGATGTAACCCACGTCGCCGGCCTTGAGGCGGTTGATCATCCCCTTCACCTCGCGGCGACGGGCAATATCACGTTCACGCTTCGACACGCCGATGAAGTTCGTGCCCGGCATGCAGACCAACAGGCTACCCGCGAACGTCACGCGCATGGTGAGCCCCACGCCCTTGCCTCCCGCGGCCTCCTTCGAGACCTGCACCATAATCTCGTCGCCCTCGTGGAGCACGTCGGTTATGGCGGACTGCCCGTAGGCATCCGAATCGTCGTCATCGAACCTGCATTCGAGCGCGGCCTTCGCGTCAAAGACATCCTCTTGCCGCAAGACACCGTCCTGGCCGAGCCCTACATCTACATAGGCAAGCCCGGCCGCAGGAACGACCTTCTGTACGACACCCTTATAAATATTACCCTGGACCTGATTCGAAGAACTCCCCTCGACCACGAGTTCCGCCAGTTCGCCATCTTCCATGATGGCATAGCGCGTTTCGTAGGGAGTCTTACTAATCAAAATTCCACGTTTGCACTTATACGTCATTAACAATCCTAAAAGTATGGTAAAACTTTATAGAAAAACGCCCAAAACAGCAATCCGGGTCCGGAGCGCCGTAAAAGGTAATATAAATATAATAAAAGATATTTAAACCAGACGAGCAGTCACGTGAGACGAAGCGACCGATATCAATCGGTCATGTAGGCGACCTTTGGACACTTGGCCGTTAGGCCTTAGTGTACATGGCCACCTTTAGGTGGGAGTGCTCACGTCAAGTGAGACGGCGGGGCACCGGCGCTGTTGCGGATGGCGGCCTGCTTCCTTGCCACAATCTGGTCGGCGATGGCGCGGGCCTTCTCGGTCAGCCACAGCCACGACTGGCTACCCGTCACGTAGTCCGCCTCGCCGAACATCTGCACGCGCTGGGCATGCCGGAGAGCCTCCACCTGGCGGAAAGCCTTCACGTCGCCCTTCGGGTACACCGCAAAGGTGGAACCGCCGTTGTAGTTCAATATGCTGAACGCGGGCACGTCACTCGGGCCGTCCGCAATGTAGACCATGTTCTCGAAGGGCACACGCCTGCTCTCGCGGGCAATCGCCGAATTCACGTCGATGGAATCGGGATACTTGTTGCTCCCCTTGTTTATCTCGAACAGGTAGCGGGTCTTGCTCGTGTTGTCGAGCGCGCAGGCGACCTGCGAAATCTCGCGGGCCGGAACCAGGCCAAGTTCCGCGGCAGACGCCCCCGATTTCAGGTCCCCCGCTGCATCCAAAAAACCGGGCTGCAGCGGGTTCTCGATAAACTCGCAACCAAAAATGCCCTCCACGTAGGGCGCGATGGAACTCCCGCGAATCGTCTCCGCAAACCCGGTACTGACAACGTAATGTTCCAGCCGGATATCGAACGCCTTGTACTTCGGGTCTTCTTCCACAAGCTTCTTGATTTCGCCAAAGAACTGCGGGAGCCCCGGGTAAAACACGAGTTCCTTGCCGAACTCGCGCAACAGCTTGTTCGAAAGCCCCTTGAAGAGCCCCGCCTTCACGTAGGTAAGGATATGGTTCAGGTAGCTTGTATCGGAATTCACCGAAATGCCCTGCGCGCCGTAACGTTCCTTGAGCGCATTCACCTCGGCCCAGAATGTTTTACCGTCCACGCCATAGTGGCGAAACAGAGGCTCCTGCATGTACGAACTGATGAGGGTCTTGTCGCAGTCCCACACCATCGCGATAATATTCTGTTCAAACGGCGCCTGTTTCATAATAAACCTCTACACCTCCCGCAATAAACTTCTCAATCCCGCAATAAACATCCCGTAACGCGAATCCTAATCATCCATCATCAATCATCCATTATCCATCAATAAACATCCCGTAACCCGAATCCTAATCATCCATCATCAATCATCAATTATCAATCATCATTTACTTTGTAATAAAGTAGTCTTCCGGGTTCACGGGCACGCCGTCCAAGCGAATCTCGTAATGCAGGCCCACGCCGGATTCTCGCCCGCTCTCGTTGACGGTCGCAATCGGGTCGCCACGGCGCACCACGTCGCCCTCGCGTACCAGCGCATGCCCCAGGTGCGCGTAGAATGTGCGGACCTTCGGCAGGTGGCTAATCTTCATCGAGAGTCCGAATCCGCGGTGCGAACGTACCTCCATCACGATGCCCGCGCCTGTCGCGTACACCGTGTCGCCCACATCGGCCACGTAGTCAATCCCGCGGTGCGGCAGTTCAATCTCGGTAAACGGGTCGCGAATCATCTCGAACCGGTTCCTTATAGCGTGCCCGTTCTTGAGCGGGTGAATCACAGGGAAGCGCGCCGCCAGCGCCGAATCCGCCTCGATTCCCTTCAAGAGCCTCTTGAAGCTGCTCTCGATTTCGCGCAGGCTCTTCCTGGAAGAGAACGGCACCGATTCCTCGCCAAGGGCATCGTCCAGCGTAAACCCGAGCCCGCTCAGCTTCATGGTGCTGTCGCGCAGGAGTTTCGTCTCCTCCGCCTTGAGGATAGATTCGTCCACCGTCTCGCGGATACCCTTGATTTCTTCCTTGATGGCCTTGTTCTGGCGGTAAACCGAAACGATATCGTCTGTTGTTAAGTTGTCTATAATCTGCGTCGGGGAGAACAGGATAAACCCGACTGCCGCGAGCAGTATGGCCACCGGCACAAGGAGTATGCGCCAGAACGACAGCCGGAAGTTCTTGCTGCCGGACGTCCGTTCCGTAAACACATGGACTTCGAGCTTGCGCACGGGCTAGCGGCCCCCTCCGGCAATCTTTGTCTCGAGGTCTTCGATACGGCGCTTGGTCTCCTCGATGTCGCCGATGAGTTCCACCACCGACGGGTCGTCCTTGATGGTGGAAAGAAGGTCGCCCTGGACCGCCTTGTAGAGCTTTTGGCCGAGGGACTGGAACTTGGTTTTGAGCCTACCTTCTTCCGTAGCCAGTTCAACCCTGCTCAGTGCGGTGCCGGCAACCCCCAGCGCCTTGCTTTTTATCTTGTTTAGAGCCGTTCCGTTCATAAATCTTACCTCGCTCGGCCTTAAAAAATAGTAGTTTTTCATTGTAAAAAACAATGGAGACATAACATGAGCCGAAGCGAACGCAGACGCGCTAAGCAGAACGTCAAAAATTTTACGCCAAACAAAAAGAACGCCCTGAATAAAGGGGTTATCGTAATTATCGGAATTATTGCGGTCGTATTCTTCGTGGGTACGATGCTTATTCAGAGAGGTGCCTAAACAATGAAGTTCGTGATCGAAAAGAACGCTTTCCTGGATGTACTGCAGGCAGCCATCAACGCAGTCCCCAACAAGTCCACCATCCAGATTCTCAACAACTTCGCTCTGCGCCTGGAAGGCAACTTCCTCGAAGTGAGCGCGACCGACCTGAACCTCGGTATCAGGGTCAAGGTCGAAGTCCAGGGCGAACGCGACGGTTCCGTGGTCATCAACGCGCGCAAGCTGCTCGACCTCGTGAAGAGCCTCGTCGACCCGAGCATCACGAATGTGACCTTCGACGTGCAGGATTACCTCGCCACCATCCAGTGGAGCGCGAAGGGCAAGGCCTCCATCAGCGGTATCGACGCGAGCGACTTCCCGCCGTTCCCCGAAGTCTCCGAAGGCGAATCCCTCAACTTTGCCGCAAGCGAACTCGCTTTCCTCGCCGAAAAGACGACCTTCGCCTGCTCGACCGACACTATCCGCCTCAACCTGAACGGCGTCTATCTTGAAGCCAAGGACGGCGTGATTTCCATGATTGCGACCGACGGTCACCGTCTGGGCCGTGCCTCCATCGAACAGGAAGGCGCGAACCTCACGAACGGCGCCATCATCCCGAAGAAGGCCCTCCAGCTTATCCTCCACATGGTGAAGCCCGATGCTACAGTCGAGGTCCGTACGTCTGCAACGCACATCCTCTTCAACACCGGTTCCACCCAGGTTATCTCGAAGCTCTTCGAAGGACCGTACCCCAACTACCGTGCGGTGATTCCGCAGAACTTCGAACGCACCGTGCAGATGAACACGGTTGAATTCCAGAACAAGATGCGCAGCGTGATTGCCATGGCGAACGTGCGTACCCACAAGGTGCGCCTGCAGATTGACGGCAACAACATGGAACTCAGCGCAAGCGACCCGGATGTCGGTGGCGATTCCCGCGAAGCACTCGCAGTGACGCACAACGGCGAAGGCAACTTCAGCATCGGGTTCGACGGTCGCTACCTCTCCGAAATCTTCAGCATGTGCAAGAGCGAAGAGACCATCATGAAGATGAACAACCCCATCGGCGCCTGCATCATTGAACCGGTAGGCGACAATCTCGGGTTCAGCTTCCTCCTGATGCCGACGCACCTGAACGACGACTAATAATCGCGCTTTAAGCCACGCGTTACAAACAAATTAAAAGACTCCGCCCGGCGGGGTCTTTTTTATTTTATATTTGTTTTGCCTACAAGTTTTACAAGTTTACATCTTTTTTTCAAAAAAAACAATTTTTGTTTTTCATTTAAAATAAATATATATTACAGGTATGCGTTCCTTACTCATTATCATTGCTTTTATTGCTTGTAGCAACGTTTTTGCGGGAAAATGCTCTTTTTTTTATGTTCCAGGAATGCAACAAGTGGCAGAGGATTCATTTGACGGAGCCGATTCTTCGGCATTTCCCAGCCTAAAACACACTATAAACATTTCTGGAATTGTAGACTCAACAGCAGAGGCTCAATTTTTGTCGGAATGCATAAGACACGGAGTACCCTATTGTTCCAGTGTAACAGTCCATTATCAAAACAATCCTCTATATAATAACAGCGCATCAGAAGAAAGTTGGGGATGTGCAGCTTGGCTAGAAAATGTAACCTTATCTTACGAAATTGAGTCTCCAATGTCAAAAAAAGCCGATTCGAGAATTATTTATCCATGTGAATTAAATCTAAATATAGGTGATACAATATATATAAAAAACTATTCCGTTCTATATTATGAAATTTGGGATGAATATTACAAATGCGATATTGATCCTAAAATAGAAGCTATCGGCGAATACACGGTCATTCCTCAACAGCAAACCAAAATACTTCCCCCCGCACACACAAAAAAATTCGAACCGACAAAAATCTACAACCGTGACGCTAGCGGACGCTTTAACAACGGCAAGAATAAATACATTATCCATTACTGAATGCATCACGGCTTTTTCTTTACAAATTAAAAAACTCCGCCTAGCGGGGTCTTTTTTTTCACCGGCGGCTACACTGCCGACCTGTTTTTACGGAGAATTATCAAAAATGTCAACCCTTTTTCCAAGAAAAAGATTATTTTAAAAATATGACGTTAATGATAATCCAACTCCTGGTTGTGCTTCTCGCACTCTACGTGGGTTCCCGTTACGGGAGCCTTGCCCTCGGTGCCATTTCGGGAATCGGCCTTGCCATCCTCGTACTCGGCTTCGGCCTGCAGCCCGGCAAGCCGCCTACCGACGTTATCTACATCATCATCGCGGCGGTGACCTGCGCAGGCATATTGCAGGCATCGGGCGGCATGGATTGGCTGATCCAGGTTGCGGAGCGCCTGTTGCGCAAGCATCCGAACCACATCACGATTCTCGCCCCGCTCTGCACGTTCTTCCTCACGGTGCTCGTGGGTACCGGCCACGTGGTTTACACCCTCATGCCGATTATCTGCGATATCTCGCTCAAGAAGGGAATCCGCCCGGAACGCCCCTGCGGCGTGGCCTCCGTCGCATCGCAGGTCGGTATCACCTGCTCGCCCATTGCAGCTGCCGTCGCCTCGTTCGTGATTATCTCGAACGCGAACGGGTTCAACATCAACAACCTGCAGGTCATCGCGATTACTATCCCCGCGTGCCTCTGCGGGCTCATGGCCGCAGCGCTCGTTTCGTACAGGCGCGGGCTCGACCTCGACAAGGACCCCGCATTCCAGGCCCGCCTCAAGGACCCGCAGATGAAGGAATACATGTACGGGAATACCGCTTCCGTGCTCGACAAGGAAGTCTCCAAGGAAGCGAAGCGCGCCGTGTTCATTTTCCTCGGTGCTCTCGCCGTCATCGTATTCTTCTCCATTATGCAGATTGCGGGCCACGACATTCGCCCCAAGTTCCCTACAGGTAAAGTAATTGACGGCGTGGCGCAAATGAAGCCGCTCGCCATGAACATCATCATCCAAATTGTGATGATAACGGCCGCGGCGTTCATGATTATCTGCTGCAAGGCGAGTCCCAAGAAGGCCGTGGCGGGCGCCGTGTGGCAGAGCGGCATGGTCGCCGTCGTCGCGATTTACGGGATTGCCTGGCTTGCCGATACCTACTTCGCGAACTACATGGACGTGATGCAGGGCGGCCTCAAGGACATCGTGCAGCATTACCCGTGGGCCATCGCGTTTGCGTTCTTCGCGGTGAGTGTGCTCATCAACTCGCAGGGCGCGGTGGTGGTCGCCATGCTCCCGCTCGCCTATAGCCTCGGCATCGAAGGTCCTGTGCTCCTAGGCGTGTTACCGAGCGTGTACGGGTATTTCTTTATCCCGAACTACCCCTCGGACATTGCGACCGTGAACTTCGACCGCTCGGGCACAACCGTCATCGGCAAGTACCTGTTGAACCATAGCTTTATGCGGCCGGGCCTCGTGAGCGTCATCGTCTCGACCATCGTGGGTACACTGCTCGTGAAGCTGTTCTACTAGAGCCCGCTTTATCCGTGCAATTTGCCGCCTATCGTAAAGATTAGCCTGCATTATTGACCGTGCAGAGGCAATTTCTTACCTTATGCGCATGAAATTCGCACGAACAACAGCACTAGTCATTTACGCATTGACAGCCCTGCTTACCACGGGGTGCGTCACGACGCAAATACACAAGTTCCGGATGACGGCATCCGAGGCACCGGAAGTACATGGCGCAAACACCCAGCAGGCACCCAATTCCTCATCGTGGAGATTCACGGCGAAGGTCAACTACAATGCAGAAAAGAACGTGGACATCTCCGAAGACATATATGAAACCGCAGATTTCGATAGGCTTTTTGAAAAAGAGATAAAGTTCAAGGATGCCGCGTACGAGATGGGCGGCCTCGACTTCAGCGGAAAAATCGACTACCTCTATAAAGGCAAGAGTTTCGTGGTTGGAGGTGGCCTCGGTTACAAGGACGGCCTCTTTTCGCACCTCACGATGGGCGCAAACTTCACGCACTTTGAATTCGGCACGTTCATCGGGACATACAGCCAATACAGCGACCTAGAATACTGGGGAGAGACGGGCGAAGACTGCGGAGATGATGACGGCGAGTGCAAGACTATCGGCGACCACACTTCCCGTTTTAATGCAAGCTTTTTTGCGGGACTATACGCCGGGTTCTATTTCGACAAGCTATTCTTCAACCTGAGCGTAAGTTCCTACGGTCCGAATTCCGAAATCGAGGGCATTCATCTGGACACCCCTGGCATTGCGACAGGGTATCTCACTGCAGGCTACAGACTCAACCGCTGGCTCGAATTCAGCGTAGGCGGAGTCTTCACTTATATAGGCACTTCCGATTGGCACGACAACGTAGGTGTTACCGGTGGCATAAGCCTCTACCTGTAAACACAGCGCACGGAACGGAAGTCCCCCTTGGGGAAGGCGTTCATGCTTGCGGCCTTGCTGCTGAAATCAAGGAACAGGTAATACGCGAGATCGTCGGGCGTGGCGGTCGCACTCCAGAAATAGGCGTAACCGCCGATACCGTCGTATGTACCGCCGGCAAGTGCGCCGCACTCGCCTTCATAAACGGCGCCGCGATAACCTGCGGGGAGCACGTTAAAGCCGAACGCGTCGGTACCGTTCCCCTTCTTGAACCACCCGCCGGTGGACTTTAGTTTTTCGCCCGCGACTGCCATGCCGCTCGCAAAATCCGCGCCGCCCGCCTCCGTAATAAGCGATGCAAAGTCCGCGCTGTCCGGGAGATGCCAGCCTCCGGGGCACGCCGTGCTCGCATCGTCCCAAGTATAGAGCCTTCCGTACTTATCGCAGTTGCGGTTGTCGCCCTCGGGGCACACGCTCCCCTCGGTCACGAAATTCAGGTTCTCCGCAAACCAGGTGAGGCCACCAATCTTTACTACGTCGTAGCTCTGGCCATCGCGCGGGTCGGTGAACGACTCGGAGCAGGCAACAAAGAGCACAGCAAGGAAAAGCCCAGCGAGCAATGATAAAACGCGACGCATAGGAGAAAAAATAATAAATGATATCGCCTGTTTCCTGTAAGAACCAGAAAAAGTGTTTTCGGGAAGAATAAAAAGCGCAGCAGGTTGTATATTTACTTTAGAACAACTTTAAGACGGTACCCTATGTTAATTGAAAAGATTGCATCCCCGAGAGATGTGAAGAAGATGGACGCGGAAAGCCTGAAGGCGCTGGCCGGCGAGATTCGCACGGCGCTTTTGAACAAAATTTCAAAATGTGGCGGACACCTGGGCCCGAACCTTGGATTCATGGAACCGACCATCGCATTGCACTATGTATTTGAATCGCCCAAGGACAAGATTGTCTACGATGTTAGCCACCAGAGCTACACGCACAAGATTTTGACAGGCCGCGCCGAAGCGTTCCTGAATCCGGAAAAGTACTGGAGCGTCACAGGTTACACCGAACCTTGCGAAAGCGAACACGACCAGTTCATGATTGGCCACACTTCAACCTCGGTGAGCCTTGCGCTCGGGCTTGCAACCGCCCGCGATATCAAGGGCGAAAAGGGCAACGTCATCGCCGTCATCGGTGACGGTTCCCTAAGCGGCGGTGAAGCATTCGAAGGCCTCGACAACGCCGGTGAATACGCGACCAACTTTATCGTGGTCGTAAACGACAACGAAATGTCCATCGCCGAAAACCACGGCGGGCTTTACGGGAGCCTCGCGGAACTCCGCGCCACCCAGGGCAAGAGCGAAAACAACTATTTCAAGAGCCTCGGCTTTGACTACCTGTATGTAGAACAAGGTAACGACATCGAATCGCTTATCGCGGCATTCAAGCAGGTGAAAGATTCCACAAAGCCCGTGGTGGTGCACATCCACACGCTCAAGGGCAAGGGCTACAGCTTCGCCGAAAACGCGAAGGAAGGCTTCCACTGGGCGGCTCCCTTCGACATCCCGACCGGCGTGGTGGACTGGGGCAGCGGCGAATCTTACGGTGCAATCCTCGGCGACTACCTGATGAAAAAAATCAAGGCCGACCCGAAAATCGTCGTAATCCATTCCGCCGTGCCCGCAGGCATCGGGTTCTTTGCCGAGCAGCGTAAAGCGGCGGGCAAGCAATTCATTGACGTGGGCATCGCTGAAGAGCACGCCGTCGCACTCGCCTCCGGACTCGCGAAGGGCGGCGCAAAGCCCGTGTACAGCACACACAGCACGTTTATCCAGCGCACCTACGACCAGCTCTCGCAGGATTTGTGCGCGAACAACAATCCGGCCACACTGCTCATTACCATGTCCGGCGCCGACGGTATGAACGACACCACGCACCTCTGCATTTTCGACATCCCGATGATGAGCAACATCCCGAACCTGGTTTACCTCTGCCCGACTTGTGTGGAAGAGGCAATCGCCATGATGGACTACGCCATTGACCAGACAGAACACCCCATGGCCATCCGCATCCCGAACGGGGTTGCGCACCGCAGCGTAAAAATCGACACTGATTACTCCAAGCTCAACACATTCAAGGTTGACAAGCGCGGAAGCAAGGTCGCCCTTATCGGTCTCGGCAGCTATTACGCCCTCGCCGAAGAAGTCGCAGCAGAACTCGCCAAGCAGGGAATCGACGCGACCATCATCAACCCGCGATTTGCAACGGGTGTGGACCGCGAAGTGTTGGACGGCCTGCGCGCCGACCACCAGGTAGTCGTGACGCTCGAAAACGGTGTGATTGACGGCGGCTTCGGCGAAAAGATCGCCCGCTTCTACGGCAACAGCGACATGCGCGTACTCGTAAAAGGCCTCAAGAAGGAATTCTACGACAAGGTGCCTTACGGCGAACTCATGGAAAGGAACCGCCTCACGCCCAAGCAGATTGTGGAAGACGTGATGGCCGCGCTGGAATAACGTCACCGATACGAGAATCGTGCCTTTCGCCCGAAATAAGTATATATTTCGGGTATGTCCATCTCGCAGCACATATTCCGACTCATGCTTCCCGCGCTCTTGTGCGGAGCTGTCGGGCCGCTTGCCGGTACCGCCCATGCCGTGGGGTTCGCGGGTGTTTTCGATGCGGGCTGGTCCACCGCCTACTACCCGCAAGATTCCATCACGCACATGCACCAGCGCCTGCACGCACTCGGGATGGACGAGGTCGTGTTGCAGTATGCCGCCGTCGAAGCGACACACTTGTACTACCCCTCGCAACTGGACTTTTTGCAGAACACGCAGTACAAGAACAACGAACTTTTTCCCAAAAGCATCGAGGCGGCGAAGGCCACCGGGACCAGGGTCTGGCTCGGGCTTTACTACAATGGCGACAACTGGTACACGCCACCGACCGCCGAGCAGCTCGATACTTTGTCTGCACGCAACCTGAAGGTGCTCGAAGAAATTTATGCGCTGTACGGGAGCGAGACCGTCGTCGAGGGCGTGTACATCCCGCAAGAGATCGCGCGCTACTACTGGGACGGCCTGCGCGATGACGCGACGCCGGAAATGCTTACGAAGCACTTCTTGAAACCGGTCACCGAAGCCGCACAGGCTAAGGGCTGGAAGGTGATGGCCGCACCCTTCTACAACCAGAATCTAGAATCGCCCGCAAAGCTGCAATCGTTTTTCGAGAAACTTTTTTCCACAGGATTCAAGCCCGACGTAATCGCCGTGCAGGATGGCGTAGGCGCGAGCGACGCAGGCAAGCACCATGCTGAAACCGCGACCGTAGGCAACTACGAGCGGGCGGTTGCAAGCGCCTGCAAGCAATACGGGATTGAATTCTGGGTAGACCTGGAACTGTTCCGCACCGACGACTCGCACGCACTCGCAGACAGTGCAAGAATTTCGGAACAGCTCGACACCGCTTACGCCGCGGGGGCTTTGAAGGTCATCGGCTATGACTTGGCCGTGCTCGGGAACGCGGGACTCGATTCCCTCGAGAAGTGGAATCTGGAATCGAGCATGGAGCCTGCGTCACCCGATTCCACAACCGGCATTGCGATACCACGCGAATATTACGAAACCCGACGCGCAGCCAACGCCCGCATGTTCGACATGCAGGGCCGCTACCTCGGCACCGACGAAAAGAAAATAAGCCCCGCCGTCAGGACCGTGAAGAAGCGGTAAAGTTTAGAATTCAGAAAAAATACATATTTAGAGAATTATAACGCTAAAAAGTGCTTATAACGCTCTAAATCTTGTATTTTTTTACACATTTAGAGAATTATAGCGCATAAAATGCACTATAGCAAAATTGTCTAACGTAACAAATCGGAATAAATCAGGTAAGATTCTTCCACTTGAAGAAAAGCGCCTTCAGTTTCTGGAGGTAGAACTTGCTTTCTTCTACATCTATAAAGAACGTTGCGATGCACACCACAAGGTGCGCACTGAAAACTATGCTCACGATAGCATTGGCAACGTAATACGCGCCAAACATGTTTATACGGACAAATTCAATGTGAGTCCACAGGAGCCAGAGAATTGAACATACCGCAAAGGCCTTCAGGACCAGCGTGTTATTCTTGGCAAGGGCAACAATGCCCGCCGCAATCGAAGCCGCAGTCATGATTACGACAGGCACGGAATGGTCGTACCCGATATGTACCAAGAAGCCAAACCCGTCTACCAAGAATACTACGGCGCAGAACCGGAGCAGGCTCAGATTCACGTGGCTCCCTTCCTGAGTCTTCATGTTCCCCATAAACAACGAAACGAAATAGACTACCATAAACATGTTTATAAAGTGGTCGGCCAGCCTTTGCAGCAGGAACCCGACACCCGGCGAATATTGAAGGCCCAAATACACGCGCGCGAAGTTTATACCGCCAACAATACTCACTATTATCATGATTGCGGAAAAGACTCTCAGGAGTTTCGCGCTCTTTTTTGCGAACACGATTATCCCCACGAGAATAATGGCGACACTTGCGAGAATCATCGGAGCAATATCCGTAAAGGACTCGCCCTCTTCAAACCCCACCATAGTAACCTGCAACAAGAGCCTCATGAGTCTATTTAACTCGTGCACGGCAATCAGGATGCCGAAAACTCTAAGCAAGTCAAGGTTCATCACAAGTCCTAATGCTCGTGTTTCCCTGTCGGGCTATAACTACAGCCGGAGCCATAACTAGTCGAGCCGCAGTAGGCGCACTTGTCGTTACCGTGACCATGCTTGTGATTGCCGGTGGGGCTATAGCTGCACGAGCCATAACTGGACGAGCCGCAGTAGATGCAACTCGAAGAGTCCGCGATATGGACATGCTTGCCGGTGGGGCTGTAGGAGCAACCGCTCCCGTGACTGGATGAACCGCAAAAACGACAATGTGACATGGTTTGTACCTCCGATTGTAATATATATAAAAAACACCCCCGGCCGTGATAGTCGGGGGCGGTTTAATGCGGGTCTGGATCCTTCGACTTCGGCGCTATGCGCCTCCGCTCAGGATGACGTTCGCAAAGGCCCTTCGGCAGGCTCAGGGACCTTTATTTCACGAATGCGCCGTAGATGGCCTTGATGGCCTTCTCGGTATCGGCTTCGTCAACACCGGTGATGATGTTGATCTGCGAAGAACCCTGGTCGATGATGCGGACGTTTACCTTGTTGTCGGCGAGAGCGGTGAAGAGCTTTGCAGCCACACCGATCTTGTTCGTCATGCCGTGACCGACAGTCGCGATGAGCGAGATGCCCGGGAAGACCTTGATACGGTCGGGGCGCATCTGCTGCGTGATGTCTTCGAGGACCACGTCCTGCACGGCGTCGAGGGCCTTGCTATCCACCACGATGCTCATGGAGTCGATGGCGCTCGGGCACAGTTCGTAGGAGAGGCCTTCGCTTTCGAGCACGGCGAGCACGCGGCGACCGAAACCGACTTCCTTGTTCATCATGGACTTTTCGATGTAGATCATCGAGAAGCCCTTGCGGCCGGCGACACCCGTAATCGGGAGCTTCGCTTCTTCCGGAGTGGGGCCGATGATGGTGCCCGCGTCTTCGGGGCGGTTCGTGTTGCGGATATTGATAGGAATCTTCTTGGCGCGGCACGGAGCGATAGATTCGTCGTGAAGCACGGAAGCGCCGGAATAAGCGAGTTCGCGGATTTCGCGGTAGCTCACGTATTCAATGGGCAGCGGATTTTCCACAATGCGCGGGTCAGCCATGAGCATGCCCGAGACGTCGGTCCAGTTCTCGTACTTGGCGGCATCGATGCCGTTAGCGAGGATGGCGCCCGTAATGTCGGAACCGCCACGGCTGAAGGTCTTGACTTCGCCACGGAGGTTTGCGCCGTAGAAGCCCGGCAGCACGTAAAGCTGGTTCTCGTCGGAGAGGGCCTTCGCGATGTCTTCGTAGGTCTTCGGGACAATGCGGTACTTGTCATCGAAGGTAATCAGCGGAAAGGTATCCACGAAGTTTGCGCCCAGGTACTTGGCCATGAGGCGGGCGCACAGGAATTCGCCACGGCTCACGAGGAAGTCGGTGCTGACGGATTCGGGGTGGTTCTTCAGCTTGTCCTCGAGGCTGTCGAGGTCTTCGGTCAGCTTGTCTTCGAGACCGAGGTCCTTGCAGATTTCGTCGTAGCGCTGACGGATCAGGTTCCACGGGGTCGAAAAGTCGAGGCCCTTGGAGGCGAGGTCGTAGGTGCTGTAGAGGAGGTCGGTAAGCTTGGTTTCCTTAGGATTGCGCTTGCCGGGGGCGGAAACGACGATGACCTTGCGGTTCTTGTCGGATTCAACGATGGCCTTGATCTTCTTGAACTGGCCGGCATCGGCGACAGAGCTGCCGCCGAACTTGCATACGATTCTTTGACTCATTTTTTCCTTTCGGGCCACCAAACCTCTCGGCTTCGAGCGCAACCGCTTTCCTCGCGATCAGCATCCCGTTCGGGATACTTGCCCAAGCCTACCCATCTGGCCAGCCACTTTGGTAATATGGTTGTCTATGTCTGCGACGGCATTTTACCGCCGCGCGGGGGCAAAGATAGAAATTTGACAAGTGCGCGGCAAGGTTTTGTAAAAATTGATACGCGAATGTAAAAAAACAGGGAGGGCTTGGCTCAAAATCGCCGCGAAACCGTTTTATGGTTAGGAGACCACCATGAAACAACCTAAGGAACTCATGAAAATCGCGGCGAACTCCTCCGTACCCGTGCTCATCCAGGGGGAATCGGGCGCAGGCAAGGAAGTCGCGGCACGCTACATACACGAGCAGAGCCCGCGGAGGAACGGCCCGTTTATCGCGCTGAACTGCGGGGCGCTCGCGCAGAACCTCATCGAAAGCACGCTCGAGGGCTCCGTAAAGGGCGCCTACACCGGGGCATACGCCGACCAGAAGGGAATCGTGCGGTCGGCACACGGGGGCACGCTGTTCCTCGACGAGATAGGCGAACTCCCGCTCGACGCCCAGAGCAAGCTACTGCGCATTCTGCAGGAACGCACGGTACTGCCCGTAGGCGGCTCGCACTGCATCCACGTCGACTTCCGGCTCATCTGCGCTACAAACAGGAACCTCAAGAAGGAGGTGCTCGAAAAACGTTTCCGCGAAGACCTGTTCTTCAGGCTGAACGTATTCCCGATAGTCATCCCTCCCCTGCGCTCGCGCGACGACTTCGAGGAGCTCGCACGCGACCTGTGGTACAGGATATGCGAGCATGCGAGACGCACGCATTTCGAGGTCCCCAAGACAAGGCTCACCATTGGCGAGATTACCGCCCTCAGGCAGTTCAAGTGGCCCGGCAACGTGAGGCAGCTGAAAAACGTGCTGCAGCGCTACGCCCTGCTGGAATCGCACGGGATAAGGCTCGAGGAACTCCTGTGCGAGGAATTCGCGATGGCATCGGTACACGAAGAAGAATCAAGGCAAAAGGGCGAGCAAAACGCACTCTGGGCCAAGCGGCGCGCGGCCGCCCCCAAGTGGGAAGTCATCAAGAACGTGCTCGACTCGTGCGAATGGAACAAGAGCATGGCATCGAGCAAGCTAGGAATAAGCAGGGGGAGCCTCTGCTACCAGGTGCGCAAGCACGCGGGGAGCATGGCGGAGGCGGGCTAGAATAAGGGCTAGAACCTTACGCCCAGGCCGAGATAGTGGTTGCCGTCGCCAAGCGCGGGGCGCGGCGAGTAGCCGTAGTCGAACACGATTCGCCCGAAGGTGAACCCGAGGCCCGCGCTGAAGCCGTCCTCGGTATGCGGGCGCGCCGCATAGCCCGCACGGAGCAGCAGGAATTCCTGGTAGGCGACTTCCATGCCGAAGCGCCATTCGGGGTCGTCCATGTCGGCGCGGCGGTAGGCGTCGGCAGAAACGTGAACTTCCCAGAGGCTCTCGAGCCCGAGGAGGCTACTCACGGGAACGATGCCCGTAACGCCCGCCTGCAGTGCCATCGGGGCGGCCTCGTGCTCGCCGCTGTACTCGCTGTCGGTCACGTAGCCGAAGTTCGTGATGGTGGCGCCGAACGAGAGGTACTTGAGCATGCGGTAAACGACGCCCGCATCGCCCAGAATGGCGAGGGTCGACTCGTCGTCAATCGCCTGGTAGGCAAAACGTGCAGAAAGCGACCAGCCAAAGGCCTTGCCGTAATTGCCGGCGCCAGCCTGCAATGCCCACGCATACGCACCGTAATCCCCGGTAAGCATGCCTTCCTCGTCACGGCCCTCCAGGTCATCGTACCCGAGGTACTCGAGCCCGAAGGAAAGCGCGAGCGATTCGAAAAGCGGCAGCCCGTAATAAACAGAGACAAAGTTGTCTGCACCCGCATCACCGAAAATTATCTGGTTAAGCCCGAATTCGGATTCGCGCAGACCCGTGAGTGCCAGAGGGTTGCGCGTCACTTCGGAGATGCGGCTTGCATCGGCGACGCCCGCACCAGAAAGAGCTGCACTGCGCGGCGACACCTGCATCGAAAGGAACTGCATCGTAACACCGCCAAGCCCGGTATTCCAGTAGCGACCGCTGGCGGCAAAGGCGGCCACGCACGGGAGCAGGAGGATAATCAGCAGTTTCTTCAACATACAAGTTATAAGATACAAAAAATACTTGTGCAGGTCTTAACCGCGCCAGCCTTCCATGATTTTCATGCAGGCCGCGAGAAGCTCGGCGGAGCGCACCTTGTCCTCGGTTTCCACGTAGCAGCGGAACTCGGGAGCGTTGCCGCTCGGGCGCAGGTGCACAATGTCGCCGGAATCGAATTCCATGCGGTAGCCGTCGGTCTCGTCGATTGCGACAATCTTGCCCTGGAACTGCGCCGGGGCGGAACCGTCCTTGGGCTTGAAGCGGCTCGGCTTCGCGGTCAGCGCGCCGAAAAGCTTTTCGCCGAGTTTCTGCTCGCGGATTTCGGCAAGTTTGGCCTTCGAGGTCGCGGTCGGGAATTCCTTGAGGCGGTCGCTGAGCGTGAAGCGCTTGGGGAGGCGCTTGAGCAGGTCGACGACGCACATGCGTTCCTCGCGCACGCGCACCATCACGGCAATCATCGGGAGGAGCGCATCGCGGGTCGGGAGTGCGGGCAGCGTGCGGGTGGCACGCGTCTCGCCGCCGCGGCCATCGCTGTCCACGAATTCACGCGTAAGGTCGGTCTGCAGCAGGAACCCGCCGTTCGCCTCGTAACCGGCGACGGACGCGCCCTTGTCCGCGGCGTCCACAAGGCTTTCCATGCCGGCAATCACGTACGGGCTCCCGATGCGGGTACGGCAAATTTTCTCGAAGGAGCCGGACTTCTCGAGCGACGTGTTGCAACTCACCGGAGTTGCAATGCGCTTGATGCCAAGCGCCTGGGCAGCGAGGATGCCCAGCACGTCGCCACGCAGCCACATGCCGGTATCGTCTGCCAAAAGCGGGCGGTCGGAGTCGCCATCCGTGCTGAAAATCGCATCGACGAAGTCCTTGTGCGCGAAGTCGCGGGCAAGGTCTTCGTCTTCCTTGCGGATAGCTTCCGTATCGACCGGGATAAACGTCTCGCTGCGGGCGAAGGGCTTCACCGTGGCGCCCAGGCTTTCGAGCACCGTCACCACGATATCGCGGCCCACGGCGGAATGCTGGTACACGCCGATGGTGAGGCCCGAGAGAGCCTTGCTGCCGAAGAACGCGGGGTAACGCTTCAGGTAGTTCTCTTCCGCTTCCATCTCCACGGCGGGGAGTTCCGGGGCATTCTTCAGCATGCCGCCTGCATCGAAAATCGCCTCGTCAAAGTCGACGGACTGCGAAACGATTCCCTGCTCATCCTTCTTGGAAATCTCGCCCTGCGGGTGGTTGAACTTGATGCCGTTACGGTCTGCGGGGATGTGGCTACCCGTGACCATGATGGTCGGGAGCGCCTTGTCGATGCCGTACAGCGCAATCGCCGGGCTCGGGATGCGGCCGCAGTACACGACCTTCCACGCGCTGTCCTCGCCCGCCTTCACGAGCGCCTTCAGAATGCGTTCCGTACTCGGGCGCAGGTCACCCGCAATCGCAATCGTATGCTCGCACTTGTAGCTCTGTTCACAGTACTTGATAAACGAACGCGCGTACACGTAGCACACGCGGTCGGTCATGGCAGTTACCAGGCCGCGCGCACCGCTCGTACCGAACGCCACGCCGGACTGTTTCATCACATCTTGCATCGAAACGGTCATGGAAACCTCAATTTAAAAAAGCGCCCCGCCTAGCGGGACGCGAACAAACTAGAAAAATACAGGCGGCCAACGCGGGTTCTTCGAGCTCATGTCGATCTTGTAGAAGTCCTTCTCGAAGCGTCCGTCGTCCAGACCGTACATCTGCATCACGTGGCGGGCAATCCACTTGCCGAGCTTCATCACGGTGAGCTTCTTGCGGAGGCGGCCCTGGCAGTCGCGGTTCATGATGTCCGGGAGGGTGGACGTCGTGAGGATTTCGTCGATGGCCGGGCTGTTGAGCTTCTCGCGGGCCTCGGGGCTCGTGTGGAAGTGCGTCACGCCGAAGCACACGCGGTTCGGGTTGCCCTTCTTGATGTGCTCGCAGCACTGCACGATGGTCGTACCCGTACGCACCATGTCGTCGAACACGATCACGTCCTTGCCCTGGATTTCCTCGATGCTGATGTCGGAAAGTTCCGGGTTGAAGGTCATGCTGATTTCACGTTCGCCGGTACGGACCTTGTCCATCACCACGCGCTTGCATTCCGGCAGGTCGAGCGCCTCGTAGACGGCGTTCATGAACGGGCGTGCGCCCTTGTCCGGGGAAACGATCACCAGGTTGTTGCCGTCCTTGCCCGTCTGCACGAAGTTGCTGTTCTTGATGTAGTGGGCGTAGACGTCGGTCGGGATGAGGTTGTGGAAGTGACCTTCGAAAATTTCGCTGAAGAGGTTCTGCACCTTGACGCTGTGGTTGTGCACCGTCACCACGGCATCGACACCGGACTTTTTGAGGAGTTCGGCGTAGAGGAGGCTCGTGAAGGCCTGGCCGTCGAACTTCTTCAAGTCGATGTCCGGGCGGTCCTTCTCGAGAGGGCCAATGCGGTGCGGGCCACGGTCCTGTGCGCTGTAGAACAGGTCGGGTTCCACGAGCACCACCTGCTCGGCACCGTTGTCCTTCGCGGCGCGGGCCAGAATGCAGTTGCGCATGGCGTAGTCGTTACGGCTGCGTTCGTGGTTCGAGACCGAGCAAATCAACACGATCTTGCCCTCGAGGCGACGGCCGATATGCTCCATGTCGTCCACATCCAGCATGTAGCGGGGGCAGAATTCGGAGTTGGCGAAGGTCTTCAGGGAGACCACGTCGGAGATGTCTTCACGGAGGCCGATGTACTGGGCCATGTCGATGGCGAACGGGTCATCGGTGAAGTTGCCGGTCACGATAAAACGATCTGACATAAATGCGCCTTGATGTTAAAGTTGAACCTTTTGGGTAGCGCAAATATAGTTTTTTAATCAGAGCCTCGCCTTCACAAGCGCGAACAAATCCGCAAAGACTTCGTCGGGAGTGCGGTCCGCATCGATTGCGGCAACGCAGTCCGGGTATTCGCGAGCCGCGGCCAGGTACCCCTGGCGCACCCGTTCGAAAAAGTCGGCCTTCTCCTGCTCCAGGCGATCGGGTGCCTCGCCCCGCTTCGCGGTGCGTGCGCGGCCGCGCTGCACGTCGATATCGAGCACCACCGTGAGTTCCGGGAAGCACCCCCCGCAGGTCAGTTCCGTAAGCTGCTGCACCATGCCGGCGCCAAGCCCGCGGGCGTATCCCTGGTAGGCGAACGTGCTCCACGCAAAGCGGTCGGCAATCACGACCTTGCCCGCATCGAGTGCCGGCTGGATAATCTCGTGAATCACCTGCGCGCGGGCGGCATTGTACAAAAGGAGTTCGGTCTTGTCGCCCATCACGCCCTTGAACGCAGGGTCAAGCAGTATCTCGCGGATGCGTTCCGAAATCTTCGCGCCGCCAGGTTCGCGCAACTTCACGACGGAATAGCCTTCCTTCGTGAGGGCGGCGATAAGCATGTCAATCTGGGTCGTCTTTCCCGACCCGTCGATGCCTTCCAGACTAAAGAAACGCTTCGCGGTCTGCATCATTCTACCGTAACAATACACTGGACTGGATCCTTCGACGAGATGCCTCGCGGCATCTCGCTCAGGATGACACCCCTAATCCTTACTCCACGTCCTTGCCGTGGCACTTCTTGTACTTGAGGCCGGAACCGCACCAGCACGGGTCGTTACGCCCGAGCTTCGGGCCCTGCTGCTGGGCGCGCTTCCTTGCGGCGGCGAGCACGGCGGGGTTCGTGTAGGTACGGCGCACCGTCGGGCGCGTGCCCGGCAAGGCGGACTGCGGCATCGGCTGGGCGCCCTGCTGTTCTTCCGAGATGGCGTTGCTTTCGGAAGTAGCGGCCTGGCCGGCGAGACCCGCGGCCTTCGCGCCTTCTGCACTCAGCTGCTCCGCTTCGGCAGGCTCAGCGGCCTTATCGGTCGGTGAGCCGCCCTGTGCCTGCGCGGCTTCGGCGGCCTTGCGTTCAGCATCAATCTGTTCCTGGCTCTTGAGCTGCAGCTGGTCCGGCGACACGGTCATGCCGTTCGGGAGCGTAATGCGGATGTTCAAGATGCGCAGCGCCGTGAGGGTCGCAATCTTCTCGAGGCAGCCCTCGAACAGCTTGAAGCCCTCGTTCTTGTAGACCATCAGCGGGTCCTTCTGCGCGTAACCGTGGAAGCGGATGGCATCCTTCAGCTGGTCCATCGCATACAAATGTTCCTTCCACACCTGGTCAATCGTCATGAGCAGGAAGCGGCGCTCGATGTTGCGGAAGTCGGCTTCCGGGATAATCTTGCCGAGCTTCTCGTAGCGCGCCTTGCAGAGCCCGATAATCTCGTCGAGCACCTGTTCCGGAGTCTTGTGCATCGCCTCGTCGAGCGTGAGGTGGTATTCCATGCCGAGCGTGCGCTGCAGGTCGGTATGCAGGCCCTCGAGGTTCCAGTCCTCGGGGTAACTCTTCGCCACGATGTAGTTAGAGACCTTGATATCGCACGCGTCCTCGATGCGGTCCATGATTTCCTGGCTGATGTCCTCGCCGTTCAGAATACGGCGGCGGAGCCCGTAAATCACCTTGCGCTGCTCGTTCATCACGTTATCGTAGTCGAGCAAGTGCTTACGGATATCGAAGCTCTGGCCTTCCACGCGGCGCTGTGCACCACGGATGGAGCGGGAAACGATCGGGTGCGTAATCACCTCGTCTTCGCCCACGCCAAAGCGGGTCATCAAGTTCTTCACGCTGTCGCCACCGAAAATGCGCATCAGGTTGTCGTCGAGGCTAAGGAAGTACTGGCTCGAACCCGGGTCACCCTGACGGCCCGAACGGCCGCGCAACTGGTTGTCGATACGGCGGGACTCGTGGCGTTCCGTGCCAAGCACATGGAGACCACCCAGTTCCGTGACTCCCGGGCCAAGCGCGATGTCGGTACCGCGACCAGCCATGTTGGTCGCAATCGTCACCTTGTCCTTGTAGCCCGCGTACTGGATGATTTCCGCTTCGCGGCCATGGTTCTTCGCGTTCAAGACTTCGTGCGGAATGCCTTCCTTCTCCAAAAGGCCGTGCAGGTGCTCGGACTTCTCGATGGATGCCGTACCCACGAGGAGCGGCTGGCCCTTGCTGTGGCGTTCCTTGATTTCTGCCACGATGGCGCGCCACTTCGCGTCTTCGCTCTTGTACACCATGTCCTGCAGGTCCTGGCGGATGCAGGGCTTGTTCGTGGGAATCAC
The DNA here is from genome assembly GCF_900143055.1 of Fibrobacter sp. UWR3. Classification (NCBI taxonomy): domain Bacteria; kingdom Pseudomonadati; phylum Fibrobacterota; class Fibrobacteria; order Fibrobacterales; family Fibrobacteraceae; genus Fibrobacter; species Fibrobacter sp. UWR3. Next base: position 44,890 of record NZ_FRCW01000001.1, on the reverse strand, counting down.
CCACGTGTTCATGTTGTAAATCTTGATGAATTCCGTAGCTTCGGTTTCGGCGGTACCCGTCATGCCCGAGAGCTTCTTGTACATGCGGAAGTAGTTCTGGAACGTGATGGTCGCAAGCGTCTGGTTCTCGCGACGGATCTGCACGCCTTCCTTCGCCTCGATGGCCTGGTGCATGCCGTTGCTGTAACGGCGGCCTTCCATGAGGCGGCCCGTGTTCTCGTCCACGATGACGATTTCGCCATCGCGCACGATGTAGTCCACGTCCTTCTCGTACAGGTGCCATGCGCGGAGTGCCTGGTCAATGTAGTGCACCCAGTCGGCGTGCTCGCCGTAGAGGTTCGTAATCTGGAGGAGGCTTTCCACGTGGTTCACGCCCTTCTCGGTGAGCATGATGTACTTGTCCTTCTCGTCCACGCCGAAGTCCTTGTTCTTGATGAGTTTCTGGGCAATCTCGTTCGCCTTCGAGTACTTGTCGGTCGCATCCTCGGCAGGGCCGCTGATGATAAGCGGGGTACGCGCCTCGTCAATCAAGATGGAGTCCACTTCGTCCACGATGCAGAAGTTGAGCTCGCGCTGCACCAGCTGCGAGGGGTCGACCGCCATGTTGTCGCGCAGGTAGTCAAAGCCGAACTCGTTGTTGGTACCGTAGGTCACGTCGCTGTTGTAGCTCGTGCGGCGCGTTTCCGGGTCGAGCCCGTTCACGATAAGGCCCACCGTAAGCCCGAGGAACTTGTACACGAGGCCCATCTGCTTCGCGTCACGGCCTGCGAGGTAGTCGTTCACCGTCACCACATGCACGCCGTGGCCGCCGAGGCCGTTCAGGTACACCGGGAGGGCGGCAGCGAGGGTCTTACCTTCACCCGTCGCCATTTCGGCAATCGCGCCCTCGTGGAGCACGAGGCCACCGATCATCTGCACGTCGAAGGGCATCATGCGGAACGGCTTTACCGATTCCGGGTAGAGCTCGCGCACCTTCGCGTAGAGGGCGGCAGGCAGGTAGACTTCCCATTCGTTCTTCCCGCTGTCGAGTTCCGCCTTCGCGTCGTTCACCGCATCCTGCAGTTCGGGGCCGAGGCGGCTGAAGTCGAAGCCATATTCCGGCTTGAAGATGTTGAAGATACCGAGCCTGCGGTCACAGGCTTCCTGGCACACCGCAAAGGCATCGACCTTGATATCCTCGAGAGTGCCGCCGTTCTTGAGTTTCTCGCGGAATTCCGCGCTCTTCGCGGCAAGGGCCGCATCGTCCAGGGCCTCGAGGGCAAGCCTTGCCGCATGAATCTTCTCGATTACAGGGCGGAGCTGCTTCACCTTGCGTTCGTGCGGAGTTCCGAAAACCTTGTGGAGGACAGTATCTACTATGCTCATAACGTTCCTTTATAACGGCCGAAGGCGTACCCGCGGCCACGATTAAATTTTACGTCTGCAAATTTAGGAAAAAACGCCCACACAAAAAGCCCCCGCACGCGGCAGGTGGCCCAAAACAAACGTTTTTGAGGGTTCAGGCGCTAGAACCTGTTGAGTTCGTGGTTCCCGTGTTCGCGAAGCCAGTTCTCGAACGCGATTTCCCACTTTTCCTTCTTGCGCACCGGCACGAAGTGTGCCTCATGGCGGTAGAGCCTCCAGCAGGCGTATGCAAACAGCACGACCGAAACACCCACCACGCACACGAACTTGATTACAAGAACCAAGAGTTCACTATCTCCAAACAAGGTCATTTCAACCCCTTTCCTTTGTCTCCAATCAACAACAGACAAACATCCAAAACCGGGGCCAAATATAGATACATCTCGCTAGGGCATTGCGACAAAAAACCTATTCGTTTCTTTCAAAATGCTTACAGCACGCACAAAGTAAAGAAATTTGTACGTAGGGAGGCCTAAAAGCAGTTCACGAAGTTCTCAAACTTTTGCATACAGCAGCCTCCCCTCTCGAGCAATGGCAGCCTTCAACTTGTCTGAAACAACCTCGTTCAGGTTCACAACATCAAACGACAGAAGCGTATCCGCCTGCTCTTCAAGCAACTCCTCGAAGCGATCCACACCACCACCAGAAACCGCCAAGTCAATATCGCTCCGCTCCCGGTTAGTCCCCCTTGCCCGAGAACCAAACAAAACGACCTTCTCGAGTTTGCAAGTTTTCGCAAACTCCTCTATCTGGCGTTGTATGTTCAGCGGCAAGTTCATGGTTCCTCGGACTGCTATACCCTTAAATATAATTTAAAATAATAAATTTTCAAAATAGCAAGTTATATATCCCCTCCTAAAAATTATATATTACCATAACAGGACCCGCCCTCACAAAGGAGATCAATATGAAAAAGGAAAGAATCGGCTTTCTAGGCCTTTCTGCCATGGCGATGCTGTTGGCGTCGTGTGGCGACGATTCCAGCAATACATTCATCTCCGACCCATCTGATAACTCCTCAGTAGAAACCATCTACGACCTGGGAAAATGCAACGACAAACGCGAGGGCGAGGTTGTCTTTGTCGAAAAGGCAAACGCTAACTATAAATGCGTGAGAAGCGACTGGGAAAATATTGGAAAACCAGAAAGTTCCTCCGACGAAAAGAAGTCATCGAGTTCCGGCAAGAAGGAGTCTTCTAGTTCAAGCAAGAATGACTCCTCTAATTCGGGCAAGTCATCAAGTTCCTCCAAGGGAGATTCATCCGACAAGAGTTCATCCAGCGAAAAGAGTAGCCAGGGCAAATCATCCAGTAGCAAGGTTTCCAGTTCAAGCAGCGTTCCCGAATCCAGTTCGAGCGTGCAGGGCGCCGACGAAACCGTCAAGACCGTCGCCATCAGCAAGCAGGTTTTCAATGGTGTCGCCGAGAAGGGGCCGTATGCCGCAGGCAGCACCCTGAGGCTTTCCGAACTTGACGAAGCGCTAGACCTTACCGGAACCAATTTCGAATGGGAAGTGACCGGCTCGCAGGGAGATTTCACGTCACCGAAAATTACTTTATCCACACAATACGCGCAATTGCAGGTAAGCGGCTCCTACTACAACGAAAACTTTTTCAAGCCCTCTACGGGCACCCTGACCTTGAGAGGCATTGTCGACCTAAAGGACCGCGAAAGCGTGAACATGAATGTCCTGATCCACTTGATTCACAAGCGCGTAGTGTATCTTTATACGGAAAGCGGGAAATACAAGAACGTTCCCGCCGCAAAGGCTGCTGCAGAACAGGAAATAATGAAGGCATTCAACTTCGGTGGAGCGAACCACTCTTTCGAAGACCTGAGCATTTTCGGCAAGACAGAGGATGACGCCAAATTGCTGGCCGCATCTGTCCTCTTGCAGGGCGACCTCACGGAATCCGAACTCCTCAGCCGCCTTACGAGCATCGCGGAAAACCTCGAAAAAGACGGCACCTGGGACGATGACGAAGAAACTCGCGTAAAAATGGCCGACTGGATAATGGCGTATTCGTACGGGACACAGGGCATTCGCCAGATGCTTGAAGAAATCAATCCGCAGGTTCCCCCGTTCGAAAAGTATATCGGGCTGTTTGTTGGCGACGCTTATGGCTTTGGTGCTTGCACCGACGAAAACGACGCGGAATTCCTCAAGGTGAAAAACGGATACAGCAGCAATCTCGGAAAACAGTATGTCTGCGAAGAAGGGGCCTGGAGAATCATGTATTCCACCGAAGCCCTTTACGAGAATGCCTGCACCGTCAAGAAATCAGGCACATTCATGTCGCCCGAGACATCGAAGGACACCTATATCTGCGATGGCGGTCATGGCAGCTGGCGTCCCGTATCGCTTTATGACCTCCCAAAAGAACATTTCCGGAACAGCGAGGTCGAATACGGTTCGTTCAAGGATAGCCGCGACGGCCAGGAATACAAAACCGTCACTATCGGGCTACAGACATGGATGGCCGAAAACCTGAACTACTACGACAAGGATAACACCAACCTGGTCGCCAATGCCTGGTGCTACAAGAACGTGGAGAAGAACTGCAACCTTGGCGGAAGGCTCTACACGTGGACCGCCGCGATGAACCTGCCCTCGGGCTATCTGACCGCATCGGCAGCCGAAGAAATCGAGTCCCCACATCAAGGCATCTGCCCCGATGGCTGGCACCTTCCCGATTCCACCGAATGGTACCAGGTGGCAAACTATGTCTATAAGGTTGATGGCGCTTCGGGCCTGTTGAAGTCGGCAAAGGGATGGCAGACCTATTCGACATCGACCGTCTCCAATGACCCATACGGTTTCTCGGCTATACCGACGGGCGCCTATTATGGGACGCATACCACTCCCAGCGGGGATTTCAGCCAGACGACATTTGACGATGACGGCTACTTCGCAAACTTCTGGACATCATCCGAAGCCAAGAAGGTTACAGGTGCAATCTATGCCTACCTCGATTACCGCAAAACAGCATTGGGATTCTACTCATCACAATACAACGAAAAAGACCGCGGGTTCTCTGTCCGCTGCGTGAAAAACTAAGAAAAAAATCTCGAGTTTGCGAACTAGCGCAGCACCATTCAAACCATACAATCTTCCGCATATCACTTATAGTCCTGGCACTTTTGCTTCATGTCTTCAGCATAGCGTTCCAGAATATCATCGGGGTTTTCTGTCAACGGCACTTCGGGAGAGGAACAGGTCAAACGCACTTCCCTGACATCCTGGCACTCTACATAGTGGCGATACAAGTCCCAGCCCTTCGTTTCGCAAGACTTCTCAATATCGGCAAGGTCTTTTTCGCACAAGTCCTTGCTACCATAGTTGTTGTAGATTTTTTCATGATAGACAACTCCATCATTACCTGCAGTAAGGAAGAATATAAGCCAGCACATTGATTAATATTTGCCCACCTTGGACAATTATCGCTATTTTTGCGTATCCTGCTCGCGGAGTTTCTTGTAGCCGGGACTTTCGAGCGGGAGGATGGACGGGTCAAGTTTCAGGGGCTTGTAGCCCTTGAAGTCTTTGGGGTCTGTACGGACGGTCAAGGAGAAAATAGGCTCATTTAGAGGAATGTCAAACTCGTAAATGGGGCCTTGCAAAGTTTCACGAACAAATCCCTGTTCATCTTTTACAGCGAGGTAATTCTGCTTCAATCTTTTATGATTTTGGATTTGTTCTGATTCAATGCAAAGGCTGTCGCCCGAATAAAAAACACGAATATAATCGTTCGTAGTATCCAACACCATGGATCGGCCAAACATAGCCCCCATAATCCACTCAAATGTAGAAGGATTCATTGTATATAAGCATTCAGCATCCAACCCGCCATTGTTCTGGTTGGAATCAAACAATTTGTCCCCAAGAAGACCCGAGCCACGCAAACAAAAACCTGGATTATAACGACCTTCCACGACCCCTGAAGGATTGCTTAACGAATAAACAAGCGCTTCTTTATCTATAGTACGTTCCATTCGAAGCGAAGAACCGACCCATCGCAGCATGTTCCATTCAGCAAAAACATGGATGGTCTGCTTTTCCGGAATCAAGAAAGTATCTTCAGCAGAAAGCCGCGAATGGAGCCAATCACCAACGACCGGTTTTTTGGCACATCCACAGAAAAATAAAAGCAGTATAAACAAAATCCGTTTTTTCATTTACAATCATCCATATAAGCATCAAATGGTTGCTTTTTCAGCAAATCATACAAAGGAATCAATCTATCCAAAGGTTTCTTTATTACTATTTCATCTTTTCTAAAATCATTAAAAAAGAATTCTCTTACACCATCACCTTCTTTTACAAAGCCAAAATAAATGACATCATCCGTATTGGAAAGACGTTCCCAACCTTTCATAACTGTTATCAAAGGATATCGTTCAAAAGGCGTATTCTTCAAAAACAAGGCAGCACCCTCATCAAGAACCATTCGCCGAAAACACCTGTCAAAACTGATTTGGTTCACCTTTCTTTTTCGTTCATCTAGATAACCATCTGGATTTATCCAGCGGGATTCATTCATAATCGGATGTTGATAAAGATTCACTTCTCTTCCATTTATAAAAAAGAGCTTTAATTTTTCTTTTTGCTCAACAAACAAGTAAATTCCATTCCTTTCCCAACTGTACAAAGAATCTCTAAAAAACATCTCAAAAACATTTTTTTCCATAGTAATTTTTTGATGTATCATTTCTTTTGGAGATTCTTCGAATTTCAAATCAGAACCCATTACGGAACAGGCGAAAAAAGAAAAAATAATAAAAATCTTTTTCATCAAATTCATGGTTCTTCGCACTCCACATCCAACTGATTTCCATGGGAAATATAGAAGCGTTCCGGATTATCTACTAGTTTATCCCATCTACATTGCGAAAAATCTATTTCAATCAGTTCCTGAAGCAAAAGAGAAATTTCTTCATAGAAATCAAGTACAATGGAACGTTGGTCTTTCTGTATTTTTGAAATATCTGGTACATAAAATTCTTTATCTGCGCCATTATCTCTGAATATCAACTCATATGTTTCAATGGGCCGCGAGGCGTAAAGTATTTCAGATTTATGCTCTCTCAATAAATTCAACCATTCCTTAAGTTTTGGTTTGAGTGGAATAGCCTTTGAACAAGATTTTTGATATCTTCCAAAATTAAGCATAAAATGCTTTTTCAAGCATCTACCAATACGGCCTGCCACTGGAAAGTCCTTTGAAACCCAACTCGGATCTACAATTATATAAATGGAATCGGTCTCATATGAAAAAAAAGCATGCATGTCCCTGTCAGTGTGATCAATATGTTCATAATAAAAAAAAGGGCCATCCTTATCTATATTTTTGCCAGGAAATAACGGACGGATATTATCATATATTATTTCAAAAAGAGATACGGATGATTCTAAAACAACATCTTTATCAGCATAATAGAGATGATGCGGATCCGTTTTTTGGAGAAACAACGTGTCCTTGAGCTTATCAGCCTGCGCACAAACCGATAAAAAAAGAAATAATACTAATATCACCATTTTCGCCATTCGAACCCTGCTAAATCAATTAAGAGATGAATCTACTTATTCTACCAAATTCGGATATTCCCTTTTCCAGCGCCAGTTGAACTTGCCGCACTCGCGGATCATCTTTTCCCTGTTGCCGAAGTTGTCCCAGCGGCAGGCGCTGAAGTCCTGCTTTATGAATGCCGCCATCTCGTTGTAGAACTCGATGTATTCGGAAATGCGTGGGTCTTTTTTAATGTTTTCATCGAGACAGGAGGGCTTGGACATGTCGAAATAGTGGTACTTTTCGCCATCAAAAATAAACATGTCTAAATTTGTGGCGCAATTGCGACTATCAATTGATTGTTTGCCGTCCAGCAAGAAGGACTTCATCTTATCAATCAAAGCCGGCGGCATGGGAACCCTTTTTCGGCACAGGTCATAGACTGTCGGCATTCTTTCTTTTATGTTCCCTTCCATACACTCTTCAAAATCTCCTCGCGTTTCAGCGAGATGTTCGTCCTCAATTGAGTACAGCATATAAATCAGAGCATCGGAACTATCTTGAGGCAATGATAGGATATATATTTCAATATCAGAAAAAAGAACATAAAAGATATTCTTTTCTTTTTCCCATTCCAAGTCCTTGCTATTAAAACGCACATTAAAAAGATCTTCTATAGACTGATAATTCATTCCCATACCGTCCGATTCAACAAATCTAGAGTAATTTATATTTACAGGCTGTTTATCAGTCTCTTGCCTTGTCCCGAAGCATCCTAAAAAAAGGAAGCAAGACGAAAACAACAATATTTTCACCGAACGCATACCAATATCCTCGGCCTTTCCATCCTAAATAATCAATCAAAAAATGCGTAACAAAATTATTGCCGTAATTGTAACTAGAATAGGTAAAACCATCTCTATTTCAACAAAAACCTTTGATTCGAAATTTCCAGGATTACAGGTGTTTGCCTTACCCAAAGTATTCCACCATGTATATATCCCTGGTCTAGCAAAGCACCATTCAAACCATACATTCTATATAGTTCATCGCGCCAATCTTTCTCTACTAGGTAGGCATTGCCCGAAATTTTGCGAATAGTCACACTATTCATAAGACGGGTTCCAGGAATACTAGCCGTAACCAATTCCGGGCACTGGCTCAAGGTGTCCATAAAATAGCAAAAACCTTCGCAGAACATTCCCGCCGTCAGCGCCTCTGCCGCGACATCGGCATCATGGTCATCTTCGTCACTATAGGATCTATCGTAATTATAAGAGATACCGGAAAGGGTAAAGTCATTATACGATTCCGACAGCATCACATCAAGGATATGTCTAGACAAGGAATCAGCGTCAAACTTGCGCACAAACAATCCCCTTGACCCCATTTTGTGCATTTCGTCGGATATGACCTTCGCAAAATCGTAGTCTTCGTATAAACTATCGCACTCCTGGGCCGAATGACACATCTTATAAAATTTCATTTGCTTGCCATTCAAGTAAACATACACCGATGTATCCAAATCCGCACGATACGCCAAGAAGGTCTTTTCTTCTTTAAGCAGACCATTTCCATAGTCAATCGATTTCACCTTGCCCATATCAACCTTATTCTCATCAAACAGATTGATTTCTACAATAGGGTAATCATGACTTGACATTGCGACAACCTCACATGACAACGCAATATCAGCCAAGAGCAGAATCAAACAAGCAATCTTCCGCATATCACTTATAGTCCAGGCACTTTTGCTTCATGTCTTCAGCATAGCGTTCCAGAATATCATCGGGATTTTCTGTCAACGGCACTTCGGGAGAGGAACAGGTCAAACGCACTTCCCTGACATCCTGGCACTCTACATAGTGGCGATACAAGTCCCAGCCCTTCGTTTCGCAAGACTTCTCAATATCGGCAAGGTCTTTTTCGCACAAGTCCTTGCTACCATAGTTGTTGTAGATTTTTTCATGATAGACAACTCCATCATTACCTGCGGTAAGGAAGAATATATAGAATATATAATAATACGAATTGTCACTCCAAGCACTCCCTGCCATCAGCACTCCATATTCCGGACGATAGATATTGATGAAGCATGAGCCGTCAACAGTAGTAAGATACTGTTCCCATTCACCATTGAAATGGATTTCATACCAGTAAATGGTTGAGTCAATTTCGTCATCATCAATAGACGCAGAAAGTTTATCTTCAAATACTTTCGAAGAATCCAGCGGATGTTCCGGAATGGTGTATTCCGCAATCGAGTTCCCGTCCACCGTTCCGCCTGCGGTGCGGTCTTCGGAACAGGCGAAAAGCCCCCAAAGCAGGGGACACAGCAAGGCCAGAACGTAGCAAGGGATTCGATTCTTCATCTTGAATAGAACTATTTAAGTATTACACTACGGCTTGCCCCGTTCACCCGGACGATGTAGTTGCCCGGAGTTTGCAGGGTGATACTCGTCGTTGCACTGGCAATTGACTTGGCGGCAACCATGTGACCGAGCGCATCGAAGATGCGGACAACGCCACCCTGCGTATTAGAAAGCGTGAGCGTCATGCCGTTTACCGCAAGATTGAACATAGGCTGAACAGTGTTCCACGCAATATCCGTTCCCTTCGAGGAACTACTATTCACCTTCGACGAGGAAGATGATTCAGACTTTGCAGAAGAACTGCTTTCAGCCTCCGATGACGAAGACGCTATCGTGCTCGAAGAACTTGTTTCATCGCCCAGAGAACTCGAAGAGTTAGAAGCAATCTCAGAACTGCTAGAAGGTTGTTCAGAAGAACTGGAGGAAATTCCAGCCCCATTCTTTGAACACCGAGCATAATAAGACTTATCCGCACTAACAGCAGCAACAATAGGCATCCAGCCATCAAACTCATACCCTAACTCAGCACACGTAGGCTTTTCGCCTTTATATTCCGGCATATCTCCATAAGCAAAAGAACCTGTCTGTAGAGTATCCGTTCTAGAGATGAACGAAATCTTGTACAAAATAGTCTCATATTTTGCGTTCAAGACTGACAATCCGTTCGGAACAATTTTTGCACCCGCGGCACCGACAAATTGGTTTCCATTGTACCAGCCAAGAAATTCATAACCATTCTTGGAAGGAGCATTTGGCAAAGTAATTTCTACCATTTTATCTGAAATCACATATTTTGCAAAAACATCGCCGGTCTCCGTTTTAAAGGCCAAAGTTTCAACCACAGAATTTTTTGGCACATATGTCGCATAAACGGTATAATCACCATTAATAATCGTATTTTCGTCTATCACCTGGTTTTCATAAGCCCAATAGCCAAACTTCAAGTCTTCATCGGCATCGCTAGGATCAGGAGCTTCAGGCATGTCTATAATTACTCCCTCATAGTTGGTAAGGCTTTCACCAATCTTATAAGTCTTGATATTAATAACCCTAGAAGAATCCTTGAATATAACTTTGTAGATTGCATGATTGTCTTGATCAGACATTACAGGATAGTTGTCTCCATGCTGGCTCCAATAACCAGAATTTTTGACCAAGCCATTACAAGTATTTAGGCGATACGCAAATTCTATCGTCTCCATTTCAGCAGTTGATATACCGAAACCAAGTGAGTCGTCATCAACACGGTAAATATCCTTATCAAAAAAAGCACACTGGGCAACCGTATCCTTATTATTTTTCAATGTAGAACCTGCAGTCAAACGCCCATTATTTACAATTGAATCAGATAAGGAAATGCTTCCTGCCACAGCCTTTGCCCTCGTAGATTTTCCATCAGCAGAAACTCCATGTAGCGGATATACGTGAGCATCACCATTACCCCCATTCACAATAATAGTCCCTTTATTTATATTTCCTCCAAGTCTTGTTGTTGACGAAATCGTCGCCGTGATACCTGCGGCATAGCATTCCTCGCCTATACCTGCCAAATTTACAACAACGCGCCCTTCATTCAACGAATAATACGCACTTGTTTGACCACCGATTCCACCAACCTTACTTGTAGACCGCGTATTTACGGTAATTGCGCCCTTGTTGACACACCCCTGAACAGTGCCTAAACCTGCAATACCGCCAACAGTGGGAGAACCTACCGAATCAATTGTAATGTTTCCATAATTTCTGCAATTTATCGCAGAACCCCAGTTTCCAAGAATTCCGCCAACATTAGCAGTCTTGCTATTGTCCTTACCATCAAGAATAATTTCACCATAATTTTCGCAATTTGTCGCAGTACAATTGGAACAAGTTCCAAAAATACCACCAACATCAGCTCCCCCGTCAGTTATAATTTTACCCATATTGGTAGAATTCCTAACATCAACCTTTGCGGTTTTTCCAGATACTTGTGCTATGAAACCTGCAATATGTTCTCCAGTTCCTGCGATTTCACCCGCATTCACACTATGATCAATTATAATCGTGTCCCACGCTTCTCCAATAAATCCTCCCGTATAGCGACCAACAATTGTCCCCACATTTCTGCTATAATCAATAATGAGCGAACTATCTGCCGATGCTTACCCAACAAAACCACCAGCAGCAGTCTTTCCATCAATTGTACCTGCATTTTCAGAATCTGTGATAGTTAATCTTGCGATAGCCAATCCCACAAATCCACCCGCCTCGTAAGCCGAATATATGTTGCCCATATTAAAACTATGATCTATGGAAACCTGACCATTTGCAGACATGCATCCTATAAATCCACCTGCGAAATGTGAAGAAGTAATGCTTCCAGGATGCTTAATCTCTCCTTCATTCACAGAATTATAAAACGATAGATTGCCTTTGCTATACCCCACAAAGCCACCAACATAACTTTGACTACCCTGGATATTCCCCCTATTAAGACAACTTACAAAATCCGCAGTAGCACTAGGTGCGACACGCATCACAAAGCCCCCTAAATCAGCCGGAGAATCATTCAATCGTATATTAACATTATTAGTGTCATTTTCAAAATATGCATAAGCAGAATCTATACCAATAAAACCACCCACCATGCCCCTTATTTCAGAACTATCTGCGAGTCCCGAAACATGACTGTTTAAAATTTTTACAGAATCCATCACCAACGCGGCAACACCACCAGCAACTTGTTTTTCGGAATATACAATATACTCGTTATATTTTTTTGCTTTTCCTACAAAGTAAACATCGCCCCTAAAGCCGTTAATATAAGCCTTGCTCTTGATAATGGCGGCAAGACCTCCTGCATATGTGGTATCCGAAACAGTTCCCGCAACAGAAACATTAATAACGGAATCTCCAGAGAACATACTCGACAGTAAGCCTGCTCTAGATGTTACTCCAAAATAACTTTGAGCCAATACATTTTGAAGATTTAGATTTTTAATAACCGCGCCAGGGCCAATAAACCCGAAGAAACCTGCATACTTTGCATTTGAATAAACTCCTGAAATCGTATGCCCATCACCGTCAAACACACCCTTGTAACTAACACTATCTGCATCTCCAATCGGCGTCCATTTGACTGATTTTCCTGTTACGGCAGAATCAACAATTGAAATGTCTTTTTTCAAGACTGCATTATAACCGGTATTGCCCTTGTTTACCTGCATCATAAACCATGCAAGATTTTCGGCAGACTCAATTTCATAAAATGTCCTGCCATTTTTTTCAATGGTTGAAGGCTTTTTGACACCACCATCCCAATCTGCATATAGCATGGTTGGTAAAGAAAGCCCTGCCAGCAAGCAGAGAATGATTGTCTTGAAAGCCGAGAATCGGCTCGGACGGGAGAGGCGGATCTGGGTAGTCATCTTACTTATCCTCCATGCATTGTTGTTTCATCTTTTCTACATAGCCATCTAGGACTTCATCCATGGTTTCTGTCAAATGGTCCTTGGACGTGTAACAGGTCAAATGAATTTCCTTTTCCGGGAAATCGACATAATGGCGATACAAATTCCATCCCTTGTTCTCGCAGGATTTTTCAAAAGCGGAAAGGTCGCCCTCCCAGCGATTTTCTTCCGGCGCATATGAGTTGTCTAGTTTCTCATGAAAGACAACCCCTTCATCACTTAAGGTGACGAAAAACGTGCGTAGGGAAAGACCTCCCCTTGAAAACGATTCAACAGTACGAACGCCGTATTCAGAACGATAAACATTAATACTGCAATAAAAGAATGGTTCCGTTTCTTCATAGGAGAAAACTTCTTCCCCTACACCATTGAAATTTATTTTATACCAGAAAATAGTTGAATCTATTTCAGGCTTGTCCATACTTGCAGATAACGCATCCGCGAACACCTTGACAGAATCAATATGAACTTCCGCAATCGAGTTCCCGTCTACCGTTCCGCCTGCGGTGTTGTCTTTGGAACAGGCGAAAAGCCCCCAAAGCAGGGTACACAGCAAGGCCAGAACGTAGTAAGGGATTCGATTCTTCATCTTGAATAGAACTATTTAAGTATTACACTTTTGCTTGTGTCAGATTTTCTGGTATTCAAACACGACTTCTACCCTCATCATTAAATCTTCTTCCTTGGGTCTATATCCTAATTCGAAGATGTAGTCATTTATCTGTTTTTGGAAGCAGATTGTACCAGTGAATGGTGACACATTGCATTTGGCTATAGGCATCCAGCCGTCTGCGGTAAGGGCTGCCTGGTGTTCGCTCCATTGCGGCTGTGTCATGTAGATGTAGCTGTCTTTGTTTGATTTTGTGAATAAGTCACAGCGTTTTTCGGCTTCCCAAGTAGAATCTTTTTCGGGAATGTTTGCCACGTAGGCAGCATTTTTACAGTCTGATCGCAGATTAAAAGTAAACTGGTTGGGTTGGCTTGACCTATGGAATAGAATCCCCATGTTGGCGTAATAATCATATTTTGAGCCCTTATCTACAAGTGAAAGGCTATAGGCTCCTAGGTTGCTGCGGAAATTAAAACTTGCCGATGTGTCTACCGCGCTTGGAAAAACTACGACACACTCATCTTCCTCTGCGTCATAGGTGGCGGTGTAGGCCAGTTCCGGCTGCACGGGCAATGCCTTCATAATTCCTTCGCAGTCGCTTGGCTGGAGGATTGCCGATGTATTCCCTGGCGAGGGGACTGCGTTGGCACCTGAGTCACTACCGCATGCGATTATCGTCATGCTTGCGGCAACAGTTAAAAGCGGCAAAAGTGTTCTTTTCATGGCGTGTTCCTTTTAGTTTTAGTATCTTCAGTGTCCCCGATCCTTTCGGTCAGCGGGAATAGTTGCAGGTTGAGCCGCAATACACGCTCCACCTTGTCGTCGTTAAAGATTATGCTCTGCACCTGTTCGCGGCACTTGCGCAGCGCCTCGACAATCTTGCCGAAGGCATCGTCCGAAACACCCATGGTAATGCCCGAGACAAAGCGCTCGTCTGCCGGGACGCTGTCAAGGGTTTCGGCGGCAAACTGCGCCATCTGCCTGTTCATGGAGCGGACCGCCAGCGCCATCGACTGCGTATCGCCGGCCAGCAACTTGTCCGTCTGCTCGTATTCCCCCGGCCCCGTCTTCTTGAGGAGCCCCGCCTCCACCTGGAAATCGATGGAATCCTTCACCTCCTTCGCCGAGACCTCGTGGAGGCACTTCTGCGCGATTTCCTTCGGCATAGCCCCCGGCATGGCCGGCGCGAGTTCACGCACCACCGGGTGCACCCAGGAATCATAGTACTTGTAGGCATCGGTGCCGACATGCGCCACCCTGTTCGCGCTCGCGATGCTCTCCATCTCGGCAAAGGCGTAGCGCCGCTTCTCGTCGGTCTTGGCCTGGGCATACTGGACCATGTTGAAAAAGTATTCGCGCTCGGCGCCGACAAACCCGAACGCATCCGCCACCTTGACGGTCGCCTTTTTCCCGAGGTTCGCCTTGCCCTCGCAAACCTGCTTCAGGAACACGGGCGAGGCAAACCCCGCCATCCTGGAAAAGTCGCGCCAGGAGAAAGCGGACGTCCGCTTTTTCCAGTCATAGAAGTTTTGCAGGTAGCACCTATAGTCTTGATACTGCAGCAATGGGGCCATATACCTATGAATCTAGGTTCCAAACCCCGTTTTGTCAACATTTTTTAATACAAAAGTGCCGTTTTTATTCAAAATTGTTGAATTTTTCACAACTTTTCGCAAATCTCAAAAATTTAGATACGCTTTGGATACAGGAAGAGGGCAGGGCGCCCCTATCAAAGAACAGCCTGGCAGAGCCCCAAAAAGTTGAAACTATGCGCACTATTGGCGGTTTTAAAAAAAAATACCTTGCGCACTATTGGTAAATAGTATATATTTTACTTTGCGCACTATTGAAACGGAGAAACCTGTGGAAATTCAGAGAAAAGCCTACAACCGTCTTGTGAAATGGAAAAAAGAATCCAACGGGAAGAGCGCCCTGCTGATAGAAGGGGCTCGTCGAATTGGCAAATCCACCGTGGCCGAGCGGTTCGGTGAACGTGAATACAAGTCGTATATTCTTGTTGATTTCAACAAGGCCTCCAAAAAGGTTCGCGATAATTTCGAGACGAACCTGAACAACCTGGACATTTTCTTCCAGGTCCTGTCTCTGGAATACAATAAGCCGCTGTTCAAGAGAGAGTCGCTGATCATCTTTGACGAAATCCAGAAATTCCCGAAGGCGCGGGAATCGATAAAGTACCTTGTGGCGGATGGCCGCTACGATTTCATCGAGACGGGGTCACTGATTTCTATAAAGGAAAATGTCGATGACATAACAATCCCCTCCGAAGAAGAAAAACTTAAAATGTTCCCTTGCGATTTCGAGGAGTTCGCCAGGGCCTTGGGCGAAGATGTCTTGCTTGAGTATATTGGCAAGTGCTTTGCCGAAAAGAAACCTTTAGAAGATCATTTTCATAAGCGTGCGACGCGCCTTTTCAGGGAGTATATGCTGGTGGGCGGCATGCCACAAAGCATTGTTGCGTATGTAGAGAACAATCGGGACTTTTCGAAGAGCGACAAGGAAAAACGGAAAATTCTGGACCTCTATCGCGACGATATCAGGAAGGCATCTAAGCGTTACAATTCCAAGGTCTCCGCAATTTTTGAAAACATTCCGGGTTACCTTTCAACCCACGAGAAAAAAATTGTCCTTACCGAGATTGACAAGTCTAATGCGGCGACATTCTCCAAATATGACGAGCCGCTCTTTTGGCTTGACGACTCAATGATTTGTAACCTTTGTTATAAATGCGATGATCCCAATGTCGGCTTCGCTTTGAACAAGAACGATTCGTTGGTCAAGTGCTATCTGTGCGATACGGGCCTTTTGGTGAGCCTTGCTTTTAGCGAAAACGAGATTGCGTCGAACCAGTTATATAAGGCCATCATGGAAGGCAAAATCTCGCTGAACGAGGGGATGCTCCATGAAAACATGATTGCGCAGATGATTCGAGCCAAAGGGCGCAAACTCTTTTTCTATACGGAATACGATGCCGCAAAGCATCGCAATTCCATGGAGATAGACTTCTTGATTTCTAATGAAAGCAAGGTCAATTTCAAGGTGTTCCCGGTAGAGGTGAAGTCTTCGAAAAATTATACGACAACATCACTCGGCAAGTTCAAGGATAAATTCAAGAAACGCATAGGCGAGTCCATTATAATCCATCCGAAACAATTTGCGGTTGATGACGGGGTAATGAAGGTCCCGTCGTATATGGCCTGGTGTATTTAGCGAATGATAGACTGAATGATGGCAAGTGCTTAATACAGCGCGATTACGCCGAAGCGGTACTTCTGCCAGCCGCCATTGCCCAGAAAGTCCTCGGGCGTGTATTCGGCGTAGAAGCCAACGGGGCTCTTCAGCTTTACGAAGATGTTTACGCCAAGCGTCGTCACGTTCTTGCGAATGGCATACGCGGGCATGTTCTCTTTATCGCCGAAAGAGATGATATCGATAAATATAAGGTCGTCTTCCGAAGAGCCGCCATCATTCATGGCCATCCTCTCGTAGTTCATGTAGGCGCCAAGGGTAATACTTTCCCCGAGATCGAACATGACACCGCCGCCAAAGTTGTACAGGATGAAAAAATCAAAACGGCCGAGGGAATTGTCTGGCTCGGGTTCCAAATCGCTATCCTGGCGGTTGGGGTAGAAACCCCCGACAAACGACGCGCCCGCACCCAGGTAGAGCGGGCCCAGCCACTGCACAAAAACAGGTCGGATGCCGACATCCATCGGGATAGAAACCGGGAGCGAGAGGAAAAGGCCGCCCTTCTGGCCCAGCACGGAATAATCCATCGAGGCAAGGCCCACCTTAAAGTTCTCCGTAAAGCCATACACGTGCATGTCGCTATGCGGGGCTTCTATAGTGTGGTCCGTACCCGCGAAAGTCGTGCCCACCTCCATAAAGCGGAATGTCTTTTCTGCCGTGGAATACCGGAGCGAGGCCGCCTCGCCCACCATGTTACCCGAAGAGGTAACAGCACAGCCGGTAAGGTTGAGCACACAAGCAAAAAGGACGAATATAAGCGGTTTTACATTAAACAGTTTCACAATAAACTCACATTGCTCTTGTCCCGAAAAATATATGTTTTTGGGGAGCAAATTGAGCATCGCCAATCAGCGAAAAATGCCGCTTATCGGGAAAACGGGCTATTTTTACAGGATGTGGAAAAGGCTGCGCCCGTTAAAGCGCAGCCTCTCGTTTCCAGGGAGTAATACAATTCTTCTAGGTTACTTGCCGAGCTTCTTCACGGCTTCCTTGCGGAATTCTTCCATAATCTGGTCGATGGCGAGGTTGTAGGCCTTCACGGACTTGTCCTCGCGAAGGTTCACGTAATCGCCGTTGACCTTTGCGGATTCGCTACCCTCGACCTGCTTCCAGCCGCGGTCGGTGAAGAGCACCTTCTCGCCGTTCTTGTCGATCATGGCAACGTTCACGAGCACGATCGGGGTCACGTTCCTCGTAATCTTGGTCATCATGCCGGTTTCGTAGTAGAAGTAGTATTCGGCCACGACGATGGCGTCGACACCGAGAGACTGGCACATCTTTCCGAGTGCGCGGTGTACCGGGGCTTCGATGCGTTCACCGTTCACCCAAGTATTGCCTTCGGGGTCAACCTTGTCAAAGGAGAGTTCGTACATGCCCCTTGCAGGCACGCGGCGCTTGCCGTCGCGGGGAGCGACCTTCTCGGCGAAGCCCTCGACCTTTTCCCAGGTATCCTTGTTCTCGAAGAAGGCCTTCACCTCTTCGTTGTTGTTCACTTCTTCGAACGGGATAACGCTCCAGCCATCAATGCCGTTGAGCACCTGGAACAGCGCGTTCGCGCCGTGAGTCGCGATATTCACCTGCGGCTCGTTAATCATCTCGACGTTGTCCTTGATGATGTTGCCCACGACAGAGAGGAGAGTTTCCTTCTTGCCCTTGACGACTTCGATATCTTCGTATTCCTCGCTACCGGTGACGCTCAGGATAGCAACCTTCTTGACGTTTCCGATATCGGGCTGCTTGACATTCACGCCGGCGCAGGAGCACAGCAGGAACACAAAAGAGCAGAGGGCGATTAGCTTTTTCGTCATTTTCTCCTTGTAGGATTTAAAAGTTCTTTGTTCTCGTCTTAACCCGGCAGCGAATTTAGAAAATAATTTGATTCCTGTCACAAGATTTTGACTATTCTGTTGTATATAATTACAACAAGTTAACATATTTTTTTCTTACTTTAGGTGGAACGCTTTATTTTGTAAGAAAAATGTATGATGATTACGGGTGCGAGATGCGTTTGCGGGGAAGTGATGCGCGGGGATAAAATGTTTATTGTGGGGATAAGATGTTTATTGTGGGAGTTGAATGCGCGAGTATAAAAAAGTTTTTCGAGGGGACAAAATGTGTGCGTTATGTTGTGTGCAATTTTTGAACAGACTTCACGTGATTCTGCCGGACGCTTTCGGGAACGTTCACGCAGGGCTGCAGCGCCTGCCACCACGATTCCAGCGTGCGGGAATCATACACCTGCGGGCGCGAACTGAATGCATGCTCGAGCGATTCGCGCAGTTCGCACAGGTGAAGCACCCGCCAGCCATTCCCGTTTTTGCCGAACTGCCCGCAGGCAGGCACGTTCCTGAGCGTACACCTGTCGCTGAACACCACGAAGGAATATATGCTCGCGCTCTCGAGACGGACTTTCAACTGCCGGAGAAGCGCCCCCATGTGGCCCGTGTTCTGCCGGATGGGGTTATACAGCGTGTGATGCACCCGCGGGCCCAATTCCTGGTTCCAGCGTTCCACATCGAGGTCGCCCTCGATTTCGCCGGAGATGTTCTTCGTCTCGAAAACATAGATGCCCGTGACATGCAACAGCACCGTATCGATTTCGGTATAGCCCGCATGCGTCGGGATAAAAACGTTCTGCAATATGAAATGCCTTCGCCTGTCACCGGAAGCCGCCCGCGCTACGAGCGCCGACGTGGCCGCCTCGCCGAACTTTCCGTGAACGTCATCGGCCAGGGCGGCCTCGAGCCCGCGGGCCTTGCGAGCATCGACCGGAGGGCGATCCTCCTGCCGGAACTGCACGTCGCGCGCATTCCAGTAGCCCGCGCCGTCGAATCCGTTACCTGCGGGCGACTTGCGGGAAGCGCGCCGGCCGGGCCGACCTTGCCGTGAATCCCCGCGATGCCCGCCCTTCCGCCGCGTCAAGACGAGCAGCAGGAATATTGCAATGAATATGGCGGCAAGGAGCGCGGAATTCATGAGAAGTTTCTGCGGGGAAAGGCGCTACACCGGTTTGCTGTAGTCGCGTTCGCCGAAGAGGGCCGTGCCCACGCGAATCATCGTGGAGCCTTCTTCAATCGCGACTTCCAGGTCGCCAGTCATGCCCATCGAAAGCTGGTCGAAGTTCGCGAACACGCCGCCACGTGCCAAGAACTTGTCGCGCAATCCGCGGAGGAACGCGAAACATTCGCGGCTGTCTTCGGCGACACCCGTATTCTTCCCGATGGTCATGAGCCCGCGGAAACGCAGGTGCGGGAAGTTTTCGCTCTTGCCGTCGGAAGCGGCGCCCGCTTTTTCTGCGAGCCCGTTCAGGAATGCTTCGGCCTCATGCACGTCGAGCCCGCTCTTCGTCTCTTCTTCGCCAGCGTTCACCTGGAAAAGGATATCGAGAATCTTGCCCGCGCCGTTCTCTCCGGGGAGTGCCGCGCAAACGCGTTCCAGCTTTTCCACTGCCTCGATGCTCGCGATAGAATGGATGCAGTCGGCAACGATGGCCGCCTTCTTTAACTTGTTGCTCTGCACGGGGCCAATCACATGACAACGCACGCGACTCCCGTCCTTCGCCATACGCGGTTCGCTGAACTTGAGTTCCGCTTCTTGCACGCGGTTCTCGCCAAAATCGGTCGCACCCAAACTAATTGCATTTTCCACGGCTTCTGCCGGGTGGAACTTGCTCACCCAAACGAGTTTTACCGATTCACGGCTACGGCCCGCAATCTTGCAGGCTTCCGCAATCCTTGCCTCGAGAGTAGCAAGGTGTTCACGCATTTCATCAAGAGTAAATTCCATTTTACGCCCCTATTTTTCAACGCACAAATATATAAAACGAGTTATCGTCTAGCAAGAAAAAGGCCCAGTAAAACAATGAGATAGCAAGCCAAGAAAATAAAGGACGGTAAACCAAGAATCCCCACCATTTCCCATTCCCACTTGATAGACAACCAAATAGCGCAGCCCAATATATACAGCCATCCTGGAATAAACGGAACAAACGAAATCTTGGCAATGGTAAAGAAATCATGCGGCGTGCGCCAAAGTTTTCTATAGACGCACACAAAAGGGGCGCACAAAGCGAATGGAATAAAAGGCCAAAACACTGCAGAAAGAATCCACGCCCGTTTATCCGGACCCGTACCATAATCTACATAAAAACCCAAAGCAATCGCTGCCACAGTTAAAATTGTCGGCAAAAGAAAAAGAACAGTTTCTACAATCACAAAAAAGAGAACATCTCTTTTTTCAAGCGTATATAGTGGCTTATCTTTCGACATATAATTTGTCCGTCAAATTTCTTTATTCAAAATACAAAAAAATCCCCGGAGCGCACCGGGGACAATAAATGTACCTATCGCGCTTCGCGCTCCAAGGTGACACTCAGGCTACCTACTTCTTCGCCTTCTTCTGCACGAACAGAATCTTCACGATTTCGTCGATGTGCTTGTGCGTATAGATCTTGAGGCCCTTCTTTGCAGGTGCCGGAAGTTCGTCCACGTCCTTCTTGTTCTGGGCAGGCAGGCGAAGCGTCTTCACGCCGGCCTGGAGAGCCGCAAGCGCCTTCTCGTTGAGCCCGCCAATCGCAAGGCATGCGCCCGTGAGGCTCACCTCGCCGGTAAACGCGACGTCAGGCGGCACGGGAATCCTGGTAAACGCAGAGAGCAGGCACAGCGTGAGGGCGATACCCGCGGAGGGCCCGTCCTTCGGCACGGCGCCTTCGGGCACGTGGATGTGGATGTCCGTCTTCTTGACAATCGCGGGGTCGATGCCAAAACGGTGCAGGCGTTCGCGCACCAGGCTCACCGCAATCTGGGCGGATTCCTTCATCACGTCGCCGAGCTTTCCGGTCATTATAATCTGGCCCTTGCCGCTCAGGAGCATGCATTCGATGGGGAGAATCTCGCCACCCACGCTTGTCCACGCAAGGCCTGTAACCACGCCGGGGCGGCCCGGTTCGGGCAGCTGGCTGTCGAGGAATCTCGGGGCGCCGAGGTATTCCTGCAACTGCTTCTCGGTAACGGCGGGCTTAATCTTCTTGCCCATCACGATTTCTTTCGCACGGTGGCGCACCGCACTCTCGAGGGTACGTTCCAGTTCGCGCACGCCCGCCTCGCGGGTCCAGCCGCGCATCACCTGGTTGATAATCACATCGTCAAACGAAACCTGCTCGCCGAGTTTTACGCCGGTGCGTTCGCAAATGCGCGGCACCAGGTACTTGCTTGCAATCTGCAGCTTCTCGTGCGGGTAGTAGCCGGGCAGGCGCACGATTTCGAGCCTGTCGCGCAGAGCCTCGGGGATTTCGCTCTCGCTGTTCGCCGTTGCGATAAACAGCACGCGGCTCAGGTCGAGGCCCACTTCCATAAAGTGGTCGGTAAAGTCGTGGTTCTGTTCCGGGTCAAGCACCTCGAGCATCGCGCTCGCGGGGTCGCCACGGAAGTCGCTCGCCATCTTGTCGATTTCGTCGAGCAGAATAATCGGGTTCATGCACTTGGCACGGCGCAGCGCATGGATAAAGCGGCCCGGCATCGCTCCGATGTAGGTACGGCGATGCCCGCGTATTTCGGCCTCGTCGCGCACGCCACCGAGCGTAATGCGCACAAAGTTACGCTGCATCGCGTTCGCAATCGATTCCACGAGGGTCGTCTTGCCCACGCCGGGAGGCCCCACAAGGCACAAAATCGGAGAACGGCGTTCGGTCCCAGTGAGCTTGAGCACCGCGACGTATTCCATGATGCGTTCCTTCACCTTGTCGAGCCCGAAGTGCTTGGAATCGAGTTCGCTCTTCACCTTCTTCATGTTGAGGACGGTGTCGGTGTACACGCCATAGGGCAGGTTCAAAAACCAGTCGAGGTAGTTGCGGCTCACCGCATATTCCGGCGAGGTCGGCTGCATGAGCTTCATGCGGCTAATCTCGTCCTCAAGCTTTTCCACGATTGCCGGGGTAAAGTTCTTCGCCCTGATTTTCTTCAAGAGCTGTTCGGGTTCCGAGGCCCCTTCGCCATCACCGTCCAGTTCATCCTGCAGCTGGCGGATCTGTTCGGAGATAAACCATTCCTTCTGCTGTTGCGCCATCTTCTGGCGCACGCTCTGCTGCACGCGCACGAGCACGTTCTCGTTGTCCTCGGAAACGTCCATCAGCGCAAGCAGCTTCGCCGACATCTCGTCGAGCGTCGCTATCTCCAGAAAGCTCTGCTTCTCGGCAAGCGACACCTGCAAGAACGGAATCATACCGTAATAGGCGTCCAGCTGGTTTTCCATGCCGAAGAACGCATCGACCATGCCCTCGGCGATGTTCCTCTTTGTCGCGTAGTCGCGGAAGCGCGTAAGCACCTCGTCAAAAAGGGAGGTCTTGTCCTTAGCGCCGATGCGCATCTTGCGTGGGGAAACCGTCACGTTCAAGAAGCCGTCGTTCATCAGGATGGAGCGCAGGTCCACAACCTCCTCGCCCTCGAGCACCACCTTCACGCAGCCGTTCGGGAACGGCATCACGTTACTCACATGCGCAATCACGCCCACCGAATACAGGTCGAGCATCGGGTTCTGGATTTCTTCAACGGTCACGTCCTTCTGTGCAACGAGGACTATTTCATTATTGTGGCTTTCGGCAAATTCAAGCGCGCGTAAAGACATGTCGCGGCCCACCAAAATACGGCGGGTCGTGTGCGGGAACACCACGGCATCCCTGAGCGGGAGCAGCGGATACGTTTTCGAAAAATCAAAGTTCATACACTGCAAAGATAGTATCTTAAAGAAACAAAAGGCGGCTGCCGCAATTCCCGCGGCAACCGCTAGAACATTTTTTCAGCAAGCCCTACGAAGCCTTCTTGCGGCCACGGCGCGGGGAATCCTTCACGAACTCGGATTCCGAAAGGTCGGCAACCCCGCCGAACTCCACGGAATTGTCCTCGGGAGAAGCTTCCTCGGAAGCGACGGCAAGTCCCTTCTTCACCGTATCGGCGGTCACCACGAGCTTCTTCACGTCGGAACCGGGCATCGTAAACATCGCCTTCTGCAGGGTGCGTTCCATGACGGAGCGGAGCCCGCGGGCACCGGTCTTGCGGCTCATCGTCTCGTGCACGATTTCCTTGAGGGCGTCGTCGGTAAACGAGAGTTCGATACCGTCCATCTCGAACAGGCTCTTGAACTGCTTCACGAGCGCGTTTTTCGGCTGCGTCAGGATGTTGAGCAATGCAGACTCGTCGAGTTCCTCGAGCGCAACCGCAATCGGCAAGCGGCCCACGATTTCGGGAATGAGCCCGAAACGGATAAGGTCGTCGGGTTCCAGCTGCTGGAACAGCTCGCTCAGCGTGTTGTCCTTCTCGCTGCGGATATCGGCGCCGAAACCCATGCCACCCTTGTTCACGCGCTGGGCAATAATCTTGTCGAGCGTCTCGAAGGCGCCACCGCAAATGAACAGGATGTTCTTGGTATTCACCTGCACCAGCGGCTGTTCGGGGTGCTTGCGGCCACCCTTCGGCGGCACTGCGGCAACGGTTCCTTCCAGGAGCTTCAAAAGACCCTGCTGCACGCCTTCGCCACTCACGTCACGAGTGATGGAAGGGTTCGCGGTCTTGCGCGCAATCTTGTCGATTTCGTCGATAAAGATGATGCCACGCTCGGCACGGGCCACATCGTAGTCGGCAGCCTGCAACAGGCGCACGATAATGCTGTCCACGTCCTCGCCCACGTAGCCCGCCTCGGTAAGCACCGTGGCGTCGGCAATGGTAAAGGGCACGTCCAGGAAGCGCGCCATGGTCTGCGCGAGGAGCGTCTTGCCGCTACCGGTGGGGCCCACCAGGAGCAGGTTGGACTTTTCCACCTCGACGCCCGGCGCATCGGCATGGGCCTGCCTGTAACGCAAGCGCTTGTAGTGGTTGTAGACGGCAACGGAGAGCGCAATCTTCGCCTGGTCCTGGCCAATCACGAACTCGTCCAGGTGCGCCTTGATTTCGGTCGGGAGCGGGAGCGGCTTCTGCACGGCAGCATCCGCCTTGGCCCTCTCCTGCATCGAGCGGGACTTGTCCTCTTCGATAATGCGGTGGCACATCGCCACGCAGTCACTACAAATCTGGACACCTGCGCCAGTAATCATCTTCTCGACACGTTCCGCGGGCTTTCCGCAGAAACTGCATGTCACGGTCGGATGGTTTTTCCCGCTACGGTACATGAGCGCTACACTCCCTCTTTACGCGGAATAAAAATTTCGTCGATAACGCCGAAGGACTTCGCTTCCTCGGGCCCCATGTAAAAGTCGCGGTCGGTCTTCGCGCGGACTTCATCGATAGACTTGCCCGTATGCTTCGCCACGATCTCGGTGAGGGTATCCTTGGTGCGGACGATTTCCTTCGCGGTAATCTGGATATCGGTAGATTGGCCGGTAGCGGCACCCGACGGCTGGTGCAGCATGATGCGGGAATGCGGGAGCGCATAGCGCTTGCCCTTGGTACCCGCGGCAAGGAGCACGGCGGCCATCGAGGCGCAGCTTCCGATGCAGATGGTCGCGATATTCGGGCGAACATGCTGCATGGTATCGTAAATGGCAAGTCCTGCCGACACGTAACCACCCGGGCTGTTGATATACAGCGTGATATCCTTCTCCGGGTTCTCGTACTCAAGGAAAATCAGCTGCGCCATGACGTTGTTCGCCACTTCATCGTTGATGGGCGTACCCAAGAAGATGATGCGCTCCTTGAGGAGGCGGGAGTAGATGTCGTAGGCGCGTTCACCACGCCCGGTGGTCTCAATGACGGTAGGAATGATCATTAACTAACCTCTTTTACTTGGTTTCTTCGGCAGCGGGGCGGATGCCCACGATGAAGTCCGCAGCCATCTGGACACGGAGTTCGTCACGCAGCTGGTTGATTCTGCCGCTCTGGCGGAAATGGTTCTTCAAATCTTCGAAGCCGATATGGTAGGCATTCGCCATCTGCTGGAGGCGTTCGTCCACCTTGGCCTGGCTCGCCTTGAGCTTTTCCTTCGTGGCGACGAAGTCGAGAATGCGGTGCTTCTTGATTTCGCGGATAGCCTCGGGAGAAAGCGTCTTCACCTGTTCTTCGGTCGGCTCGACGGCGTCCTTCTCGTCCTGCACGTTGCGGTTGAGCGACCACCTGATGAGGTCGAGCACGCGGGCGTTCGGCACCTCGAACGGGTTCTGCTCGATAAGCTTGTCGATAGCCTCGTTCACGGCCTTCGTCTTGGCGGCATCCTGCTTCTGGTTGGCGAGGCTCTCGGCGAGGTTGGCCTTCAGTTCGTCGACGTCCTTGACGCCCACCTGCTTGCAGAATTCCTCGTCGAAGGTCGGCGGCACGATTTCGCGCACGTCGGTGATTTCCACGTTGAACTGGGCGGTCTTGCCGCGGTAACGTTCGTCCTTGTGGTCATCGGGGTACTTGAAGTTGATTTCCTTCTTGTCGCCCGCCTTGACGCCCATGAGGCCCTCGTCGAATCCCGGAGAGGCGGATTCGCCGAGCAGGCTACGGAATTCCTTGTTTTCGGGGAGTTCCTGCTTTTCGCCGTCGATAACGACCTCGATGTAGTTGCCCACGACGACATCGCCCTTGCCCGCGGCGCGGTCGACGTGCTCGTCCTTGCTCCACATCTTCACCAGGCGGTCAAATTCTTCCTGGACTTCCTCTTCGTGCACGGCGGTATCGGGAACGGTAATGCCCGTGTTGTCGTAGCCCTTGATGTCGATTTCGGGGTCAATTTCGACTTCGAGGGTCAGTGCGACGCCGGCTTCCTTGTTGTCTTCGAACTTGGTGACCTTGAGCTGGCCGACCGGGATAATGTTCGCGTTCTTGAGCGCCTCGCCCACAACCTTGTCGACGGTCTCGTTCACGGCCTCGTGACGGATGGCGTCACCGAACTGCTTCAGGATCATCGCCTTCGGGACCATGCCCTGGCGGAAACCCTTCAGGGCCACCTGCTTCTTGTACTGGGAAAGCTTCTTTTCGAAGGGGGCTTCAAGGTCGGCCTGCGGGATTGCGACTTCGAGGGTGCGCACGGTTGCGCTTGTTTCTTTGATTTCAACGGACATTATGGACTCCGATATGCGGTTTAATTTGAAATTCTCTGCGAAAGGAGGGAGTCGAACCCTCACACCGAAGTACCAGATCCTAAGTCTGGCGCGTCTGCCAATTCCGCCACTTTCGCGTTTCCGCACCCAAAATTAGAAAAAGTCCAAAACATTTGCGAGCAAAACATCTATTTTATCCCTCGTTGCAAGTATTCAAGAACATAAAGATCGGCGTTTTCATTTCCTTGGTGAACATACTCATACAAGGCGTTTCCGTCCTTGTACAGAATATTATCGCAAATAACCTCGGAATTGTCAACTTCGGATATTTCGGAATCTTACAAAGCGATTACACCATATTCTGCGCGCTCGCCGATTTCGGCATGGCCACGCTCATTCTCGCCTATTTCGGGAAAAGGGCCACCGAGGGCAGGCTGTTCAGGAATGTGCTGCAGCTGAGGCTCCTCACCACGGCTATCGCCGCCAGCGCGATGGTCATCTTCGCGATTGTCGCACGCCACGACCACCCCGCCTTCTGGGGCGAACTCATTCTTGCCTTCGGGCTACTGTTCCAGCACGCGTTCTTCGACTGGTACTTCATCTGCGGAAACTTCTGGAAAAAGCTGCTCATCTCGAAAATACTCCACACCGTATCGTACACCGCCATCATGGGCATCGCACTCTGCGCGCTCCGCTTCGATTCCATCGCGCCCATCGCGCTTTCGATGGTGCTCGCGGCACTGCCCGCGTTCGGGTTCGGCGTGCGGCAGGCGTTCACCCCGGCGGTCCTTTCTATCGGCAGGCATGCGCGCAGGTTCTTCGCCCTCATGTTCAAATCCGCGGTCCCCTACGCCATCGCGAGCATCGCAAGCTTCGCCTACCTGCCGGTGGGGCTATACACCGCATCGCATGCCGCAACTCCCGAATTCCTCGGCTCGTACAACTTTGCGCATAAACTAATAATACTGGCGTCGGGGCTCATGGTGCACTTCATATCGTCGAGCCTCATATCGCTCCACCAGACCGACAGCCGCACGCTCCACCTGCGCGACATCGGGATATTCACCCTCTTTATAGCCGCGGTGAGCACGCCGTTCTCGGTGTTCCCCGAATGGACGCTCAAGATAATCTTCTTTGCAGCGCCCTGGACAAGCGACGTGCTATACACGAGTTCGCTTTGCCTCCGCATACTCACCTGCTCGCTCATACTGCAGGCCATCCGCATGAACATGATATCCACCCTGCTCAAGGAACGCCGCATGGCGCTCTACTGCACGCTCATAGCCCTCGGAGGCATTTTCAATATCGGCGTGTGCTACTACGGGTCGGGCATGTTCGCGCCCGAATGCATCCCCGCGCTCACCCTAGCGGGCGACGTCTTCCTTACCGTCGCGCTCGCATTCTACTTCACCCTCAAGCGGCGCATCCGCTGGTAGGCACTCCGGGGCGCATTCCCGCACATCCCCGTTTTTGAAAGTCGCGTCTGCAAGCCCTGCAGGCGACTGGCCCGCAGGCTCGCCGCCTTCCTGCGAAAGTTCCACGGGCCTAGAGCATATCGTAGTCACTAGGTATATCGCCACGCCCCACATGCAGTAGATGCTCTGCTTGTAGCCCGAGGTAAAGAACCACCAGCCCACGAAGTAGATAAAGAACACGTGGAACATCACCTGCCTCGGCGTAAACGGCCTGCACAGCTTCAGGTGCAGAACCGTAAGGCCTATGCCGCACAGGAACGGGAAGAACAGCACTCCCAGCAGGTGGAAATCCTTGTAGACATCCCACAGGTAGTTCACGGTGTTGAACCCGTACTCCTTCTGGATGCTCTCGTTGAACGCGTCGTCCCAGCCGAACGAATTCCTGAAACTCCCCGGGATGCGGAAAAACTCGAGGAACCCGCTCAAAAAATCAAGCCCGTAGGTATGCGGGTGGTACTCGTCGTCGTTGGGCGGGTTTATCGCGTAGTCCATGTTCCAGTAGTTGTTGGCCACGTACTTGTACGGGAGCACCACCAGCACCTCGAGCGCCTTGTCCTCGACCCCCTTGGTACCGTACTGGTTACGCAGGTTACTGATGGCGACAAAGCTCAGGATAGCAACCGCCATCGCGATAAGGATAATGAGCGGCGATATGCGCTTGTAGAGATAGTTGATGAGAATCATCAAGAATCCCAGGTTGAAAAAGAGCGCCGTGCGGTTCGGGTAGGCAAGCAGGTTCACGACAATCACCACGAACACCATCACGAACGAGACGCGCCTCACCCACACCACATCGTTGAACTTCTTGAACGCGGCAACCCCGAACATGAGCACGCACAGTGGCCCGCTACTGAACAGCAGCGGAAAGTACCCGTAGCTCACGTCCTTGCTCATCCAGCGGCCCGGATTCTCGGTGAATATGATGAGGTTCCCCGCGACCGCGATAATCTTTACCACGCCCACAAGGAACAAAGCAAACAGGAAAAACGAAATTACCAGGTGGAGCCGCCAGTTGTAGCCCTGCGGGGGAGTCGCCTCCACGACGCGCACCGGGAGAGAGCGCGCCTTCGCCGAAAGCTTCGCGACATAGCAGCCCGAACAGAAGGCGACAAGCCCGAGTATCCACACCATCCAGGTGAGCGGCTTGAAATCCGACATGAACGCGTCTATCTGCAGGTAGGCAATCGCTAGCGTTATGCACTGCGAAAAACAATAAACCGTCACCGGACTAAAGAAGTCCTTCTTCAGGAGCCACGACTGCAACAGGCAAAAGAGCACTACCAGAAGGAGCGCGCACGTTACCGGATAAACAGCCATCCAGTGAAACATAGGCTATGCCTTCTGTTTTCTGAAGAACCCCTTGAACGCCTTCCACTGCTCGGCGACCGATGAACCGCGCGCCTCCTCTTCCTTGAGGTAGTCGAGCGTGTTCGCAACAATCGTCGCGATGAGGAACGTGACGAACACGGTAAAGATGAGGGTCACACCGCGCAGGGGGGCGACCTTCTTGTCGTTTTCCCAGGGAGCTTCCAGCACGTGCAGGTTGGTGAGCATCTTGGATTCCTCCATGCGGAGTTCCTCGCTCTGCTGGCGCAGAATCTTATAGAGCGCTTCCTGAATCTTTATCTGCGCCTTCCACTGCATGTACTCGGCCGTCAGTTCGGGAGACTTCTTGAGCGACACCACGCCCACGTTCTTCTGCTTGCCGTTGAGGGCGCCGTTCAACGCGGAGTTCACGCTCTTGTAGCGCTTGGAAAGTTCGTCGTAGCGCTTGCTGCCTTCGCCGCGGTCCGCCTTCTCGAACGCAAGTTCAATCGAGAGTTCCTCGCGCCTGCTCTGCAGTTCGCCCAAATACTTGATGGTCGATTCCAGCTGGATTTCCGGGTCGTAGAAGTCGTGTTCCACCTGGAACTTGGTAAAGCCCTGCAACAGCGAGTCGAGCGCATGCTCGCACGAATCCAGGCGCGACTGCATGTATTCCCTCGACTGCTTCGCCTGCGCCGTCTTGAACGCGTTGAACGCGGAATCCGCCTTGTCGAGCATGAACTGCACCATGGCGGCGGCAAGCTTGTAGTCCTTGTCCTCGATGGCGACCTCGAACATGCTTTCCTTGTTGCAGTCGAGGCTGAAGTTCTTGCGGAATTCCTTCAGCAGGTCGGCATGGAAGTTGCCGTCGAACTCGTAGTGCTCGGCAAGGTTGAACTTGTCGATGACCATGTTGTGGAGTTCCCACGAATTGAGGATAGTCCACACGGCGTTCGCGTCGTTATCGCTGAACGAAAAACCGAGAAGCGAACTGAGGCCGCCCGAAGCCCCGCCCAGAAGGCTGCCCAGACCCTGGAGGCTCGTCTTCGATGCCGAGGGGGGAGTGACAATCGCCTTGGAACGGTACGTGGGCTCGATTACCCACATCACGAGGGCGAACACCGCGAGCGTAGGTATAATCACGATAGAGGCGCACAGCCAAAAGTGCCGCAGGTTGCTGTTGATGAGCCTGAGGCAGACTTCGATAAATCCTGAACTCTCTTGTTTCATAGTGCGCTACTGTTTGTTGTAACTGGCGTAGATGATGAAGGCCGATGACACGACCGTGAGGAGCGAGGCGAGGAACAGCGTAAAGTCCTTGAACGCCTCGTAGCGGCTCTTGGGAATCTCGATGTAGTCGCCGGGGAGAATCGGGTCCTCGGTAACGCTCAGCTTCAGCGGGTCGGGCTTGTTGCCGCGCCACACCTTCACCTGGCTCCACGTACCCGAAATCGTGTTGAGGCCCGCCGCGGCGATGTAGTCGATGGCGTGCCAGCTCGGGTTGTATTCCACCTGCCCAATGCGGGCAACGGCGCCGCCCACGTAAACGAGCATCTCCTTCACGGTAAACTCGAGTTCCGTGTTGGCCTGCACCGTGGTCTTGCTCATCTCGGTTATGGGAATCCAGCGCGGGTCGCTACCCGGTTCGCGCACGCACACGGCCTTGTAGCCGTAGTTGTGGAGGCGGCCGGCGCCCGAAAGCTCGAAGTATTCCTGAATGGTGCGCCCTTCCTTGTAGGGCACGCTCGTGCGGTAACCCGGGAACAGGAGCGCGACGTTCTCGCCCATCACCTGGTAGGGCACGAATATCCGGTCACCCTGCTCTATAATCGGGTCACTCGCGAAATCGCCCTTGGTCGATATCGCGTTGAAGTCGATATGCAGCGTATCGTCGTTCCTAATAAGGGTAATGTCTTCCAGGTTCGCGGTCGGGAGCGGACCGCCCGCCTGCCGGATAAAGTAGCTGAGGCGCGTCTGCGGGTCCACCGGGTGCTGGCCCACGTGCACCACCGCGCCCATGATGCTCGCGCGGAACCGCTTGAGGGCCGAAAGCTGCACGTAGCAGTACTCGCGCTTGTAGCGCTTCGATGCAAGGTCGAGGATAAGTTCGCGGGCCTCGGCGAGGGTCTTGCCCGCCACCTTCACGGAACCGCATTCCTCGATTGCGACATAGCCGTCCGGGTAAATCTGCACCGTCAGGTAGTTGTTCTCGAGCCCGATATCGAGAAAGTCGCCCGGCCCCAGCTTGTACGTGGAATCGACGGTGACTTCCGAATACGCGGGAGCAAGCGTCACGCTGCTCCTGGGCTGGATTCCCTGCTGGGTCACGCCGGTAACACCGCTCGGGAGCGTCGCCGAAAACGAGAGGGCGCAAAAAGCAGACAGGAACAGGATAAATGTCGCGAACCTAGACATAATTCATTAACCAGCAATAAAATAGACGTTCTACAAAAATACAAAAAAAGCGTGCCTACAGAGTCATTCCCGTGTCATTTTTCTATACGAAAAAGGTCCGGCTTTTACGCCGGACCTTTTTCGCAAAAGCGCTGTGCCTTAGTTGGAAGCCTTGCCTTCGCCTTCGACCATGCTCACGGCATCGGACTTGGCGGGTTCAGCAGCCTTCTTTTCCTTCACGACGATCTCGTCTTCGACGAGGCCGATGAGGGCCATTTCGGCAGCGTCACCAGCGCGGTTCGGGCCGAGCTTGATGATGCGAGTGTAGCCACCGTTGCGGGTCGCGTAGCGCGGGCCGATGGTAGCAAACAGGTCCTGCAGCACCTTCGGGCTCGTGATGAAGCGGGCAGCTTCGCGACGGGCAGAAAGGTCGCCCTTCTTCGCGTAGGTAATCATGCGGTCCACGTTGGAGCGGACAATCTTTGCCTTGTGGAGCGTAGTGCGCACGTAGCGGGCAGACTGTTCGGCTTCCATGCCCTTACCGATAATGGAGGTAGCAAGGGCGCGGAGGATGGCACGCTTGTGTTGGGCGTTCACGCCCAGTTTCTTGTTCTTTACACCGTGTCTCATTGTTAATCCTTCAAGTAGTCATCGACGTCCATGCCAAAAGAAAGGCCCATGGAGGTCAATACCTCGTTAAGTTCCACCAAGGACTTCCTTCCGAAGTTCTTGTATTTGAGCATATCGTTTTCCTTGTTGCGCACAAGTTCGCCGACGGTATGGATGTTGGCCATACGCAGGCAGTTGCTGGAACGAACGGAGAGTTCGAGTTCTTCCACGCGGGTGCGCAGGAGCGTCGCAATACGCTGGCGTTCTTCGTCCATCTCGATTTCTTCGGGGCTCTCGAGGTCGCCTTCGAAGTTGATGAAGATTTCCAGGTGATCGACGAGGAGCTTCGCAGCGTATGCGAGGGCGTCTTCGGGATCGATGGAGCCGTCAGTCGTGATTTCGAGTTCCAGGCGGTTGAAATCGGTACGCTGTCCAACGCGGGTATCGCTGATGTGCATCGCGACCTGCTGCACCGGGTTGAAGTTAGCGTCCGTGGCGATAACGCCGATCGGAGCGTCCTTGTCCTTCAATTCGTCGGCACGGACAAAACCGCGGCCACAGGAGATCTTCACATCCATGGAGAGCGAAGCGTTCCCGTTCAATGTCGCGATATGGACATCCGGGGTCAGGATGACCACGTTCGGATTGTCCATGAAGTCCTTGGCCGTGACTTCGCCGTCACCGGACATATCCAGGTGCAGTGTTTCGTCATGGTCGGAAAGGAGCTTCACGCGGATGCTCTTCAAGTTCAGGATGATATCCGTGACATCTTCCTTGACACCCGGAATCGTAGACATTTCCTTTTCAACGCCTTCGATTTTCACGGAGACGATTGCCGCACCCTGCAGGGAGGAAAGAAGCACACGGCGGAGAGCGTTACCGAGCGTGATGCCCCAGCCCCTTTCGAGAGCCTCGACAACAAACTTGGCCTTGCGACCGTCTTCGCTAGATTCCACCTTCTGGAAGCTACGCGGCATCTGAAGTGATTTCCACATCATAGGCGATACCTCTTTGGATTAGACCCTTCTCTTCTTTTTAGGACGGCAACCGTTGTGCGGAATACCCGTCACGTCTCGAATGGAGAGAACTTCGAGGCCCGCATTCTTGAGAGCGCGGACGGCGGACTCACGGCCACCACCGGCACCCTTCACGCGGACATCCACCTTGCGCATGCCGAGGTCGAAAGCCTTGTGGGCGGCAGTTTCGGCAGCGAGCTGGGCGGCAAACGGAGTGCTCTTGCGGGAGCCCTTGAAGCCGGAGTTACCGGGGGAACCCCAAGCGACGACGTTGCCACGAGCGTCGGTGATAGAGACGATTGTGTTGTTGAAGGTGGCGTTGACGCAGGCGATGCCCTGGATGTCAATACGCTTCTTGCCCTTCTTGACCTTAACTTCTTCAGTAGCGGCTGCGGCCGGAGCTTCAGCAGCGGCAGCGGTTTCCTTGATTTCTTCTTCAGCCACGACGAATCTCCTTACTTCTTCTTGTTAGCCACAGTCTTCTTGGGGCCCTTGCGGGTACGGGCGTTGGTACGGGAACGCTGACCGCGGACCGGCAGGCCCTTGCGGTGGCGGATACCACGGTAGCAACCGATATCCAAGAGACGCTTGATGTTCAGGGTAACTTCCGCGCGGAGCTGACCTTCCACGGAGTATTCGTCTTCGAGAAGATGACGAATCTTACCTTGTTCTTCTTCGGTGAGGTCATCGCACTTCTTGTTCTTGTCGATGCCCAGCTGAGCACAGACCTTGTTTGCGGTGAACAGACCGACACCATAGATTGCCGTGAGACCGTACTCGACGGTCTTGTTTTTCGGCAAATCGACACCAGCTATACGTGCCATACGATCTCCTTATCCCTGCTTCTGCTTGTGACGGGGGTTCTTCGAACAGATGATGCGCAATACACCCTTGCGACGGATGATCTTGCAGTTTTCACATCTGGGTTTGATGGAGGCTTTGATTTTCATAGGTTTGACCTTCTTTGAAAATACCTATTACTTGTAACGGTAAGTGATTCTTCCACGATTGAGGTCGTAGGGAGAAATTTCTACCAACACTTTATCGTCCGGCAAAATTCGGATGAAATGCCGACGCATCTTTCCTGAAACATGTGCGAGGATCTCGTGACCATTTCCGAGTTGGACACGGAAGAATGCGTTGGGGAGAGCCTCCAACACAACGCCTTCTACTTGAATGCCTTCTTCTTTAGCCACTAAGATGCCATCCTGCCGCGAATGCGGCCATGCTTCAAGAAACCTTCATAATTCTTGGTATGCAACTGGGCTTCGAGTTGACGAAGCGTATCCAGCGCCACACCGACCACGATAAGTACCGAGGTGCCCCCAATATAGAAACTCATATCGAAGGCGTCTTTCAGATACCAGGGCGCAACGCTAATAAAAGCGAGGTAAAGCGACCCGGGAAGAGAAATTCGGGTTAAAACGTGGTCAATATATTCGGCCGTCTGCTTGCCCGGACGAACTCCCGGAATGAATCCCCCAGACTTCTTCAGGTTTTCGGCAATGTCGTTAGGGTTGTACTGGATTGCCGTGTAGAAGAAGGTGAAGAATATGATAAGGAGCGCGTCGATCACGCTGTAGGACAGGTGACCCGGGACGAACGCGATGGCGAACGACTGCATCGCAGAGACGTTCGGGAACCAGGAAGCGATCATGGCCGGAATGAACATGATGCAGCTTGCGAAAATCACGGGGATCACGCCAGCGGTATTCACCTTGAAGGGCAAATAGCTGGACTGGCCACCCATGACCTTGTTGCCGACAGTCCTGCGAGGACTTTGGAGTGGAATGCGACGGTTCGCCTGCTCTACGAAAACGATAAATCCGATAATCACGACCACGATAGCGAGAATGATGATTTCGCTAGCGAGCGGCTGGATATCTTCCTTGAACATTTCCCATTGGGCGAGGAAGGCCCGCGGAAGGCCCCCGACGATACCGGCGAAGATGATAAGAGAAATACCGTTGCCCACACCGTGCGAAGTAATCTGTTCGCCCAGGTACATCACGAAGATGGTTCCTGCGGTGAAGGTCAGGGTAGCAAGTAAGCGGAAACCGATGTTACCGGCACCGGTGGCGAAGTCGTCTGCGAGGGCAGAAACCTGGACACCGGAAACGGACACCTTGAGGGAGGAAAGCCACACAGAAATGCCCCAGCCCTGCAAGGCGGCGAGAGCCACCGTAAAGTAGCGGGTGTACTGGTTCAACTTGGCGCGGCCTTCCTGACCTTCCTTCTGGAGCATCTGGATGCCCGGGATAACGGAGCCCATCAACTGGATGATGATGCTCGCGCTAATGTAAGGCATGATACCCAGGGCGAACACGGTCGCTTTCGCAAACGCACCGCCCGTGAAGGAGTCGTACAGGCCGAACAGGTTGTTCGAGTTCTTGAAGTATTCTGCCAGCACGGCAGCGTTTACTCCGGGGATTGTGATGTGTGCGCCCACGCGGTAGATGATGAGCACGGCGAGCGTGAAGAGAATCTTCTTACGCAGGTCGGCTATCTTGAACGCGTTGACGAACGCATCTATGGCTTTCTTGAGAGCTTCCATTAGACGATCTCGACTTTGCCGCCGGCAGCTTCGATTGCAGACTTTGCAGCTTCGCTGATAGCGTTAACCTTTACGTTGATTGCCTTGTCGATGGTTCCAAAAGCGAGGACCTTAATCGGTTTGTCAATATCCTTGATGAAACCCTGGTCGAACATCACCTGAGCGTCGAAGTCCGTGACGCTAACGCCAGCGAGCTTCTTCAGGTTGACGATCTGGAATTCAACACCGGCGTGCTTGAAACCACGCTTCGGGATGCGACGGTGGATCGGCATCTGGCCGCCTTCGAAGGCGACACGACCGGCCTGGGCGCTCTTACGAGCACCGGCACCCTTCTGACCACGGCCAGCAGTGGTGCCCCAACCGGAACCCGGACCGCGACCGATGCGCTTGCGGCTCTTGCCCTTGGCAGCCTTGCCAGGATTGAGAGTATTGAGTTCCATTATTAGATCTCCTCGACCTTCACCATGTCAGCCACGGCATTGATCATGCCCTGGATGCTGGGGGTCAAAACGTGTTCAACAGACTGTCCGATCTTGCGGAGGCCGAGGGCCTTCACATTGGCACGGTGCACCGGCAGGCGGCGAACAGTGCCCTTGATCAAAGTAATACGAACTTTCTTCATGGTGTATTACTCCTTAGGCTTCAAAACCGCGCAGCTTGGCGCAGTCCTGCTTGTTCTTCTGGGACATCAGGCCTTCCAGGCAAGCGCTGACGACAGTGCTCGGGTTGGAAGAACCGTGAATCTTGGTGAGGATGTTGCGCACACCGGCGAGTTCGAGAACAGCACGGGCGGCAGCACCGGCGATAACGCCAGTACCCGGAGCAGCCGGCATGAGGAGGATGCGGGTAGAACCGCTCTTCACTTCGATGTCGTGCGGGATGGTGCCGTCGAGGAGCTGGACTTCGACGATATTGCGCTGAGCGGCTTCGGTACCCTTGCGGATGGCTTCGGAAACTTCCTTAGCCTTGCCGAGACCCACGCCGACCTTGCCGTTCTTGTTGCCGACGACAACGAGAGCGGAGAAGGACATACGGCGACCGCCCTTGACGGTCTTTGCGCAACGGTTGATGTGTACAACCTTGTCTTCAAATTCAGAAACTTGAGCTTCGCGTTCCAAAGTGTACCTCACTAGAATTTGAGTCCGCCTTCACGAGCTCCCTCAGCGAGAGCCTGAACGCGACCGTGATAGATGTAACCGCCGCGGTCAAAGACCACGGATTCAATGCCCTTGGACTTCGCGATTTCAGCGATCTGGAGGCCAAGCTGCTTGGCCTGTTCCGTCTTCGTCATTTCGGCGAACTTGCCCTGGAATTCCTTGGCAGTCGTTGCGACCTGAGCGAGAGACTTGTTGTTCGCATCATCGATAATCTGGGCGACCATGTGGGACAAGGAACGGCGAACAGCCAAACGAGGGCATTCTGCAGTTCCGACAACAGTCTTGCGCACACGAGCATGGCGTGCGATTCTGGACTGGATTCTTTTCTTAGCAATTGCAGTCATAGTTTACCCTTATTTACCTGTCTTCTTACCTTGCTTACGGCGGATGATTTCGCCGGTGTACTTGATGCCCTTGCCCTTGTACGGTTCAGGCTTCCTGTACTTGCGGATTTCTGCAGCAGCCTGGCCGACCTTCTGCTTGTCGATGCCGGAGATGGAAATCTTCAGCGGGTCGACAGCCTTGAGCTCGACGCCTTCGGGTGCCTTGAAAATGACCGGGTGGGAGAAACCGAGAACGAGGTTCAGGTCCTTGCCCTTCTGTTCGACGCGGTAGCCCACACCGACGATTTCGAGAGTCTTCTCGAAACCCTTGGTAACGCCTTCGACCATGTTGGCGACGAGGGCGCGGGTGGTACCGTGCATAGCGCGGGAGAACTTTTCATCGTTCGGACGGGAGAAAGAAAGCTGGTTGCCTTCGAGCTTGATGGAAATCAGCTCATGAACAGTAGTTTCCAGCTTGCCCTTGGGGCCTTCCACCTTGATGTTCTGACCATTGACGGCGACTTTAACGCCAGCCGGGATATTGATAATAGCTTTTCCGATACGGGACATCTTTTACCTCACCAGACCTTTGCGACAACTTCGCCACCCACCTTCTGTTCGCGGGCTTCGTGGTCAGTCATCACACCTTTAGATGTGGAGATAATCGCATAGCCGAGGCCGTTACGGACGCGCGGGAGCTTGGCCACGTCAACGTAGTGACGAAGACCCGGCGTAGAGACGCGCTGGAGGCCCTGGATTGCGGGAACGCCGTTCGTGTAGCGGAGCAGAACCTTGAGGATACCCTGCTTGCCGTCATCGACGACGACGAACTTCTTAATGAAACCTTTTTCCTGCAGAACGCGTGCAATTTCACGCTTCAGGTTGCTGGCAGGAATGTCCACCACGGGGAGCTTT
Source organism: Fibrobacter sp. UWR3 (assembly GCF_900143055.1). Taxonomy (NCBI): domain Bacteria; kingdom Pseudomonadati; phylum Fibrobacterota; class Fibrobacteria; order Fibrobacterales; family Fibrobacteraceae; genus Fibrobacter; species Fibrobacter sp. UWR3. The sequence goes on along the minus strand of NZ_FRCW01000001.1, from coordinate 6,527 downwards.
GCCTTGCAGGCATTGCGCACGCGGGTGAGCATATCGGCGATAGGATCTGTCATTGCCATGAGTTATACTCTCCTTACCAAGACGACTTTGTGATACCGGGGATTTCGCCGGCGAGTGCCATTTCGCGGAAGCAAATACGGCAAAGGCCAAAGCGGCGCATAAAGGCGTGCGGCCTACCGCAACGCTTGCAACGGTTATACCCACGAACGGTATACTTCGGGGTACGCTTGCATTTTTCAATCATTCTTCTGCTTGCCATGGTATTACCTTACTTCCTGAAGGGGAGTCCAAGTTCTTCGAGCAGGGCGCGGCCTTCGTCGTCCGTCTTGGCGGAAGTCACGAAGGAGATGTCCATACCGAAGGTACGAGAAATCTTATCGATATCGATTTCGACGAAGATCGTCTGTTCCTTGATACCGAGGGTGAAGTTACCCATTCCATCAAAACCACGGCGTGCAAGACCACGGAAGTCACGGACACGCGGGAGGTTGATGTTGATGAAACGATAGAGGAAGTCCCACATCATGTCGCCGTGGAGAGTGACCTTGGCACCGATGCCGATGCCTTCACGGAGGTGGAAGTTGGCGATAGCCTTCTTCGCGGTGGTGACGACTGCCTTCTGACCGGTGATGGCCGTGAGGGTTTCAGCGGCTTCATCGAGAATCTTGCGATTCTGAGCGGCAGCGCCCACGCCCATGTTCACCACGATCTTCTGGAGACGGGGAATTTCCATCACGTTCTTGTAGGCAAACTTTGCTTGCAAGGCCGGAACGACTTTTTCGAGATAAAATTGCTTCATCTGGTTCATTTCTTTACCTTACACAGCCTTTCCAGTCTTGACACTGGTACGAACGCCCTTCTTGCCCTTCTCGCGAACGATGCGGGTACGGACAGGCGTGTTGCCTTCGAGGAGCATCACATTGGAAATGTCGATGGGCATTTCCTTCTCGATGATGCCGCCAGTTTGGTTGGTCTGGCTCGGCTTCTCGTGACGCTTGCAGACGTTCACGTCCTTGACGGTCACCTTGCCGGCCTTGACACTAATCACGGTGCCGGTCTTGCCCTTGAAGGCACCGGAAATCACCTTGACGTTATCATTCTTCTTGATGTTTGCCATTAGAGAACCTCAGGTGCGAGGGAGATGATCTTCATGTAATTCTTTTCGCGGAGCTCACGAGCCACCGGTCCAAAAATACGGGTTCCACGCGGTTCGCCATCCTTGGTGATGAGCACAACTGCGTTGTCCGAGAAACGAATGAACGTTCCGTCCGGACGGGAGATTTCTTTGCGCGTACGCACGACGACGGCGTCGGCCACGGAACCCTTCTTCACCTTGCTCTGGGGGATAGCGTCCTTAACGGCTACCTTGATGACATCACCGATGCTAGCATAGCGACGGTTCGTGCCACCCAAAACACGGATGCAGGCGACTTCCTTGGCTCCACTGTTGTCAGCCACGACGAGTCTGGTTTCTTCTTGAATCATAATTCGCCTTACTCCAGGAGTTTACTTCTTCTTTTCGACCACGCGGACGAGACGCCAGCGCTTGGTTGCGGAAAGAGGACGAGTTTCCATGATTTCCACCAGGTCACCCTCGCCCGCTTCGTTATTTTCGTCGTGAGCCTTGAGCTTCTTGGTGGTGGTCATGATCTTGTTGTACATGGGATGACGCTTGCGGTTTTCAACCACAACCGTGATGGTCTTGTCCATCTTGTCAGAACTGACAATTCCCTGCTTGACTTTACGAAGGTTTCTATCCATTTCCTGCTCCTGCCGGCTTATGCCTTGGCCTTTTCGCTGAGGATGGTCTTGATACGGGCGATGTCCCTGCGGGCAGCCTGAATCATAGAGGGTTTTTCCAAATTACCGAGCTTCGCAGTCATGCGGTAATTGAACAAATCGAGATTCAACTGAGCCAGCTTTTCCTTGAGCTGCTTCACGTCGAGAGCTCTCAGTTCGTTTTTAATGTCACGTGCCTTCATTAGATCTCCGATTCTTCGATGATTTTGCACTTGAGGGGGAGCTTCTGCGAAGCGACATGGAGGGCTTCCATGGCGAGTTCACGTTCAACACCGCCCATTTCGAAAATGATGCGACCCGGAAGAATCACGGCGACCCAGAATTCGACGCCGCCCTTACCCTTACCCATACGGGCTTCGGCCGGGTGACGAGTGATGGGCTTGTCGGGGAACACGCGGATCCACACGCGACCGCCACGCTTGATCTTACGGGTCATAGCGATACGAGCCGCTTCGATCTGGCGAGCCGTCAGCCAGCACTTTTCAAGAGCCTGAATGCCGAATTCGCCGAAGGCCATGGAATTGCCGCGGGAAGCGACACCCTTCATGCGGCCTTTCATCTGCTTACGATGTAATGTTCTTTTAGGACTCAGCATATTACTTCTCTCTCTTGTTGTCGTTCATGACGTCCTTGCCAATCTTTTCGCCGTGCATGATCCACACCTTGATACCGATGGCACCATAGACGGTCTTAGCAATGGAAGTCGCGTAGTCAATGTCAGCACGGAGAGTGTGCAGAGGCACGCGGCCTTCGGCATACTTCTCGACGCGGGCAATTTCGGCACCGCCGAGACGGCCGCCGCACTGCACCTTGATACCTTCGACACCCAGGCGCATAGCGGACTGGATGGCGCGCTTCATGGCGCGGCGGAAGGAGATACGCTTTTCGAGCTGACGCGCGATGTTTTCAGCGACGAGCTTGGCATCCGTTTCCGGGCGCTTGATCTCGTGCACGCTGATGAAGATTTCCTTACCGGTGAGGAACTGGAGTTCGCTCTTGACGCGATCGAGTTCTTCGCCCTTCTTACCGATAACGATACCCGGGCGGGCGGTAAAGAGGTTCACGTTCACCTTCTTGACGGTGCGTTCGATGCCGACCTTGGAGAGGGAGGCATGTTCGAAGCGCTTCATCAAGTAGCGACGGAGGGTGATGTCTTCATAAAGAAGATCTGCGAAATTGTCTTCGGCATACCACTTGGATTCCCAACCGCGGATAACGCCAAGACGAAGACCATTGGGATGACTCTTGTGACCCATTGTTATTTCTCCTTGTCGGCGACGACGACGGTGAGGTGAGAGAGCGGCTTTTCGATACGGAAAGCACGGCCCTGGGAACGCGGGTGGATACGCTTCATGATCGTACCGCCATCGGCAGCGATGGTCTTGATCACGAGCTCTTCGGCAGCGACCGCACCAGCGGCCTTCTGCTTGTAGTTCGCGACGGCAGACTTGAGAGCGTTCTCGACGAGCGGGGCGCCCTTGGTCTTGGTGTGGAGAATGGAAAGCATTGCGAATGCTTCGTCAACACGCTTGCCACGAACCAGGTCCACGACACGGCGGAGCTTGCGCACACCGTAACGGACGTTTTTCACTTTAGCAACAGCTTGCATTATTTCTTACCTCCAGCGGCGGTTTCCGTCTTGCGGTGGCCGCGGAACGTGCGGGTCATTGCGAATTCGCCGAGCTTATGGCCGACCATGTTTTCAGAAACATAGACCGGGAGGAACTGCTTTCCGTTGTACACGGAGAAGGTAAGTCCGACCATATCCGGAACGATGGTGGAACGACGGGACCAGGTCTTGATCGGCTGCTTCTTGTCGGAGCCAGCCATAGCCTGGGCCTTGTTGAGAACGTGGGAATCCACGAACGCACCTTTCTTAAGGGATCTCGACATGAATTAGGCCCTCTTCTGACGACGGCGCACGATGTACTTATCGGTACGCTTGTTGTTACGAGTTTTTGCACCCTTCGAGTTCTTACCCCACGGAGAGCACGGATGACGACCACCAGAGGTACGTCCTTCACCACCACCGAGCGGGTGGTCGACCGGGTTCATAACGACACCGCGGACGGAGGGACGCTTGCCAAGCCAGCGGGAGCGGCCGGCAGAGCCCGAGGATTCATTCATGTGGTCGATGTTGGAAACCTGGCCCACAACGGCGAGGCAATCTTCAGAGATGAAGCGGACTTCGCCACTCGGCATCCTGACCTGGCAGAGCTTGCCGTCCTTGGCGACGAGTTCGGCAGCGGCACCGGCGGAGCGGACCAGCTGGGCACCCTTGCCGGGCTTCAGCTCAATGTTGTGGATCATGGTGTTCAGCGGAATGTCGCGAATCGGGAGAGCGTTACCCACGCGGAATTCGGCACCTTCGCCGGAATTCAGCACATCGCCGACCTTCACGTTAGCCGGAGCGACGATGTAGGCGCGCTTGCCGTTCTGGTACTTGACCAGGGCGATACGGGCCGTACGGTTCGGATCGTACTCGATCGTCTCGACAGTGCAGGGGATGCCTGCGAACTGGCGCTTGAAATCGATGATACGGTACAGTTTCTTGTGGCCACCGCCGCGACGGCGGGAAGTGATTTCACCAGCGTTGTTACGACCGGAGCTGCTCTTGATGCCTTCGGTGAGCGGCTTGTACGGCTTTTCGGCCGTAATTTCCTTGCGGTCACCAATCTGCTTGTAGCGCAGCGTCGGGGTAAGCGGTCTATAAGATTTCAGACCCATAGTTATACTCCTTCGAACTCGGCAATCTTTTGCCCGGCCTTCAGCGTGATGTAGGCCTTCTTCCAGTTGGGTTTCTTGCCAGGAACCATGCGAACGCGCTTGATCTTACCGCGGGTAATGGCGGTGTTCACAGCGTCGACCTTCACTTCAAAGCGCTTTTCGATAGCGTCCTTGATTTCGGTCTTGGTAGCGTTCATGGCAACCTTGAAAACGTACCTGTGCACGTCGTTACGCGGATTCACCATGTTCTTCATGGTTTCTTCGGTCACGTGCGGGGTAAGCAGGATTTCACGAATTTCCTTCATTAGCGGCCTCCTTCAAGTTCTGCGAGAGCAGCCTGGGAGATGACGACGTTGTTGGCGCGGACGATGTCGTAAGTATTGACATCTTCGACGCGGGCGCAACGGCACCAAGGAATGTTGTTGGAGGAGAGGTAAAGGTTCGCATCCTTCGCGCTCACGATGAACAGGGCGTTGCGCTGTTCGAGGTTAGCCTTCTTGAGGACGGCGAGGAGGTCCTTGGTCTTCGGGGCGTCGAAGCTGAGGGCTTCGAACACGACGACCTTGCCTTCCTGGGCCTTGGAGGCGAGAGCGGAGTGGAAGGCGATCTTCTTCACCTTCTTGTTCACCTTCTCGAAGTAGTCATGGGACTTCGGACCATGGGCCTTAGCACCACGAACCCACACAGCGGAGGTGTTCTGGCCGGAACGAGCGCGGCCGGTGCCCTTCTGCTTCCACGGCTTCTGACCGCCACCGCTAACGGAGGACTTGTTCTTAGCCTGGGCAGTACCCTGACGGTTGTTGTTCAGGATAGCCTTGATGTGGAGGTACATGCAGACCTTGTTGACTTCTTCATCAAACAGCTTCGGGAGTTCGATATCGTTCTTGAAATCGCCTGTTGCGGCGAAAAGCTTTGCACTAGCCATTAGTCTTTCCTCACCACGATGATGCTGTTCTTTGCACCGGGGACTGCGCCGCGGACGAAGATCAGGTTGCGATCGCCATCAACTTTGACGACCTGGAGGTGCTTCACGGTCACTTTCTTGTTGCCGTACTGGCCTGCCATGCGCTTGCCCGGGAAAACACGGCCCGGGTAGGAGTGAGCAGACGTACCGCCCGGTTCGCGCATGTTGTGCGTACCGTGAGAGCGGGGACCGCTGTGGAAGCCGTGGCGCTTGATGGTACCAGAGAATCCGTGACCCTTGGAGATACCGGAAACGTTCACCATCTTCGCATCGGCAAAGTCAGCTGCACCGAATTCCTTGCCAACCGGCCAGGATTCGAGATCAGCAACGTCAAACTCGGCGAGGTGTTCACGAACAGCGACGTCAGCCTTCTTGAAGTGGCCGATTTCAGCCTTGTTGGCACGCTGTTCTTTCTTGAGACCAAAGCCGATCTGGACAGCCTTGTAGCCATCCTTTTCTTCTGTCTTGTGGGAAACGACCACGCACGGACCGGCTTCGAGAACCGTGACAGGGACGCATTCGCCCTGTTCCGTGAACACTTGGGTCATTCCCAACTTCTTTGCGAGAATACCGTTCATTGTTATTAGACCTTAATTTCGACTTCGACACCAGCCGGCAAGTCAAGTTTCATGAGGGAATCAACAGTCTGCGACGTAGCATCGAGGATGTCGATAAGACGCTTGTGCGTACGGGATTCAAACTGTTCACGAGAAGTCTTGTTGATATGCGGAGAGCGGAGCACCGTATACTTCTGGACTTTCGTCGGGAGGGGGATGGGTCCCGCAATGCGGGCACCCGTTTGCTTAGCTGTATTCACGATGTCTTGGGCAGAGCGGTCGATCATACGATGGTCGAAGCTCTTCAAGCGAATACGGATGCGTTCACCAGCCATGATTTTTCCTTACTTGATGATTTCGGTTACGGAGCCAGCACCAACAGTACGGCCACCTTCGCGGATAGCGAAGCGGAGCTGCTTTTCCATGGCGATCGGGGCGATGAGGTTCACGTGGATCGTGACGGTGTCACCCGGGGTCAC